>JBBWZO010000365.1:0-19696 GCA_039649125.1 Massilia sp. | reverse complement strand
TCAGCAGCACCAGGAAGAAGTTACCGAACCACATCGAGACGATCAGGCCCCAGAACAGCGTGGGCTGCTCGGTCATCACGGCCGGACCCGGCTGGATGCCCTGGATGATCATCGCGCCGATCATCAGCGCCATCACCGGGTTCGACGGAATGCCCAGGGTCAGCATCGGGATGAAGGAGGTCTGGGCGCCGGCGTTGTTCGCCGCTTCCGGCGCGGCCACGCCCTCGATCGCACCCTTGCCGAAATTGGCCGCGTTCTTCGACACCTTTTTCTCGATCGAGTAGGACGCGAAAGAGGCAAGCATGGCGCCGCCGCCGGGCAGGATGCCCAGCGCCGAGCCGAGCACGGTGCCGCGGAAGATCGGCGCGGCGATGCGCTTGAAGTCGTCCTTGCTGAGCATCAGGCCCGACACCTTCTTCATCATCAGTTCGCGCGTCTCGTCGTGTTCGAGGTTGCGGATGATTTCGCCGATACCGAACATGCCCATCGCGACGATGACGAAGTTGATGCCGTCTGCGATCTGGGGCAGGTCGAAGGTGTAGCGCGCCTGGCCCGAGTTGACGTCGGTGCCGACCAGGCCGAACAGCAGCCCGAGGATCACCATGCCGATCGCATTCAGCAGCGAACCGCTGGCCAGCACGACCGAGGCTACCAGGCCGAGCACCATCAGCGAGAAGTATTCGGCCGGGCCGAACTCCAGTGCCAGGTCGGCCAGCGGCGGCGCGAACAGGGCCAGCAGCACGGTCGCGACGGAACCGGCGAAGAAGGAGCCGATGGCCGCGGTGGCGAGCGCCTTGCCGGCCTGGCCGTTGCGGGCCATGACGTGGCCGTCGAGCGCCGTCACGACCGAAGACGATTCGCCGGGCAGGTTGACCAGGATCGCCGTGGTCGAGCCCCCATACTGGGCGCCGTAATAAATACCGGCCAGCATGATGAGCGAGGCGACCGGCGGCAGGCCGAAAGTGGCCGGCAACAGCATCGCGATGGTGGCCACCGGCCCCAGGCCCGGCAGCACGCCAACGGCGGTGCCCACAAAAACACCGAGCAGGCAGTAGGCGAGGTTGGAGAGGGTAAAGGCTGTTTCCAGGCCCAGTCCGAGGTTAGCAAAGATTTCCATGTGATTTACTCAACTCCAAGCCAGGGGCCAAAGATCGGCATCGGCAAGCCCAGCAGCTTGACGAAGAGGACGACGGCGAAGATCGCGAGGCCAACGGCCAGCAGCAGCGTGGCGCCCCAAGTGAACTTGGGGCTGGCGTAGGCGCTCATCACGATCACGACCAGGGCCGCGGGCACCAGGCCGGCGCCACGTACCAGGAAGCCGAACAGGAGCACGGCCGACAGGATCAGCACGAGTGCCTTGACATGGAACTTGCCGACCCTTTCCCCCGGACGGAAGAAGGAGCGCACCAGCCCGATCAGTCCGATGAAGGCGAGCAGGTAGCCCAGGACGGTCGGGAAATAAGCCGGACCCATGCGGCCGGCGGTACCCATCGAGTAGTCGCTGCCGATGTAGACGGCGGCGAGTCCGAAGAACAGGAAGATGATGCCGATCCAGAAGTCTTTTGGATGGCGAATGATTGATGGCACGGCGTGTCCCCTTTTTTTGTTGCCGATGTTGTGGTTTTTCTTGTTATTCCGCCTGCCTTGACGCCGGAGGCGGAACGTGTACGACGACAGCACGCGGGAGCGCAGCGCGAAGCATCGCGCCGCCGTCCCGCTTTCAAGCTGTGTTGACTATGTCAGTCGGCGTAGACGCCGGCCTTCTGGATGATCGGCGCCCAGCGTGCGACTTCGGACTGCACGTGCGCGCGCAGGGCGGCCGGCGTTGCGCGGTTCTCGGCGACCGGTTCGGTGCCGAGGTCGGCGAAGCGCTTCTTCACGTTCGGATCCTTGAGGGCGACCTGGAGCGCGCCGGCCAGCGTGTCGATCACCGGCTTGGGCGTGCCCTTCGGCGCGTACAGGCCGTGCCACACCGCCACCTCGAAGCCTGGCAGTCCGGATTCGTTCAGAGTCGGCAGGTTCGGCATCGAGGCCAGGCGGTTCTTGGTGGTGACGGCATAGGCCTTGATCTTGCCGCTCTTGATCTGGCTGGTGGTGTTGGTGGTCTGGTCGCACATGAAGTCCACCTGGCCGCCGAGCAGGTCATTCATTGCCGGGCCGGTGCCCTTGTAGGGGACCGTGGTCAGGTCGGTGCCGATGGCGGTCATGAACAGCATGCCGCACAGGTGCGAGGCCGAGCCCACACCCGCGTTGGCGTAGGTCACCTTGTCCTTGTTGGCTTTCACGTAGCTCAGGAATTCCTTAATATCCTTCGCCGGGAAATTGCCACGTGCGACGATGGTCATCGGCACGTCGGTGATCAGGCCCACCGGCTCGAAGCTGTCGATCGCGTTATAGGTGAGCTTGCGGTAGAGCGAGGGCGCCGTGGCGTGGCCGATATGGTGCACGAAGATCGTGTAGCCGTCCGGGGTGGCCTTGGCCACGCGCCCAGCGCCGATGGTGCCGCCGGCGCCGCCCACGTTTTCGACGATGATCTGCTGCTTGAGTTTCGTGCCCATCGATTGCGCGATCAGGCGGGCGACGGTGTCGGTCGGGCCGCCGGCTGCGAACGGCACGATCATCGTGATCGTCTTGGTCGGGTAGGTCTGGGCGTGAGCCATTGCGCTGCCGAACAGTGCCAGGCACGCGGCGGCGTACTTCATGGTGAGTTTCATGGTGTCTCCTGTAGCTTCTGGTTTTAGGTATCAGTGAGTCGTGTGCCGGATTGGCCCGCCCGAATGCCTGGGAAACACAGGTTTTTTGGGTTCGGTCATCCGATCTATACGCAAGATGGGTTGTACCAGTAAATGATATCATTTGCAACTAAGTGAAAACCACGATTGCCGACTGAGGCGTCCCGTGTTGGGTGGGCGCATCCGCGTGTCGCGACGGCAGGAAAAATAGTTGCAAACCCGCATCGGATCGGCGTTCGACCAGGACGTCTGGCTAAGGCCGCGGAGAAGGCGCCACCGTGGAAAAACAGTCGTCTGGTACGGTGCGACGGTGCAGCGCAGCCATGCAGCTGTTGTCAGGCGCCCTCAGGCATAGAATCGGAGGAATCCATCGATACAAACACACAACTGACCCACGGCGACATCGAGGTCGGCGTCAAACTCGTCGACGCCCTGGTGCGTCACGCCCGGACCAGGGGCGGCGAGCCGGTCTCCTATGCCGACCTGCTCACGCTGGCGCGCTACCTGCACCCGCGCGACGTGGCGGTCGATCGGGCCGTGCCGCTTGGGATCGGCATGAAGCTGGCCTTCGTCCAGCAGTTCTGCCGGGCTGGCGGCTTGCCCAACCTGGCCTGCCTGGCGGTGCATACGGGAAGCATGCGCCCGCCCGCAGACTACGCGGGCGACTGGGAGGCCGAGCGCCGTGCGGTCGCCAACCACGACTGGTCGGGCGTGGACGCGCCCCTGGCGGCGTTCGCGGCGGATGCGCGTGCACGCGTGCCGAGGCGCTTCAAGCCGCGCAAGGAACGGCCCGCCGACGTGGCCTGGTACGCCTGGTTCTGTTCGCACCGCGACGCCTGCAAGGAGGTCGGCGGGGAAGAAAAAAAGGAGGTCATCAACCTCCTGATGTCGGGCCTGGACCCGGAGGCGGCACTGCGACGCGTGCTGGCGGCCAAGGCGCAGTTTGCCGCGGCAGGATAGATGCGCCGCGTGCCGGGGCTCAGGGCGCGCTTATTTTCCCAGCAGCCGCAGGCTCTGCTCCCAGTCCCCGCGCCAGGGAGCCAGGAAAGCATGGCCGGCGAAGGCTTTGGTCAGGCGCGGCAGCGGTACCCGGTACACGTCGTTCAGGCCGAGGGCCAGCGTCACCGGATTCCACAGGGCCTTGTGCTTCGATTTGCGGGCACTGCCCTTGATCCGAGACCCTTCGTCGCCGAAGATGCCGCCGGCCGCGAGCAGGGCGGTGTCCAGGTCGATCCTGACCAGCGCGCCGAAGGCGGCGCAGGCCTGTTGCCTGTCGATCCCCTGCTTTGATTCGGTCGTCGCTGCGAATGCTTGTGAAGGCGGCGGCGAAGGGGGCAATGCTGCGTCGCGCGCCAGTTTCGCCGGCAGGCGCTCGATCTCCTTCTTCAGGAAACGCAGTGCGTCCAGCGCGCGCCTGAACCCGGGTGGAGGCAGCTTTACGGGCAGGCGGTAGACGTCCTTCGTCATCGTGATCAGTACGTCCTCGCTGCCGGCAGCCAGCCGGCGCGTATCGGCCTCATAGAAGATCGGCGCCGCATATCCGCCGTTGGCATCGCCGAACAGCTCCGCATGGTCGGGGTCGTAGTCGAGCCAGACGTAGGGCGTCAGGCCGCTGTCGATCAGGCGCGCCAGGGTCCAGGGCGTGCCGGTTTGCGCCGCGAGCCAGGCGCAGGCCTCGTCGAGCGTGGCGCGGAAGGGGAGTGTGGCCGGGCTCGTATTCTTCATGTATTTCCTTTCAGCCGGCGCAGCTGCGCGGCCTGGTAAGCGCCGAAGGCATTCTCGAACAGGCAGCGGATCAAGGGATCGTCGACCAGTTCGGCCGTCTGCAGGTCACGCTCCGTCTGGGGATCGAAGAGCGTGTCGTTGATGCGCATGTACATCGAGGTGAGCGATTCTCCCAGCTCCAGCGCCGCGTACAGCTTGGCGCCGGACACCTCGGTAGTCCAGTGCACCGGGCCGCGATGGTCGGGCAGCCGCGCGATGGTGTCGCCCTCCACGCCGTAATGCAGGACCGCGGCCGTGCCGGTGTGGTCGTAGACGCTCAGGCGCCAGACCCGCGGCTTGCGAAAGAAGCTATCATCGGCCAGTTCCAGGTCGCGGTACGCGGCGAGCAGGCCGGCCTGGCAGTAGTCGCGCACCCGCCGGTCCTGCGCCGTGCTCAGGGCGGGGAAGCGACGCGCGATGTCGGCGGTGGCAGGCGGCACCGCCTGCGGGTCGTAGCGGTAGTCGACGTCCTGCTCGCCGACCGGGATCACCCAGTCCAGGGGTGGACCCTGGCGCAGCCCGGCGCCGTCCAGCAGCACCGCGCGCGACGGGTCCAGGCGCACCACCTGCACACCCGGCAGCGCGGCCTCGACCTGCTCGCCGAATTGCCGGTAGCCGATCGGGAAGAAGGCATTGTTGTACCAGGACCACGGCTCCTGCAGGAACTGGCAGGAGCTGGGCACGACATAGCGCGGGTTCAACACCGCCAGCTGCTCGATCCAGTCCGCCGGCAGCTCCCGTGGGGCGGGCACCGCGCGCGAAGGCGAGAGCACCTCGATTTCGCGCATGGTCTGGAACGGCCACAGCACCATGTCCCAGGGCGCATATCCCGCAAGTTCCGCCAGGCCTTCCGGGTCGATCCAGGAATCGACGACATTCAGGACGTTCAGGCCGCCGGCCGCCACGTGGAACATCGAATCGACTTGGGCGTCGAGCGCCGCCCGCGGCGTCACGGTGATGGCGCCGACCTGCACCGGCAGGCCGATTTGCAATGGATGCACGTTCACGAAGCCGAGTTCCCGCACCATCGCGAACAGTTCCTCGAACAGGCAGTAGATGTGGATCGGCGTGCGCCGGTCGAGCAGGTCCAGGCTCTCGAGCGAGCAATGGTCGTCGTGGAAGTGCGAGATGAAGACGGCGTCGAAGGACTGCCGACGGATCTGCTCGTGGTCGAAGCGCACTGCGGGAAAGGCGTGGCAGTTGCGGCTGAACGGATTCTCGAAGATCGGATCGAAGGCGATGCGGGTGCAGCCCGGGATGTTGCCCAATTCGCCGGCGCATTCGAAGACATAGCCGGCGTGGAGTATCCGCGATATTTTCAGGGTCATGGTGGAGCGAAGGCGGAGTGGGTAGCCATTATCCCCTACCTGCCCGCCCCGGCGCCAGCCCTCGAAGGCATACCGACGCGAACGCACCTTCCGGCATGCAGCCGGGATCGGCATCCGAATACCCGAGGCCCCATGGCACCGGAAATCCTGATCCTCGGCAGCGTCCGGACGCCTGACGCACGCGGCCGGCTGGCAGCGCGCTTCGCCTGCCATTTCATCGACAAACTGCCCGACGCCGATGGCTGCAGGCACTTGCTGCGATCGGCGGCAGGGTACAACCTGGTGGCGCACTTCAGCGGCGAGCCGCTGCTGACGCCGGTGGCTTGAGCCGGCCCGCTTGCAGCAGGACGTAGGGTGTGCGGCTACACCCGGACACTTGAATTAACGCGGCGCATGCGCCGCCCACGCGTTCAACAGACTTCTGAACCGACGCGAGGTTTCCGACGCCGGTTGAACGACGGGGCGCTTGCCGGTCTTTCGGGAAGCGCGGGGTCGTGCCCGGGGCAGTCGCCGCGGCGCCCTGCATGCCTAGCCGAACAGGCCGTCGTCCGAACCACCACCATCGAAGGAATCGTCGCCGAAACTGTCGGCGCCCGCGTCGTCCAGCAGGGAGTTGCCGGCGTCGCTGTCGGCGAAGCTCTGCGAGGCGTCGTCCGACGGGTTGTCGCCCGTGAGGTTGTCGAGCGGCGCGGTGAGCGAGGAGAAGGCGTTCGAATCGCCGAGGAAGCCGTTGCCGTCGTGGTTGCCGCCTCCCAGCAGGTTGCCCAGGCCCTGGAACAGGAAGGCCCCGGCCGCCACGCCGGCCGCGGTCGAGGCGATGGTGCCGAGGGTGCTCCCCATTCCGCCCATCCGCCCGCCAAGGAAGCCGCCACGGGGCATCGGCGCCTGCTGGTAAGAAGGATACTGAGCAGGATACTGCTGAGGGGGATACGGCTGGGCCCCCCCGGCATGCGCCGCCGCTCCCGGCCGCGAGGCGCCGCCATGGCCCCAGGTATTCGGATCAAGGAAGGACGTGCCGCTGCGCTGGCTGCCGCGCAACTGCTGCTGCAGGGCGGCAATTTCAGCCTGGGCATTGTTGAGGGCCTGCTGTTGCAGCAAGGCGCGTTGCACCAGCAGGTAGGCGGCATCGGGCTGCCGGGCGACGGCGCGCGCGATCATGGCCTCGGCTTCCGGGTCTTTCGGGACGCCCCCGGCTTGCACCAGCTGGTTCAGGAAATCTTGCAGCAGCAGGGAATCTTGCGGACTCATGGGCAAATCCTCCAATGGCTTCAACACAGTTCAGAAACAGCCATATTGCCTCTTTCGCGCCAGGTCCAACGCACGATCGGGGGTTCGACGCACCTTCAATGCACCATCTGCCTTTCGAGGGCGTCGCGCGCCACCGGCGGCGAAAAATAATAGCCCTGGATGTAGTCGCAACCGAAAGCGGCCAGCATGTCTGGCTGGCCGCGGCCGCGACCAGGCTCTCGTAGGTCGGGAAAATGCGCACCTTGCCCACGTCTGCGCGCCGCAGCTGCTCGGCGCAGGCATCGTCGGCCCGGACCGCGACCTCGAAGCCTCTCAGGCTGGTAAGCGCGTGTATGCCGCCAATCGACGCATCGGCATACACGGCCGTGGCGACGGTGGCGTAGGATTTCGAGAAATCCAAGCGCGCCGCGCGGTCGGCAGTCTGGAAGATCGGGTCGATGACGTCGGCGCCGCCGCGCTCTTGCATCGGCTGCACGTCGCCCCAGTTCGCGGGGATCATCTGCACCGGCACCCCGGTCTTCTGCTGCCACAGGCGCCACAGGTCGACCGTGTAGCCTTCCAGTTCGCCATCGGCATTACGCAGGACGAAAGGCGGGTAGTTCTGGTCCATGACCACGCGCAGCGGCGCCGCCGGCGCTGCCGGCGCAAGCGCGGGCAGCAGCAGGCTGGCAAGCAGCAGTGAGCGCAAGAAAAAGCGCATGAGATGGGACGTCATCAGGACTCCGCGATCGCTGGCGAACGCAGCGCGGCGGGGCGCGTGCTTGTCAGCCCACGCGCTCAGCTCTTGACCATTTTCTTCTGCGCCTCCGTGACGGTCCAGTAATAAATCGTCCGCCCGTCGACGGTCTCGGTTTTCTCGGGCGGCCATTCCGGTCCCATGTCGAAGGCGTGCGACACCACACGCGAGCCGACCTTCAGTTGCTTCCAGAGTTGCGGACGCAGCTTCGTGTTGATGGTCGGCAGCAGGTAGAGCGTCACCACCGTGGCCGAGGACAGGTCGGTATCGAACAGGTTGGCCTGGCGGAAGGTCACCCTGTCGGTGACGCCGGCCTTCTTTGCATTTTCCTTTGCTTCGGCAATGCGCTCGG
Source organism: Massilia sp. (assembly GCA_039649125.1). Lineage (GTDB taxonomy): Bacteria > Pseudomonadota > Gammaproteobacteria > Burkholderiales > Burkholderiaceae_D > Telluria. The sequence continues at coordinate 11,536 of JBBWZO010000365.1, read as the reverse complement.
GATCGATGTCGATGCCGGTGCAGCGCGCACCCATCTTGGCTGCCGTGACGACGATGCGTCCGTCGCCACAGCCGAGGTCGAACAGGACGTCGTTTTTTCCGACCTCGGCCAGCTTCAGCATGCGATCGACGACTGCCTGGGGCGTGGGCACGTAGGGGACGTCGAGTGCCGGCGCGGTGGTCGCCGGCTGGGCCAGCAGGCGGGTGGCGGGGAGCAGGGTCAGGCCGGTCGCGGCGGCACCGAGGCCGAGCAGCGTACGACGGGATTGGGAAGTCATCGATATTCTCCTTCGGTTGGTGGGACGATGAAGATGATGGCAAGCTCGATGGTCAGTCATGGTCAGCGCGCCGGCGGCGTGCGCAGCCAGGGCAGCAGCAGCAGGCCGGCTGCCAGCACCCCGACACCGATCCAGGCGGCGTTCATGCCGCCGAGCGACTGGCTGGTCACATACGACAGGCTGGACCAGAGCATCCAGCCGCAGGTTGCGCAGAACACCAGCGGAAGCAGCGGGTAGAAGGGCACCCTGAAGGGGCGCGGCAGGTCCGGTTCGCGCCGGCGCAGCACGAACAGCGACAGGCCCGTGAGCAGGAAGAACAGCCAGAACACGGGCGCGGTGAACTCCACCATCGACTTGAAGCCGCTGCCGAACGCCGTCCCGAGCCCGACCAGCAGCAGCGCGGCGATGCCCTGCACCAGCATGGCCGGCGCCGGCGAGCCGCGCTGTCCGTCCCACTGCCCGAGCCGGCCCAGGCGCGGCCAGTCGCAGCCCATGGCGTAGCCGGTGCGGGCGCCGACGATCATGGTGGCGTTGACCGAGGTGAGTGCGGATACCGCCACGAGCAGCGAGATGACGGTTTCGCCGACCGGGCCCAGGGTGACCCGCATGACGTCGGCGGCCAGCGCTTCCGAGCCGGCCATGCCTTGCAGCCCGAGGGTGCGCCAGCAGGCCCAGGTCACCAGCAGGTACAGGCTCGTGATGACGAGGATCGACAGGGTGAGTGCGCGCACCATGTTGCGCCGCCCGTCGCGCACTTCGGCACTGATGTAGGCGGCCTCGTTCCAGCCGCCGTAGGTGAGCAGGACGAACACCATCGCCATGCCGTAGGAGGGCCCGCTGCCGGAGGGCGGCGCCTGGGGCGGCGGATTGCCGGAGAAAAAAGTGGCGGCACCCGCGATCAGCAGCAGGCCGCCGACTTCGAGCAGGGTGAGCCAGGTCTGGGCAAGGGCGCCGGCCCGGATGCCGCGCAGGTTCAGCACGGTAAGGACGACGATGACGGCAAAGGCGTAGACGGTCGGTCCGGCGCCGGCCGCCATGCCGGGCAGCGGCAGGACCTGCTGCATGTAGTCGCCGAAGACGAAGCCGAGCAGGGCGATGGAGCCGGTGGTGATGACGGCAAAGCGCGCCCAGCCGAACAGGAAAGCGACCGAGCGGCCGTAGGCGCGGCGCAGGAAATGGTAGTCGCCGCCGGCGTGGGGGTAGGAGGTGGTCAGCTCGGCGTAGCACAGGGCGCCCACCAGGGACACGATACCGCCGAGCACCCACAGGCCGAACATGGCTTCGGCACTGCCGCTGAGCCCGGCGACGATGGAGGGCGCCTTGAAGATGCCGGCGCCGATGACGACGCCGACGATGACGGCCACCGCCTCGCGCAGGCCGAGCGTGGGCTGGGGCGCGGCCGCCTGCGTGGTGTCCGCGCTTCGTGCTGCCGCGGTTGCCGCATTCTGCGCTGCAATTCGCTGTGCTTCGGTAGCATCCATGATGGCGACGGAAGAGTGATGAGCGACTGCTGGAAACGCGCCGCCACCGCCGCCCTCGTCGAAACGGAGCGAGCCGATGCGGCGCACGGCGAACCGTACAGTGGGCCACTATATATCGGACCGTGCCGCGCACGACACGGCATGCGACGCACCGCAGGCTTTGTTGTTTCGGCGCGCCAGATGGCTCCGCCGGCATCCGCGGCGGCCCGGCGCGCGGCTACACTGGCGAACGACGGTGCCGAACGACCACGCCGAACAACCGCGCCGGACTACTGCGCCGAGATCCTGAAGTAATCCACGTCCCGGTTCGACGCTGCGGAGCCCGGATTGGTTCCCACGCTGGACAGGCCGAAAAAAACGCCCGGTACGGAACCGGGCGTTCGTTCACATCATGGCCGGGGAACGCATGCCCCGGCACATCGGCAGCTCAGCCCTTGACCAGCTCGCCATCCTTGATGCGGTGCAGGCCCAGCGGATTGGCATCCTGCAGCGCCTCGGGCAGCAGCCAGCTTGGCAGGTCCTGGTAGCTGACCGGACGCGGGAAGCGGTCGCTCGCGCTCGCGCCGACCGAGGTGCTGCGGCTGTCGGAGGTGGCCGGGAACGGGCCGCCGTGCACCATGGCGTGCGACACTTCGACGCCGGTCGGGTAGCCATTGATCAGCACGCGGCCGGCCTTGCGCTCGAGCACCGGCAGCAGCGCGAGGGCGGCGGCGCGGTCCGATTCGTTCAGGAACATGGTCGCCGTCAGCTGGCCGTCCAGGTGCTCGGCCACTTCACGGAACCGCTCGAGGTCGCGGCAGCGCACGATCAGCGACGAGGCGCCGAAGATCTCGTGTTCCAGCGCCGGGTTGGCGAGGAAGTTGGCGGCTTCGGTCTCGAACAGGGCGCGCTGGCCGGCGCAGACGGTGGCGCCGCCCTGGCCGCGGGCGACCACGGTCACGCCTTCTTCGCGGCCCAGCTTTTCGACGCCGCTGTTGAAGGCGGCGTGGATGCCAGGGGGCAGCATGGTGGTGCCGACCTTGGCCTGCAGCGCGGTGGCCGCTGCGTTGCGGAAGGCGTCGAGCTGCTCGCCTTCGAGGGCGATCACCAGGCCGGGATTGGTGCAGAACTGGCCGGAACCGAGCACCAGCGACTCGATGAAGCCGGTGCCGATCTGGACGGCACGCTCGCTCATCGAGCCCGGCAGCAGGAACAGCGGGTTGATGCTGCTCATCTCGGCGTAGAGCGGAATCGGCTCCGCGCGCGCGGCGGCCGTGCGTACCAGGGCCATGCCGCCCTGGCGCGAACCGGTGAAGCCGACCGCCCTGATGGCCGGATGCGACACCAGCGCCTGGCCGATGGTGTGGCCGTCGCCGTGCAGCATCGAGAACACTCCTTCGGGCAGGCCGGCGGCCTTGACGGCGGCCTGTACTGCTTTCCCTACGAGTTCCGAGGTGCCCGGGTGGGCCGCATGGGCCTTCACCACGACCGGGCAGCCGGCCGCGAGTGCCGAGGCGGTATCGTCGCCGGCGACCGAGAAGGCCAGCGGGAAGTTGCTGGCGCCGAAGACGGCGGCCGGGCCGAGGCCGTCGCTGTTCGGGGCCATGCTATCCATGTGCACGCCGCGGAACTCGACCCTGGTCTGCCGGCTACCTCTGCGCCGGCGCCGCGCTGGCCTGCGCCTGCATATGGATGAGGTTAGCCTCGAAGGCGGCCATCTGCAGGCCGAGCGGGGTCATGTCCATCCGCGCCTGTTCCAGCTTCGGAAAGAGTTGCTCCTCTTCCTCTTGCATGTGGTGCATGGTCATGTCGAGCAGCTCGCGCATCATCTGGTCGCTGCGCGGGTCTTCCATCGGCATGCCCTGCAGCGTGGCGAGCAGGTCGTCGGCCTTCAAGTGCTCCTGTTCGAAATGGCCGATCAGGCCGGCGTCGACGTCGCGCACACCCGGGTAGAACACGGATTCCTCCAGGCGCGAGTGGGTGTGCAGCGCCTGCAGGATCTGGCTGCCGGCCTGCTTCCTGACCTCCACGCTGTCGCTGTTGCGGTAGTGGTCCGCCAGTTGCCGCACGAGATTGTGGTCACGAAGCAGGGCCTCGACCGGGCGGTCGACGGGGAAGGCGCCGTGCGGCGTGTCGTGCGGGGGATTGGTGCTCGGATCGTTGTCCATGGTCAGCTCCTTGCAAAAGGACATGAAGAGACTTCGCCGGACGTGCCGCCCGTTCGAAGTACCGGCTAGCCTAGCACCCTGTCCGCCGATCGCGCGCCGATTCGCCTGCGGTGCGCAGCTCCCGCTGCGACATGAAAGGATATTTCGTGTACGACTCCTGTATGAAAGGTTATTTCACGCAGCGGCGCCACCGTATTGCGGGCCGGCCATTGCCTGCATGCCCATCCGGCCTGGCTGTGCAGTGCCCGGAAAACCGGCCCGGGAAAGCAGCATCGCCTCGACCAGTTAACTGCTTTGCATAATAGCGAGAGGCAGAAGCAGGCGGGGCGCCATTCCGGTAAGGTGAATCGTCCTTCCGAGGCACGCTTTGCCTTCCTTTCTCATGCAAAACCAGGCTTCCCATACGATCGACGAAACGGAAACGCTTCATTCCCTCTACAAGGCTTCTTCGGCGGGAGCGGTCAGGAAGTGTCTCGGCCATCTCGACATCCACGCCCGCCAGTTCATCAGCCTGTCGCCCTTCCTGGTACTGGCGGCCAGCGACGGCAGCACATCCTCGGATGTATCGCCCCGTGGCGGTGCGCCCGGCCATGTCGCCGTGCTCGACGACAGGCACCTGCTGCTGCCTGATCGCTCAGGCAACAACCGGCTCGACAGTTTTCACAACATCCTGCGCTTTCCCTGGTTGGGCCTGCTGTTTTTCATTCCGGGCGTGCCGGAAACCCTGCGTGTGAACGGCCGCGCCTCGATCTGCACCTGTCCGGACCTGTTGCGATACTGGGGCGACGACAGACCGCCGAAAGCCGGGCTGTTCATTGAAGTCAGCGAAATGTTCCTGCACTGCGCGATGGCGCTCGAACTCGCCGGTCTGTGGCAGCCCGCGCACTGGCCGGATGCGCGGGAACTCCCGTCGCCGGGCAGGATGTGGTCCGATCACATCGGGGAGTCAGGATCTGGCTCCCCGCCGCGCGGGCGCTGACAGCCGCAAGCAGCGGCAACGCTCTGGCCCGTCCCGCATGCGGATCGCTTGCAGGGGCGCGATGCCGGACCGGGCCGGCTTCCGTGGGGGCGCCTGCCTGCCCGGCTCAGCCGCGCGAGAAGGTCCGCGTTACGCGGTCGAGGTGGGCGCGCATCGCCGTGCGGGCGCCGGGCACGTCGTGCGCGGCGATCGCGGCGAATCAGGCAGCGGCGAAGCGACGAGCGTCCCACGACATCCGGGAGGGCCTTGCCCTTTGGGTGTTGTCAGACGCTCCAAACGGGCGAATCCTAGTTTGGTCCGGTTAATGTTGCAGGTGGACCAAGCAAATATTCGATTCAGGCAGCGGGTTCGGTGCTTTCGATCAGTTTCTGCGCCCGGCGCAGGCGTTCGCGGCTGTTGCTCAGGTGGGTGCGCATCGCGGCGCGCGCCGCTTCCGGGTCGCGCCGGGCGATGGCGCTGTAAATGTCCTCGTGCTCGTGGATCACGCGCTCGAGGCAGTGGGCCGGGGCGTCCTGGGCCAGCCGGGCGGAGTTCAGGCGCGCGCGCGGGATGATGTTGGTGCCGAGGTGGCCCAGGATGTCGTGGAAATAGCGATTGTTCGAGGCCTGCGCGATCAGCAAGTGGAACTGCATGTCCGGTTCCACCGTCGGGGCGCCGCTGCGTGCGCACTCTTCGAAGCTGTCGAGCGCCGCGCGCAGCCCGGCCAGTTGCTCGTCGCTGCGGCGGCTCGCCGCCAGCGCGGCCGCTTCGGCCTCGAGGCTGATGCGCAGTTCCAGCAGCGCCAGCACGTCGCGCATCGTGACCACGGCCGCCGGATCCAGCCCCAGCATGGCCATGGGGGCGGGCGGAGGCGGCTCCAGCACGAAGGTGCCGATGCCGTGGCGCGTCTCGACCAGGCGGGCCGCCTGCAGGTGCGAGATCGCCTCGCGCACCACGGTGCGGCTCACGCCCAGCAGGCGCATGATCCCGGACTCGGTCGGCAGCTTGTCGCCGGGCTTCAGGCTGCCGTTCCTGATGCCGTCGGTAAGGTGCGCGACCACGCCCTGGGCCAGGTTGCGGTGCCGTTTCAGGGGCGGGGTGGCGAGCGTCGGTGCATTCATGTTCGGGTCAGGGCGGATACGGGTTGGAAAAGCCTCGCGATTACACGCCCATGCATTGTCTGATGACAGACGACAAGACCCTCGGCGTGCGCGGCCCGCTCAGCGTGCGTCGGCCAGGCCGATCGTCGCGAGCAAGTCGGCCACATCCTGCTCCACAGGGGACGGCCGTGCTTGAACAGCAGGTGGCCGTTCGCGCCCTTGAGCTCATACAGCCTGAACTGGAAGGCGACCCGCTCGTTGCGATACGCCTCGCCATATTTCTGCATCGAGGCATCCGCATAAAAACCGTCGCCGCGCGCGTACAGGAACAGGCCGGGCGTCGCCGTGCGCTGGCCGATCGCTGCGAACAGGTCGAGGTTGATGTCCTGCATGCCGCAGGTATCCTGTTTCCATCCACCGGAGAAGTTGAGGGCGCCTTTCAGCGTGCCGGGATGGTCCGCCGCATAGGCCGCCGAGAGGACGCCGCCGCGCGAGTGCCCGGCCAGCGCCAGCCGGCCCATGTCCGCCCAGGACTGATGCAAGACGAGCTTTTTTTGTGCGGGAAGAGTTGCCAAATGGTAAAATCGTCGCTCGGCGCGGCGCGCCGTCACGGCCGGGGCGCCGGCGGCAGGTCCGCCTGCGGTAACCGCAACTACGCCGCATCGGCCCCGGGCCGCGCATCCCGCTTGACCACGACCACCATGATCGCCACCGCCGAATCCGCCGCCGAACCCGACCTTGCGGCCCGCGCCCTCAACCTCGTCCAGTGCGGCGTCATCGCGCTCGATGCCGATGGGCGCATCCTGCTCTGGAACAGCTGGCTGGTGCCGCGCTCGGGGCGCTCGGCGGCGCGCGTGCGCGGCCAGCAGCTGCTCGATGTGTTTCCGGCCCTGCGCGGCTCGCGGGTCGAGCAGGCGGTGCTGGCCGCCCTGACCGAGGGCCTGGCGACGACGATCGCGCCGGCTGCGGGCGAAGGACCGTTTCCCCTGCGCGAGGCGGGCAGTTTCGACGGCGCGCGCATCGACCAGGCGATCGCCGTCACCCCGTTCACCGAAGCGGGCGTGCGCCGCTGCCTGATCGAGATCCGCGACGTCAGCGGCACGGTCGACCGCGAACGCCGCCTGCTCGACCACGCCGAAGCGCTGCGCGCACGCTCCTACGTCGACGGCCTGACCGGCATCGCCAACCGGCGCTATTTCGACGTGGCGCTGGAGCGAGAACTGCGGCGCGCCCAGCGCCAGGGCGGCGCGCTGTCGCTGCTGCTGATGGACATCGACTCCTTCAAGGCCTATAACGACCACTTCGGCCACCAGCAGGGCGACGCCTGCCTGACCACGGTGGCGCGGGCGTTCGCCGCGATGCTCAAGCGCCCGGCCGACGTCGCCGCCCGCTACGGCGGCGAAGAGTTCGCGGCCATCCTCCCGGACACTACGTCCGGGCAGGCGCTGGCGCACGCCGAGTCGATCCGCGCCCACGTGGCCTCGCTGCGCCTCGCCCACGCGCCGGCGGCTGCGAAGCCGCATGTGACCCTGAGCATCGGCGTCGCCGCCTTCGACAGGGAGCGGCTGAACGAACCGGCGCCCTTGATCGCAGCCGCCGACAAGGCGTTGTATGCGGCCAAGCACGGAGGGCGCGACCGGGTCGTGGTCGACGGCGCCCCGGCCGCCGACCGGGGCGAACGGTAAAACGGCGCGGATTTGCTACACTGCGCCTTTTGATCCATGGGTTTTAGAATGGCGCTCGAGCTCCGAACATGCGCGCTGCAATGCCTGCTCCACACTGATCCGACGATGAAGGCCGAATGCGTTGCTGCCCTGGTCGAGGCGCACCGCAGCGGCGACTGGGCGGTCGATCCCGGCGCCGAACTGCAGGCGGACGGCGCCATCCCCGGCCGCCCGGCCCGGCCGGAACTGGTGCCGCCGCGCCTGGTCGGGAGGCGCTCGATGGCCACCCTCGAAGGGCGCGCAATGCTGGTCCACGCGCTGGCCCATATCGAATTCAATGCCGTGAACCTGGCGCTGGACGCGCTCTGGCGCTTCCCCGGCATGCCCGAGGCCTACTACACCGACTGGCTGCGCGTGGCGGGCGAAGAGGCCTGCCACTTCTCGATGCTGGCGGCGCACCTGCAAGCGCTCGGCTACGCCTACGGCGACTTCCCGGCCCACGACAGCCTGTGGGAGATGGTCGACAAGACCCGCGGCGACGTGCTGGCGCGCATGGCGCTGGTGCCGCGCACGCTGGAAGCGCGCGGACTGGACGCGATCCCGCCGCTGCGCGCGAAACTGGCGCAGGCGGGCGACATGGAGGCCGCGCGCATCCTCGACATCATCCTGCGCGACGAGGTCGGCCACGTCGAGATCGGCAACCGCTGGTACCGCTTCCTGTGCGAGGGCCGCGGCCTCGACCCGGCATCGACCTACGACGAACTGACCGCGCGCTACAAGGCGCCCGTGCTGAAAGGGCCGTTCAACGTCGACGCGCGTCGCCGCGCGGGATTCACCGACGCCGAACTGGCGCGCTATGCCTGAATCATCCGGAGCACGCATGGACAACAACATCCTTCCCGTCCCCCTCGAGAAAGCCTACCGCCTGCTGACCCATGGCCCGACGGTGCTGGTGTCGAGCCACCACGACGGCGTCGACAACGTGATGGCCGCGGCCTGGGCCTGCGCGCTCGACTTCGCGCCGCCGAAACTCACCGTGGTGCTCGACAAGGCGACCAGGACGCGCGCCCTGGTCGAGGCCAGCGGCGCCTTCGTGATCCAGATCCCGACCGTGCGCCAGCTGCAGCTGACGCACGACGTCGGCACCCGCAGCCTGTCCAGCGAGCCGGCCAAGCTCGAGGATGCCGGCGTCGAGCTGTTCCGCGTCGCGGGCTCGGACCAGCCTTTCGTGGCCGGCTGCGCCGCCTGGCTCCTCTGCCGCCTGGTCCCGGAACCGCACAACCAGCAGGCCTACGACCTGTTCATCGGCGAGGTGACCGGCGCCTGGGCCGATGCGCGGGCGTTCCGGGATGGCCGCTGGACTTTCGAAAGCGCCGACCCGGACTGGCGCAGCATTCACCACGTCGCGGGCGGGCATTTTTATGCGATCGGAGAGGCGATGCGGGCCGAAGGTGACGGGCCGGACTGAGCGGCCCGACAGGGTGCTCGAAAATTTCGATGATAGGCCTGCAAACTACTCGCTTTTTGTCGCGGGGAGAACCCGCGATAATGGTCTCCATGCACAGCGAGGCCAAGATTCGAATCCTTCGAACGGCCTATGACAAAAGGAGCGCATCATGTTGAAAGTACGTAAAAGCGAAGAACGCGGCGTCGCCAACTTTGGCTGGCTGGACTCGAAGCACACCTTTTCGTTCGGCCACTACCACGACCCGGCCCACATGGGCGTCGGCCCGCTGCGCGTGATCAATGACGACCGGGTGGCGGCGGGGCGCGGCTTCGATGCGCACGGCCACCGCGACATGGAAATCATCAGCTATGTGCTGGAGGGCGCGCTGGAGCACAAGGACAGCATGGGCAACGGTTCCGTGCTGCGCTATGGCGACGTGCAGCGGATGAGCGCGGGCAGCGGCGTGGTGCACAGCGAATTCAACGGTTCGCGCACCGAGCCGGTGCACTTCCTGCAGATCTGGATCCAGCCGAACGAGATCGGCCGCGCGCCCGGCTACGAAGAGAAGCACTTCGATCCCGCATCGAAGACCGGCCGCCTGCGCCTGGTCGCCTCCCCGGACGGGCGCGAGGGCTCGGTGTCGATCCGCCAGGATGCATCGATCTACGCCGGCATCCTGGATGGCGGCGACGCGGTCAGCTTCCCGCTGCAGGCGGGACGCATCGGCTACGTCCACGTGGCGCTCGGCAGCGTGAGCGTCAACGGCGTGCTCCTGAAGGCGGGCGACGGGGTGCGCATCGACGACGAGGCAACGGTATCGTTCACTGGTGGCGACAAGGCCGAAGTGCTGCTGTTCGACCTGCCGCAGTAAGAAGTACGGGCCGGCCCTTGCGGATCTCTGCTAGGCCGGCCGCAGCATGCGCGCGAAAGCGGCGCCGTCCCGCATGCGTTCGCGCCACCAGGTGAGCGCCGCGCCTTCTTCCCCCGTGCGCCAGGCCAGATACATGGTTTCGTCCGGCTTCGCTTCCTCCACCGCCCTGGCGATGAAGCGGCCGGCTTCGATGTCTTCGCGCACCCAGGGTTCGGGCAGGAAGCCGAAACCCAGGCCGGCGCGCTGGAAGGCATACTTGGTTTGCATGTCCGGCGCGGCGAGGGTGTCCTGCCCGAACAGCAGGCCGACGGTGCGCGCCTCCAGCTGGCGCGCCGAATCGGAGACCGATACCGCGCGCCAGGCTGCCAGGTCGGCCTTCGACAAGGGATGCGTGACCGCGGCCAGCGGATGGCCGGGCGCCACCACGAACACGAACGACACGCTGCCCAGCGCAACCGCCGTGTAGCCGCCGCCCGAAGGCCCCGAGCCGGCCGCGCCGATCAATAGATCGGCGCGGCGATCAATCAGCGCCTCCCAGGTGCCCGACAGTTCTTCCTTCAGCAGGCGCAGGCGGGTCTGGTCGGCGACTTCGTAAAAGGCCGCGATGTCGTCCACCAGGCCGCAGGGCGAGAGCATCGAATCGATCGCGATGGTGAATTCGGTTTCCCAGCCCGAGGCGACGCGGCGCACGCGCCGTTCCAGGTCGCCGGCCGCCTTCAGCAGGTAGCGGCCTTCCTTCAGCAGCTCGGCGCCGGCCTCGGTCAGTTCGACCCGCGGCCCGAAGCGCTCGAACAGCTGCACCCCCAGGTCTTCCTCGAGTTTCGACACCGTGTACGAGATCGTCGACGGCACGCGGAACAGCTCTTTCGCGGCGCCGGCGAAGGAGCCGCGGCGGGCGATGGCGTCGACGGCGAGCAGGGCGTCCAGGCTGAGTTTGAGCATGGGGTCTTGTCCGGGGGCAGGCCAAAAGCGGCCGACAGGGTCCGGCGCATGATAACCCGGCGCGGCTGGATGGCAAACAGGCACGGCAGAAGCCGGCACGCCGCACAGGCGGGAGAAGCGCAGGAGTGGAAGGGGAAACCGCAGCGGCGGGCGCCGCTGCGGGAAGGATGGTGGCGGTTCGGACGCTGCGCCACGCGCACCGTCCGGAACGCCTTGCCTTTTCGTGTCTCTTAGAACACGCGCTGGATCCAGCCGTGCTTGTCTTCGCCGCGGCCGTTCTGGATGTCGAGCAGGGCGCTCTTCAGACGGGTGGTGACAGGACCTGCGCCGCCGTCGCCGATCGCCGCCTCGAAGCCGCGGCCCTTGACCTTGCCGATCGGGGTGACGACGGCCGCGGTCCCGCAGGCGAAGGCTTCGACCAGGCGGCCGCTGGCGGCGTCGGCCTTCCACTGGTCGATCGAGTACGGCTCTTCGCGCACGGTGATACCCATGTCGCGCGCCAGTACGATCAACGAGTCGCGGGTGATGCCCGGCAGGATGGTGCCGGTCAGCGGCGGGGTCTGGATCGACCCGTCTTCGAACACGAAGAAGATGTTCATGCCGCCCAGTTCCTCGACCCATTTGCGTTCGACGGCGTCGAGGAACACGA
>JBBWZO010000360.1:0-2717 GCA_039649125.1 Massilia sp. | reverse complement strand
CGCCGCAAGCGGCCAAGCCGGCCGCCGCGGTGGCAGGCCAACCGATCTCCGGTATCGACACCCAGTACATCGACCCCTCGGTGCGCCCGCAGGACGACTTCTTCACCCACCTGAACGGCAAGTGGCTGAAAGCGACCGAGATCCCGGCCGACAAGTCGAGCCATGGCACCTTCATGCAGCTGCGTGACGACAGCCAGGCGCACGTGCGCGAGATCGTCGAGGCGGCCCAGAAGGATCCATCGAAGAAGGCCGGCACCGACGTCCAGAAGATCGGCGACCTGTACGCCAGCTTCATGGACGAAGCGCGCCTGGAAACGCTCGGCGTGAAACCGCTGGCAAGCGAATTGCAGCGCATCCGCACCCTGAAGGACAAGAAGGCCATCCCGGGCCTGGTGGCCCACCTGTCGAAAATCGGCGTGCCGACCCCGTACGGCATCCGCGTCGGCCAGGATGCGCGCGCTTCCACCAAATATGCGACCTACATCGGCCAGGGCGGCCTGGGCATGCCCGACCGCGACTACTACCTGAAGCTCGACGACAAGCGCATGCTCGATACGCGCACCAAGTACGAAGCGCACGTGGCCCGGATCCTCACCTTGGCCGGCGAGAAGAATGCCGCCGCCCAGGCCAAGGCCATCGTCGACTTCGAGACGGAGCTGGCCAAGGTGCAGTGGACCAAGGTCGAGAACCGCGACCCGGTCAAGCGCTACAACAAGATGAGCGTGGCCCAGCTGGCCGCGCTGACCCCCGGCTACGACTGGAACGCGGCGCTGGCCGCCGCCGGCGTCGGCAACAAGCTGGACTATGTGATCGTTGCCCAGCCAAGCTACCTGACCGGCTTCAACGAAGTGCTGGCCAAGACCGACCTGGCCACCCTGAAGTCCTACTTCGAGTGGCACCTGCTGCGCGAATACTCGCCTTACCTGTCGAAGGCGTTCGTTGACGCGAACTTCGCCTTCTACGGCAACACCCTGACCGGCGCCGCCGAAAACCGTCCGCGCTGGAAGATCGGCGTGTCGATCGTCGAAGGCGCGCTGGGCGAGGCCGCGGGCCGCCAGTACGTGGCCAAGTACTTCCCGGCCGAGCGCAAGGCGCGCATGGAAGAGCTGGTGAAGAACGTTACCGCCGCCTACAAGCAAAGCATCGATGAACTCGACTGGATGACCCCGGCAACCAAGGTCGAAGCCCAGGCGAAGCTGGCCAAGTTCGTGCCGAAAGTCGGCTACCCGAACAAGTGGCGCGACTACTCGAAGCTGGCCATCCGCAAGGACGACCTGGTGGGCAACATCAAGCGCGCCTCCGAGTTTGCGTACAACCGCAACATCACCAAGCTGGGCAAGCCGATCGACCGCGAAGAGTGGGGCATGACGCCGCAGACGGTCAACGCCTACTACAGCAGCTCGATGAACGAGATCGTGTTCCCGGCCGCGATCCTGCAGCCGCCGTTCTTCGACATGCGCGCCGACGACGCCGTCAACTACGGCGCCATCGGCGCCGTGATCGGCCACGAGATCGGCCACGGCTTCGACGACAAGGGCAGCCAGTCCGACGGCGACGGCAACCTGCGCAACTGGTGGACCAAGGAAGACCGCGACGCCTTCCAGAAGCGCGCCGACATGCTGGTCAAGCAGTACAACGCGTACAGCCCGCTGCCTGGCTACAACGTCAACGGCGAACTGACCCTGGGCGAGAACATCGGCGACAACTCGGGCCTGGCGATTGCCTACAAAGCCTACAAGATTTCGCTGGGCGGCAAGCCTGCCCCGGTGATCGACGGCCTGACCGGCGACCAGCGCTTCTTCATGGGCTTCGGCCAGGTGTGGCGTTCGAAGATGCGCGAAGCGCAGCAGATCGTGCAGGTGAAAACCGACCCGCATTCGCCGGGCCAGTTCCGCGCCAACGGCACCGTGATGAACCACCCGGCCTTCTACGAGGCGTTCGGTGTGAAGGAAGGCGACAAGATGTACCTGGCGCCGGAAAATCGCGTCAAGATCTGGTAAAGTCACCGATCGGCCGGGCAGAAAGCGGCGACATGCAGACATATGCATGTCATGCAGATGCCCGGCCGAAAGCGCGGACACCGTTATCGAACCGGCGCCACGAGCGCCGGTTTTCCATCGGCATAACACCAACAACCGACTAGAGAGACAACATGAAACAACATCTGCTGAGCGCATTGACGCTGGCGCTGGTGGCTGGCGCCGCCCATGCCGAAACCGGCGCAGGCGCTGCCGCCAACAATCGCAAGACGCCGGTGCTGTCGTCCGGCATCGCCACCGAATTCATCGAACCGTCCGTGCGCCCACAGGACGATTTTTTCGAATACCTGAACGGCAAGTGGCTCAAAACCGTCGAGATACCGGCCGATAAATCGAGCTGGGGCTCGTTCGCCAAGCTGCGCGACGACACGCTGCCGCAACTGCGCACGATCATCGAACGCGCAGCAAACGACAAGAACGCCGCCGCCGGCAGCGAAACCCAGAAGATCGGCGATTTTTACGCCAGCTACATGGACGAAGCGCGCCTGGAAACGCTGGGCATCAGCCCGCTGAACGCCGAGCTGGCGAAAATCGCCGCCATCAAGGACAAGGCCGAACTGCCGGCCCTGCTGGCGCGCTACGTGAAACTGGGCCTGGACGTGCCGGTCGTGTTCTACATCCACCAGGACGCCAAGGATTCGACCAAATACGTGGCCGACCTGTACCAGGCCGGCCTGG
>JBBWZO010000282.1:0-21405 GCA_039649125.1 Massilia sp. | reverse complement strand
GAGGAAGAAGAAGAGTAAGAAGGACGAACATGAGCGACAAGACCACCCACGCCAACCCGAGCAAGAACCGCACCCCGCGCCATCGCGCGCGCGAGTTCGCGCTCCAGGGCCTGTATCAATGGCTGCTGAATAACGAGCCATCGACCCAGGTGGCCAACAACATCCGCGCCGCCCACGGCTTCGACAAGGCGGACGGCGAATACTTTTCTTCGCTGCTGAACGGCACTATCACGACCTCGGTCGAGCTGCGCGAGTCCATCGCCCCGCTGATCGACCGTCCCGTGGCCGACCTGTCGCCGATCGAGCACGGCGTGCTGCTGCTGGGCGCCTTCGAGCTGAAGAACCACCCGGAAATCCCGTACCGCGTCGTCATCAACGAAGCGGTCGAGCTGACCAAGTCCTTCGGCGGCATCGACGGCCACAAGTACGTCAACGGCGTGCTCGACAAGCTGGCATCGAAACTGCGCCCGGAAGAAGTCGGGGCGGATGCGCGCCGGTAATATATAGAGCGTGCGCAAGCGCGCGCTGAATGGAAGCCACCGTTGCCTTCGGCGCGGTGGCTTTTTTGTTGCCGCAACGTATCGAAGGCCGTAGATGTAGGGTGGACTCCCGAGTTTACGCGTACGGCGGATGCATCAACGCACCGCAAGCGCTCCTCTTTGGCATGCACGGGCTAACAAGCTGTCGGATGTGCCGCGGCAGCGCATGCGCCGACGCGTGGATTCAGGAGTCCACCTACGTCTACGCGTCTGCATGTGTTGCGGCAACAAAAAAAGCCACCGCGGGCGGTGGCCATGAGGAGTAAAGGGGCGTGCGCCTTACAGGTTGGCCGCCAGGGCTTCCGTGTGCGCTTCGGTGACGGCCTGCTCGGTCTTGGTACCCGGCGACGGGCTTGGCGTGTCCGCGGGTTCGGCCTTCTTGACGACCATCTGCGTCGGCGGAGGGCTTGGCGGGGTCCGGGTCGGCACTTTCTTGCCGCTGGCGACCTGCTTCAGGCGGCGGTATTCGGCGATGACCTTGGCGCCGTAGCCATCATCGTCTTCGAGGTCGGCGGCGCCGACGTAGGTCTTCAGGCCGCCTTCAATGGAGCCGGTGCGCTTGACGTAATCCTTCAGGATCTGGGCGCCGACGCGGATGTTGGCGACCGGGTTCAGGGCGGCCTGGGCGCCGCCGACTTCCTCGAATTTATCCTGGTGAACCTTGTCCATCACCTGCATCAGGCCCTTGGCGCCCATCGGGCTTTCCGCGAACGGGTTCAGGCCCGATTCGATCGCCATCACCGCCAGGATCAGGAGCGGGTCGAGCTTGAGTTCGTGCGCAGTCGTGTAGGCCGTCGATACCAGCATGTTGGCCGCATCGCCGGCGACACGGTAGCGCTTGGCAAGCCAGGAGGTGACGTGCTGCTGCTGCTTGCTGTTGCCGGGGGCTGTGGCCTGGCTGTGTTCCGGCGTCGTCTCGACGGCGGTGGCTTCGACGGTCGCTACAGGGGCGACGGCTGCGACGGTGGGGGCGGCCGGTACGGCGGCGGATTCGGGGTGGAGCAGTTCGGAAACCTTCTTCGCGGCATCCGGGTTGGTGTAGAGCAGGGCCAGTACCGCCACCGCCGAGAGACCGAATACGGTCAGTGTGTGCTGCATGGTGGTCAAGAGACCACGCGCCGTTTTGCTCACTTGTGAAAACGTGATTGGCTGGCTGGCCAATTGGACGAACCTTGCGCTCGTACCGAACAAACGATTGATCATCGAAGTCCCCTTTGTCGCGGCGAAAAGGATCCCGTCGCGGCGCGCGGGCGCTGCGGAGGTACCAATGCCGTGCATCAGAAAAATCGTCAGGGCTTCCAGTGCGGAAGACCAAAACGCCGTCATTGCTTTGCTTCAGCTGGACGCGGGTCCCAGTGGGGAGGGTCCAGTGGCTCGACAACTGTCTCGGGGGATTAGGCAGACGCCTAGTGAAAACACTCCTTAAAATGTCATTTGGGGCCCCGACCCCGTGAAGTTATGAGAACGGCTACAATCTGGTCGCAAAACCCGGCCGTCTCATCAAGTAGGGCAGATTGTAGGAGGTCGTTTATACCAAGTCAATACTAGCACGACTGTCCTTTATAACTTTCGAATCTGACTTTTGTCGCGCTAGCTCAGCAATACCTTGCCAAATCAAACACTTGGCCGCGCAATTTGATTAACCTCAAGCAACCGAAAAAACAAGCAAAACTTGATGAAATATTCCGATCTCCGGGATTTTATGTCCCAATTACAACTAAATGGCGATCTAAAGCGTGTAACCATCCCGGTTTCGCCCCATCTCGAGATGACCGAGGTGTCGGACCGCATCCTGCGCGCCGGCGGCCCGGCGCTGCTGTTCGAAAAACCGACGGGTCACACCATTCCGGTCCTGGCCAACCTGTTCGGCACCCCTGAGCGGGTGGCGCTGGGCATGGGAGCCGACAGCGTCGGCGAGCTGCGTCGCATCGGCCACGTGCTGGCACGCCTGAAGGAACCGGAGCCGCCGCGCGGTTTCAAGGACATCATGGGGCTCGGTTCCCTGGTCAAGGCCGTGTGGGACATGGCGCCGAAGGAAGTAAAGGGCGCGCCCTGCCAGGAGATCGTCTGGGAAGGGCAGGACGTCGACCTGGGCAGGCTGCCGATCCAGCATTGCTGGCCGGGCGACGTCGCCCCGCTCATCACCTGGGGCCTGGTGATCACCAAGGGACCGAACAAGAAGCGGCAGAACCTGGGCATCTACCGCCAGCAGGTGTTATCAAGGAACAAGGTGATCATGCGCTGGCTGGCGCACCGCGGCGGCGCGCTCGACTTCCGCGAACACGCGCTCGCCAATCCGGGCCAGCCGTATCCGGTGGCGGTCGCCCTCGGCGCGGACCCGGCCACCATCCTCGGGGCCGTGACGCCGGTGCCCGACAGCCTGTCCGAATACCAGTTCGCCGGCCTGCTGCGCGGGCAGCGCACGGTACTGACGAAGGCGATCGGGAGCGAGTTGCGCGTGCCGGCGTCGGCCGAGATCGTGCTGGAAGGGCATATCTACCCGGATGCGAACCACCCGTCCGGTTTCGAGCACGCGATCGAAGGTCCCTACGGCGACCACACCGGTTACTACAACGAGCAGGACAGCTTCCCGGTGTTCACGATCGACCGCATCACGATGCGCCGCGACCCGATCTACCACTCGACCTATACCGGCAAACCGCCGGACGAGCCGGCCGTGCTGGGCGTGGCGCTGAACGAAGTCTTCATTCCGCTGCTGCAGAAGCAGTTCAGCGAGATCACCGATTTCTACCTGCCGCCGGAAGGCTGCAGCTACCGCATGGCCGTGGTGCAGATGAAGAAGCAGTACGCCGGCCATGCCAAGCGCGTGATGTTCGGTGTCTGGAGCTTCCTGCGCCAGTTCATGTATACGAAGTTCATCGTCGTGGTCGACGAGGACGTCGACGTGCGCGACTGGAAAGAGGTGATCTGGGCGATCACGACCCGGGTCGACCCGACACGCGACACGGTGCTGGTCGATAACACGCCGATCGACTACCTCGACTTCGCTTCGCCGGTGAGCGGCCTGGGGAGCAAGATGGGCATCGACGCCACCAACAAGTGGCCGGGCGAAACGAATCGCGAGTGGGGTACGCCGATCGCGATGACGCCGGAGGTGAAGGCGCGCGTCGACGGCATCTGGCAGCAACTGGGTCTTTGACGCCGGCTGGCGTGCGTCGCGGTCGATTCGCTCCGGGTAAACTCCGGCTTCGATCACGACGCACATGGAGGCCCGATGAACATCCTGATGGTGTTGACTTCGCACGACCGTCTCGGCGACACCGGCAAGAAAACCGGTTTCTGGCTCGAAGAGTTCGCCGCTCCCTATTATGTGTTCAAGGACGCCGGCGCGACCCTCACGCTGGCCTCGCCCGCCGGCGGCCAGCCCCCGCTCGACCCGAAGAGCGATGAGCCGGACGCGCAGACCGATGCCACCCGGCGCTTTCGCGACGACCCGGCGGCCCGGCAGGCGCTGGCGAACACCGTCAAACTGTCGGGCGTGGAAGCCGGGCAGTTCGATGCCGTGTTCTACCCCGGAGGCCACGGCCCGCTGTGGGACCTGGCCGAAGACGCCGATTCGATCCGCCTGATCGAGACGATGATCGCAGCCGGCAAGCCGGTCGCGGCCGTGTGCCATGCGCCGGGTGTGCTGGGACGGGTAAAAGGCCCGGATGGAGCGCCACTGGTGAAAGGCAAGCGGGTTACGGGATTCGCCAATACGGAAGAGGCGGCCGTCGGCCTGACCGAGGTTGTGCCTTTCCTGGTCGAAGACATGCTGGTGCAAAATGGCGGCCAGTACAGCAAAGCCGACGACTGGCAGCCGTATGCCGTCACGGATGGGCTGCTGGTCACGGGCCAGAATCCGGCCTCGTCCGAACCGGGCGCGCACGCCTTGCTGGCGCTGTTGAACAAACGCTGACGGATGCTGCAAGAACCGGCCCCAAAACCGGTGGGGTCGGGTATAATTGCCGCTGGCGGGCCCCTGCGCATTGTGGCATGGTTTACCTGGTCAGGTCGGGAACGAAGCAGCCAAAGCCGTTCACCGCAAGTGCCGCAGATCAGGCTCGCCTCTTCCGTTTTCCTCGCTCCCCCTCCCTTCGTACTTCGCATCGGCCGTCCGCACACCCACGGTCCGCACAACCACCATCCACACCCGCTGTTTTGCCAGGGTATCGCACTGTCTCGCCTTTTCGGCAATTGTTTGATGTACAAAACAATTGTTTTTCGTGCGCAATTTCAGCATTTAATATTGCAAATCATCCCAAATCGTTGCCGATCGGTTCCATGTGTCATCATTTTCTGCTGTAATCTTTCCTCTTATCAATAAATTCAGCAGATTGGACGGGAATGATGAATCCGCACGTCGACGCAGCCCTGCGCCACGCCTGGCGCCAGGCAGACCGCCTGATGGCAATGATCCTGTGGGCCATGTTCGTCCTGGCGCTCGGCTTGTCAGGCATGCACGACACCCTCGGTTGGGCCCTGGTCGTCGGCATGCCGGCGGCGCTGATCCCGACCGTGCTCGTCTTCGTGGCCGGCGGCGCCCGCGTCACGCGCATCGTCATCGCCATTGCACTGATCGTCATGTGCGCGCTGCACATCCACCAGGGCGGCGGGCGTGACGAGCTGCACTTCGGCCTCTTCGTCGTCCTCGCTTTCCTGCTGTGCTATCGCGACTGGACCGTGATCGTCACCGCGGCCGCCGTCACGGCCGTGCACCACCTGTCCTTCAGCTACCTGCAGGAGCTCGGCTACGGGGTGCGCTGCCTGACCGAGCCGGGGCTGGGCATCGTGCTGGTGCATGCCGGCTATGTGGTCGCCGAGGAGGCCGTGCTCTGCTACCTCGCCGTCCAGCTGCGCCGCGAGGCGCTGCGCTCGGCCGAACTGGGCGCCGCCGTGACGGCGCTGCGGGCCGCCGGCGGCGCCATCGATCTGCGCGCCCAGTTGCCGGCTGCGAGCGACAGCGGGCGCGCATTGCAGGACGTCGTGCGCCTGCTGCAGGACGCGCTGGCCAGCGTCCGGGCCAGTGTGCATACGACAAATGCGGCTTCGCACCAGATCGCACGGGGCAATGCCGAGCTGGCCCTGCGCACCGAACGCCAGGCCGACGCCATCCGCGCCACCGTCGGCTCGATGGCCGAGCTGACCGCGACCGTGCGCAGGAACGCCGACCACGCCCGCGAGGCCGATGCGCTGGCCGGTTCCGCTTCCAGCGTGGCGGCGCGCGGCGGCCAGGTGGTGGCCCAGGTGGTCGAGCGCATGGAAGCGATCGACGCCTCCTCGCGCCGCATTGCCGACATCATTGCCGTGATCGACGGCATCGCTTTCCAGACGAATATCCTGGCGCTGAACGCGGCAGTGGAGGCGGCCCGGGCCGGCGAGCAGGGGCGCGGCTTCGCGGTCGTGGCCGGGGAAGTGCGCAACCTGGCCCAGCGTTCGGCGGGCGCCGCGCGCGAGATCAAGACCCTGATCGAGGAATCGGTGGCCCAGGTCAGCGCCGGCAGCACGCTGGCCCAGCAGGCCGGCCGCACGATGGACGAGGTGGTCGGCAGCGTGCACCGCGTTTCCGGCATCATCGGCGAGATCAGCAGCGCCAGCCGTGCCCAGGCACAGGGGATCGCCGCCGTCAGCGCGGCCATCGGTGCCATGGACAGCGACACCCGCGAGAGCGCGGCCATGGTGCGCGAGGCGGCCGAAGCGGCGGGCGCCCTGAAACAGGAAGCCGAGATGCTGGCCGACGTTGTGGCGGTATTTCATCTGGGCAACGGCGTTGGCGGCGGCGGGCGTCCGCTCCTGCCCGCCGCCTGAGCGCCCCGGCGCGCGCCCCCCGGCGGTGCCGGGACATCGGCCTTCCTCAGCCGGGAATGTGCCCGGCGGCGCCCAACTGCGGTAAAATCGCAGTATGTCCTATCAAGTCCTCGCCCGCAAATACCGCCCCAAGAACTTCGAAACGCTGGTCGGCCAGGAGCACGTGGTGCGCGCGCTCACGCATGCGCTGCACACCGGGCGCCTGCACCACGCTTACCTGTTCACGGGCACGCGCGGGGTCGGCAAGACCACGCTGTCGCGCATTCTTGCCAAGTCGCTCAACTGCACCGGCCCGGACGGGCAGGGCGGTATCACGGCCGCGCCGTGCGGAGCGTGCGAAGCCTGCCGCGCGATCGACGCCGGCCGCTTCGTCGACTATATAGAGATGGACGCCGCCTCGAACCGCGGCGTCGATGAAATGGCGCAGCTGCTCGAGCAGGCGGTGTATGCGCCCAGCAATGCGCGCTTCAAGGTCTACATGATCGACGAGGTGCACATGCTGACCAACCACGCGTTCAACGCGATGCTGAAAACGCTCGAGGAACCGCCCGAGCACGTCAAGTTCATCCTCGCGACCACCGATCCGCAGAAGATCCCGGTCACGGTACTGTCGCGCTGCCTGCAGTTCAACCTGAAGCAGATGCCGCCGGGCCACATCGTCGGCCACCTGGAAAACATCCTGGGGCAGGAAGGCGTTACCTTCGAACAGCCCGCGCTGCGCCTGCTGGCACAGGGCGCGCACGGTTCGATGCGCGACGCGCTGTCGCTGACCGACCAGGCCATCGCCTATGCCGCCGGTGCCGTCACGCTGGAAGCGGTGCAGGGCATGCTAGGCGCGCTCGACCAGTCCTACCTGGTGCGCCTGCTCGACGCGCTGGTCCAGGAAAACGGCGCCGACCTGCTGGCCGTGGCCGACGAGATGGCCAGCCGCAGCCTGTCGTACAACGGCGCCCTGCAGGACCTCGGCACCCTGCTGCACCGGATCGCGCTGGCGCAGTTGGTGCCGGCGGCCGTGCCCCAGGACCTGCCGGAGCTGGCCGACATCCTGCGCCTGGCCGAACAGTTCGACCCCCAGGAAGTGCAGCTGTACTACCAGATCGCCGTGCACGGCCGTAACGAGATCGGCCTCGCGCCGGACGAGTACGCGGGCTTCACGATGACCTTGCTGCGCATGCTGGCCTTCCGCCCGGGGCAGGGCGGCGCCGAGCGCGTTGCCGCGCCGGCAGCCGCGCAGTTATCGACGTCGGCGCCGCGTGCGGCAGCCCCGCCACGCGCGGCGGCGTCGGCAGCGGCCGCCGCCGGCAAGGCGGGCGTGCCGGGTGCCGGCGCTGCCGCCCCTGCACCGCCGCCGCGTCCCGCCGCGCCGCCGGCGGCCAACCCTGCTCCCGCCATGAATTCGGCGCGCGCCGCGATCAACGCCGCGCTCGAAGCGGCGCGCGCCGCATCGGGCCAGCGCGCACCGGCCAAGCGTCCGGGCGCCGATGCGCCGGCCGCACCGGCGGCCGGTTCGCCCCCGGCGCCCGCCGAGCCACCCCCTGCGGCTCCCGCGGCCGCCGCACGTCCGATCAATGTCGGCCCGGCCGGCGGCGCGGCGGCACGCATGCCGGCGCCGTCCGCGCCGGGTTCCGCGGCGGGTCCTGCGGCAGGCATCGGCACGCCCACCGCGCGTCCCGGCGCCGTGCCGCCCTGGGACCGTCCGCAACAGCCGCAGGCCGCTGCGCGCCCGCAGGCACAGGGCCAGTATGCGGAAGCCGGCGCCGACGAGCCGCCGTCCTGGGTCACCGAATTTTCGGACGACACCGCCGTGGCCGCCGAAGCGCCCGCCGCCGTTGCGCCGGTGAGCGCGCCGGCCGCCGTGCGCGCCCCGGCCGCGCCGCCGCATGCCTATGTGGTCACGCCGGTCCCGGCGCTCGACTGGGACGGCAACTGGCCGGCCCTGGCCGCGACCCTGCCGCTGCGCGGCGTGTCGCAGCAGCTGGCGCTGCAGACCGAACTGATCAGTTGCCATGCCGATGCCGATGTCAACGCGAATTCGGCCGTGTTCCGCCTGCGCGTGCCGGTCGATACCCTGCGTGCCAGCGGCAACAGCGAAAAATTGCAGGCCGCGCTGCAGGAATGCTTCCCCGGCAAGCGGGTCACGGTCGAGACCGAAATCGGTCCCGTCTGGTACACCGCGAGCGCCGAGGCGAAAGCGGCGCGCGAAGAGCGCCAGCGCCAGGCCGAAGCGCTCGTGGCCGGCGACCCCTTTGTGCAGGAAATGGAACGCACGCTGGGCGCTTTCGTCGTGCCCGGCTCGGTGAAGCCGCCGGCAGCCTGATCCGCTGACCCCACCCACTTACCATCGATTTATTGGAGAACCTACCATGATGAAAAACCAGCTCGCAGGCCTGATGAAGCAGGCGCAGGCCATGCAGGACAACATGAAGAAGGCGCAAGAGCAGCTGGCCCTCATCGAGGTCGAAGGCCAGTCCGGCGCCGGCATGGTGAAGGTCACCATGACCTGCAAGAACGACGTCAAGCGCGTGCAGATCGACCCGTCGCTGCTGGCCGATGACAAGGACATGCTGGAAGACCTGGTCGCCGCCGCCTTCAACGATGCCGTGCGCAAGGCGGAAGCCACCGCGGCCGAGAAGATGAGCAGCCTGACTGCCGGCATGCCAGGCCTGCCGCCCGGCTTCAAGATGCCGTTCTGATGACCGCCCGACTGCCGCGGGTGCATGCCTGATGTCCAAGTCGCTCGACTTCCTGACCGAGGCGCTGCGCCGGTTGCCGGGCATCGGCCCGAAGTCGGCGCAGCGCATGGCCTTCCACCTGCTGCAGCACGACCGCGAGGGCGCGGCGATGCTGTCGCGCGCGCTCTACCAGGCCGTGGACACGGTGCACCACTGCACCATGTGCAATACCTTCGCCGACACCGAGGTCTGCGAGATGTGCGCCGACGAGACGCGCGACCGCAGCCTGCTGTGCATCGTCGAAACCCCCGCCGACCAGATGATGATCGAGCAGACCCTGACCTACAAGGGCCTGTACTTCGTGCTGATGGGACGGCTCTCGCCGCTGGACGGCATCGGCCCGAAGGACCTGCACCTCGATAAACTGATCGGCCGCGCGGCCGACGGTGTCGTGGTCGAGGTCGTGCTCGCGACCAATTTCACCAATGAGGGCGAAGCGACCGCCCACTACATCAGCGAGATGCTCAAGGCCCGCGGCCTGAAGGTGAGCCGCCTCGCGCGCGGCGTGCCCGTGGGCGGTGAACTCGAGTACGTCGATGCCGGCACCATAGCGCGCGCCATGCTTGACCGCCGTAGCGCATAATGTTCTGACAAGAACCCTGTAGCCCCGAAGCGGCGGTGGCCGTTTGCGTGTGCGCAATCCGAGTCCGAAGCCCGCTGCTATCGTGGGCACACTTCAAGCGGACCCCGAGCATGCACTTAGTCGACATCACGATGTTCTACGCCGCCGAAGGCAACGGCGTGAGCACTTATCTCAATGCCAAGGCACGCTGGCTGGCGCGGCAAGGCCGCGTCAGGCACACCATCCTCAGTCCCAACGTCGACAGCGGTGGCGAAGCACCAACCCTCGTGCGCGTGCCCGCTTTCGCGCTGCCGGGCATCAACGGATTTCGCATGCCCACCTCGATACGGGCGCCCGCACGGCTGCTGCGCCAGGTGCGGCCGGACATCATCGAAGTCGGCGACGCCGGCCATAGCGCCTGGGCTGCCCTGCAGATGCGGCGCCGCCTCGGCGTGCCGGCCATTGCCTTCTACCATTCCGACCTGCCGCGCCTGGTACGGCCGCGCTTCGGCCAGACGGCCGAGGGCGTCACCTGCAAGTACCTGTCGCACCTGTACCGCCAGTTCGACCTCGTGCTGGCACCGAGCCGGGTGATGGTGGAGCAATTGCACGAGATCGGCGTGCACGATGCGCGCCATCAGCCGCTCGGCATCGACTCGAGCGTGTTCCATCCGTCGCGCCGGGTCGAGACCTTGCGCGCGCACCTGCGCTTGCCGGATAACGCCCGCCTGCTGGTCTACGCGGGTCGCTTCACGGCGGAGAAGAAACTGCCGCTGCTGATCGAGGCGGTGCGCAAGCTCGGCCGGCCCTACCACCTGGTCATGGTGGGTAGCGGAATGGAATTGCCGCGCTACCCGCAGATCACCTACCTGCCGTTCAAGCGCAACCAGCGCCAGTTGGCGCGCCTGCTGGCCAGTTGCGACGTGCTCGTTCATCCCGGCGACTGCGAAACCTTTGGCCTGATCGTGCTCGAGGCGATGGCGTGCGGCCTGCCGGTCGTGGCCACCACGGGCGGCGGCGTGGCCGAACTGGTCGACGAGCAGACCGGCATCCTGGCCGAACCGAATTGCGTGGACAGCCTGGCCGGGGCGATCGAGGCCATCTACGAGCGCAATCTCGCCACCCTCGGCGCCAACGCGCGCCGCAAGGCGGCCGAGTGCTACGACTGGAACGAAATCCTGCCCCAGGTGATGCGCCGCTATCACGCCGTGCTCGGCCTGCGCGAGCAGGACGAGCCGGGGTCGAGGGGCATCTGTGTTACCGACTAAGTTACCCACCAAGTCGCCGCCGGAGCGGTCCGGCGCGCCGATGCTGTGCGTGTCCATCCACGACGTGGCGCCCGCCACCTGGGACGAGTGCGCGCGCCTGGCCCAGGTCTTGCGCAGCGTGGCCGACATCCGTCTGAGCTGGCTGGTGGTGCCGCGCTACCACGAGCGCGATGGCGACGAGGCCCGGCTGCGCGCCGGTCTCGATGCGGCGCTGGCATGCGGCGACGAACTGGTCCTGCACGGCTACACCCACCTCGACACGGAACAACAGGCCGGCGGCCTGCGCGAACGCTACCTGCGCGGCGTGTATACCCGGCGCGAAGGCGAGTTCGCCGCCCTGCCAGGGAGCGAGGCGCGGCGCCGTATCGAACTCGGGCTAGCATGGTTCCGCGCGCGCGGCTGGCCGGTGTCCGGCTTCGTGGCGCCGGCCTGGCTGCTGGGGGAGGGAGCGTGGAAGGTGCTGCCGGAATTCGGGTTCGCCTACACGACGACCTTCACCCGCTTCCACCTGCTGGAAGAGCGGACCTCGGTGTTTTCGCCCTCGCTGGTGTACACGGCACGCAACCGCACCGGGCGCGCCCTGTCGCCCCTGGCCGCGAGCCTTGCTGCGCGCTTACTGACGCGGGCGCCGCTCATGCGGCTGAGTCTGCACCCGCCGGACGTGCGCCATCCGCGCCTGGTGGCGCATGCGCAGCGGCTGGTCGAGCGCATGCTGGCCTCGCACACGGCGGTCACGAAAGCCGCGTGCGCGCAGCGCTTGCGTGACATTGCCGCAGCTGCCGCAGGCACCGGGACGGCACAAAGGCCGCACCGCTCCTGACGACGGACTGCCGGCGCCGCACCTGGGTGGACGGTGGAGCAGCGAAGCGGCGCACGGGAGCGGAGCATCGGCTCGCGCTCGAGGGAAGGGTGGCGCCCGAACCTTACCAGCCCCGTCCCCAGTATCCACCCCAGTACCTCGGTCCCCATCCGGGGCCATAGCCTGGATAGCTGCCGTAGCGCTGCACCTCATCCTTCGTGCTCAGGCTGATGATGCAGTTGCGCCATTGGTCCGACTGCTGCGCGTAGCCGAGGCGGTCGCAGGCAGGTCCGTAGACCGCGATCATTTCCGCCATTTCCGCTTGCTTGCGCGCTGCCCGCTCCTGTGGGGTAGCGCAGGCGCCCAGCAAGAGCGCCGCCGTTAGAACGATGTAAGTACGCATGGCCGACTCCTTCTCGGTGTGCTTCATTTTGGTTCCGAGCTTAGCGCAAGAATCAGAACACTGCTCGATTCGCGCCAATCGGACGGGGCCACAAGCGCCATGCGGGCGCCATGCCGCGCTTTCGCCCCTGTGGTTTTTCTGGCAGGATATTTGGATCGAATAGCAAGCGGAGAAAACATGCGGCCACGCGGATGGCGGGTCTGGACCTGGCGCGTCCTGGCGACACTGGCGGGGCTTGCATTGCTGGTGCTGCTCGCTGCCTGGCTCACGCTGCGCGCCAGCCTGGCGCAGCTCGACGGGCGGCGCGAGGCCGTGGGCCTGGCCGCGCCGGTGACGATCGCGCGCGACGAGGCCGGGGTGCCGCTGGTGCGCGGCAGCCGGCGGCTGGACCTCGCCTACGCCACCGGCTTCGTGCACGCGCAGGAGCGTTACTTCCAGATGGACTTGCTGCGCCGTACCGCGGCCGGCGAGCTGGCCGAACTCTTCGGCCCGCGCGCCTTGCCGCTCGACCGCGCGCGCCGCCTGCACCGCTTCCGCGCCCGCGCCGGGCGTGCGCTGGCAACGCTGGCGCCTCCCGAGCGGGCCTTCATCGACCGCTATGTCGCCGGCGTCAACCACGGCCTGGGTGCGCTCGGCGCCCGGCCGTTCGAGTACCTGCTGACCGGAGCGGCGCCCGCACCCTGGCGCGCCGAGGATTCGCTGCTGGCGGTGTGGGCGATGTACATCGACCTGCAAGGCAACCAGGAGCCGCGCGAGCTGGCGCGTGGCTGGCTGCGCGCGCATAGCGATGCCGGGCAGCTGGCCTTCCTGCTGCCCGAGGCGACGCGCTGGGATGCGCCGCTGGACGACGTGGCGCCACCGCCGCCGGCGCCGCTGCCGCCGGCGCCGCCGTCCTGGTGGGGTGGGGCTGCGCCGGGCGCGCGGCTGGCCGCCATCGACTCCGACCATCTGGTCGGCAGCAACAACTACGCGCTGGCCGGCAGCCGCAGCACGACCGGGGCTGCGATCGTCGCCGACGACATGCACCTCGGCCTGCAACTGCCGAATATCTGGTACCGGCTGGCCCTGGCCTATCCGGATGGGCGCGGCGGCGAGCGGCGCCTGGTCGGCATGACCCTGCCCGGTGCGCCACCCCTCATCATCGCCGGTAGCAACGGACACGTGGCCTGGGGCTTCACCAACAGCTACGGCGACTACCTCGACTTGGTCGAACTGGGCGTGGACGATGCGCGTCCCGGGGAAGTGCGCACCCCGAACGGCTGGGAACGCCCCGCCGAACACGTCGAAACGCTGCGCGTGAAAGGCCAGCCCGACGAGCGCCTGGTGGTGCGCGAAACCACGCTCGGGCCGATCCGCACGGTGGGCCCCCGGGGCTACGCGCTGCACTGGGTCGCGCACGATCCCGGCGCCGTCAACCTGAACCACCTGCGCCTGGAAGAGGCGGCCACGCTCGACGCGGCGCTGGCGGTGGCCGCCGTCGACGGCATACCGGCGCAGAACTTCGTGGCCGGCGACGCCGCCGGCAACATCGGCTGGACGATCGCCGGCCGCCTGCCGCAGCGTGCCCGCGGCGGCATCGAGACCAGTTTCCCCTTGCCGGTCGATGGCGGAACGCCCCCCTGGCGCGGCCTGCTCGCGCCCGAGGACTACCCGCGCGTGGTCAATCCCGCGAGCGGCCAGCTGTCGACCGCGAACAGCCGCCAGTTGATGGGACCGGCCGGCGCGCAGCTGGGCGACGGCGGTTTCGACCTCGGCGCCCGCAGCCGCCAGCTGGAAGAGCGTCTGCGCCGGCTCGGCGGCCGTACCGATGTCGCCGGCGCGTTCGCGGTGGCGCTCGACGACCGCGCCCTGTTCATTGCGCTCTGGCGCGAGCGCGCGCTGCGGGCGCTGGACGCCGCGGCCGTGAGCGGCCACCCGCGCCGCGCCGAGTTCCGCCGCCTGCTCGACACCAGCTGGAACGGCCGCGCCGACGTCGATTCGGTCGGCTACCGGCTGGCGCGCAACTTCATGTGGGCGCTGCACGACCTGCTGTTCGCCGGCGCCAACGCCAGGATGGCGGCGCTCGACCCGAAGGCAACGATGGCCGCCGCCAATCCGCGCTGGCCGGCCGTGGCGGCGCGCCTGCTCGACGAAGCGCCGCCCGGCTGGCTGCCGGCCGGACAGCGCGACTGGCGCGACGTGCAGCTGGCGGCGGTGGACCGCGTGATCGCCGACTTCGACCGGGACGGGGTGCCGCTGGCGCAAGCCACCTGGGGGGCACGCAACACGGCCGCTTTCGCGCATCCGATCGCGCTGGCGGTGCCGGCGCTCGGTTCCGTGCTCGGGGTGCCGCCGGACCGCCTGGCGGGCGATGCTCACATGCCGCGCGTGGCCGGACCGAAGTTCGGCCAGTCGGAGAGGATGACGGTGTCGCCGGGGCGGGAAGAAGAGGGCCTGTACAACATGCCCGGCGGGCAGAGCGGCCATCCGCTGTCGCCGTTCTTCCTGCGCGGCCACGCCGAGTGGGTGCGCGCCGCGCCGGTGCCGCTGCTGCCCGGACCGGCGCGCACCACGCTGACGCTGGCGCCGGCGCAGGGCAGGTGAGCGGTTCCGCCCTCAGCGCGCGGGCAGGGCCGCCGGCAGCGGGCCGAGCATCAGCGTGATTGCTTCCGCGTTCGACGGGTGGCCCAGGAAGTAACCCTGGACCATGTCGCAACCGTACTGCTGGAGCAGCAGCAGCTGCTCGCCGGTTTCCACGCCTTCTGCCACCACCGCCATCTTGAGTCCGTGCGCCATGGCGATGATCGCGCGCGTGATGGCCGCGTTTTCCGAGTCCTGCGGCAGGCCGCTGATGAAGCTGCGGTCGATCTTCAGGGCGCGCACGTCGAAGCGCTTCAGGTAGTTCATCGACGAGTAGCCGGTGCCGAAGTCGTCGATGGACAGGTAGACGCCGATGCCGCGCAGGCGTTCCAGCGTGGCGAGCGTCGCCATCGCATCGTCCATCAGGGTGCCTTCGGTCAGCTCCAGTTCCAGCAGCTTCGGGTCCAGGCCGGTCTCGTCGAGGGCCGACAGGACGATCTGCGACAGGTTCTCGTCCTTGAACTGCTTGGCCGACAGGTTGACCGCCATGCGTACCGGCCGGCGCAGCTGGCGCTCCCAGGCCCTGGCCTGGTTGCAGGCGGTGCGCAGCACCCATTCGCCGATCGGCATGATCAGGCCGGTCTCCTCGGCCAGCGGGATGAATTCGGTCGGCGAGATGATGCCGCGTTCCGGGTGGCGCCAGCGCACCAGGGCCTCGACGCCGACGATCTCCGCGGAGCGCACGTCCAGCTGTGGCTGGTACAGCAGGTACAGCTCGTCGTTCTGCAATGCCTTGCGCAGTCCGACCTCGAGCTTCACGTGGCTCATGATCTGCATCGTCAGCGATGAGCTGTACAGCTTGGCGTTGTTCTTGCCGCAGTTCTTGGCGTGGTACATCGCGGTGTCGGCGTACTTCAGCAGCGAATTGCAGTCGTCGCCGTCTTCCGGGAACAGCGAGATGCCGATGCTGGCGGTGACAAAAATCTCGTGGCCTTCGATCAGGAAGGGGCGCCGCATCGCCTCCTTGACGCGGTGGGCCACGTTCAACGCATGCTCGACCCGTTCCAGGTCGGGAATCAGGATCGTGAATTCATCGCCTCCAAGGCGCGCAAGATTGGTCGAGGAGGACGATTCCGCGACGCCGTGCGCCGCATCGCCCGGCAGCGCTTCGCTGCGGGACACCAGGTCGCTCGGACGGATGGTCTCGCGCAGGCGCTCCGAGACGATCTTCAGCAGGTGGTCGCCCACGTTGTGGCCGAGCGTGTCGTTGATGCGCTTGAAGGCGTCGAGGTCCATGAACAGCACGGCGAACTTCTTGTTGCCGACTTTCGAGCGTTGCAATTCGCGTTCGAGTGTCTCGAGGAAGGCCTGGCGGTTCGGGATGCCGGTCAGGCTGTCGCAATAGGCCAGGCGCCGGATCTGTTCCTCGGTGCGCTTGCGCTCGCTGATGTCGCGCACCAGGCCAAGCACCTCGGACGGGCCGGTGGCGACCAGGCGTGCTTCGAAATGCTGGGTTTCGCCGAAGCGCACCAGTTCGTACTCGACCGAGCGTACCTGTTCGGTGCGCAGCACTTCCTGCAGCTGGGCCAGCATGCGCGCGGCAATCTCCCTCGGCAGCACTTCGCTGATATGGCGGCCGACGCAGCGCTCGCTGGCAAACGGCACCGCGCCATGGCTGGCCGCGCCGCGGCCCTGCAGGGCCCGCTCCATCCTTCCCCGGCCCGGCTCGTAATCGAGATAGAAGCCGTCGCGGTTCATGCGGAAGAAGGTGTCCGGAATCGCCGCCAGCACCGCGCGGTTCTGGGCGTCGGCGATGCGCAGCCGTGCGATGGCGTCGCTGGCGCGCAGCACGTACAGCACGCGGTGGCCGAGGATCGGCCAGTTGATCGGCTTGGAGACGAAATCGGTGGCGCCCGCCTCGTAGGCGCTGGTCACGGCTTCGATGTCGTCGTCGCCGGTGACCATCACGATCGGCACCGAGGCCCCCGGGCCTTCTGCGCGGCGGATCTCGCGGCAGGCGGCAAAGCCATCGAGATGCGGCATCTCGACGTCCATCAGGATCAGGTTGGGACGGTGAGTCGAGCTCAGCTCGACGGCCTGGCGCCCGTCTTCGGCTTCGATACCTTCCAAGCCGACCTGCTGCAGCATTTCCAGCATTAGCAGGCGCATCACCGGATCGTCGTCGGCGACCAGCACGACACCGCGTTGTGGGGCAGGGGAAGCTGGCATCATGTTTCCTTCTCTAGCATGGCGTTGAGCGAGTGCCGGACCGCCTGGAACTCGTGTTCCATGTCGGACAGCAGATCGGCCGCGCCGGTGACGGCGGCGCTACGGCCGAGTTGTTCGAGGTCCTTGCACAGGCGCGCGAGCGTGTCCGCGCCGACGTTGGCGCTGGCCGACTTCAGGCTGTGCGCCACCTTGCGTACGGTGTCGGCGTCGCTGCCGTCCACCGCCTGGCGCAAGGCATGCAGGTGCTGGGGTGTGTCGCCCACGTAGGCGGCAACCACCTTCTGCACCAGCGCGTCGCCCCCGGCGCGGCTCAGCGCACGGATCTTGTCGAGCGCCGCGGCATTGATGACGTCGCGCTGGATCACCTCGCGGGTTTCGGGCGGCAGCGTCGGCGCGGCTTCGTCGTGGTGCACGGTCGTGCTGAGGGGCAGCGGGATCCAGCGCCCGATCACCGCCGCCAGCTCGGCCTGGCTAAAGGGCTTGGACAGGTAATCGTCCATGCCGGCGGCAAGACAGGCTTCGCGGTCGCCCTGCAGCGCATTGGCGGTGATGGCAATGACCGGCAGCGTGCGCGGGCGGCCGGCGTCGAGCTCGTCGCGACGGATCGCGGCGGTGGCCGCGAAGCCATCCATCACCGGCATCTGGCAATCCATCAGCACCGCTTCGAAACTGCCGGCCCGTACCGCGGCCAGCGCCTCGGCGCCGTTGTTGGCGACGTGCGCCTGCAGGCCCAGGCTCTCCAGCATGGCCTTGGCCACTTCCACGTTGACGGGGTTGTCCTCGGTGAGCAGCACCCGGCGCTGGCGCATGCCGCCAGCGCCGCTCCCACCGGCTCTCGGGGGAGGAGGCAGGAACTGGGGCGCCGGCGCGGTGACGCCGCGCGGACGCGTGCCCAGGCAGGCGAACAGGTCGGCCGCGCGCGCCGGTTCGATCAGCTGGTAGGCCACGCCGGCCTCGCGCCGCTGCACCGGATCGGCCGCCAGCCGCTCGGGGCTGAGCAGGATCAGGCGCGTCGGCCGGGTCAAGGGATCCGCCTTGATCGTGGTGGCCAGCAGCAGGCCGCTCGACTGGGTCAGCTCCATGTCGATGATGGCGGCGTCGAACGGCTGCTTGGTGGCGGCGGCGCTGCGCAGGCGCTCGATCGCCGCCAGGCTGCCGGCGGCACCCTCGCAGTTGACCTTCCAGGCCGCCAGGTGGCGCTCCAGGCCGATGCGGCTGGTGTCGTTCTCGTCGACCACCAGCACCCGGATACCGTCGAGGGTGTGCTGCTGCTCGCCCGGCGCGTCGGGGTCGACGCGGCGCTTGTCGAAACTGACGGTGAACCAGAACACCGAACCCTGGCGCGCGCCGTTATCGACGCCGATCGCACCGCCCATCAGCTCCACCAGCTGCTTCGAGATCGCCAGGCCCAGGCCGGTGCCGCCGAACTTGCGCGTGGTCGAATCGTCGGCCTGTGAAAAGGCTTCGAACAGGCGGCTGCGCGCCTCGCGCGAAATGCCGATGCCGGTGTCGTGCACCTCGAAGCGCAGCATCACGGACTGGCTGTCCTCGGCGGCCACGCGCACCCGCGCCTCGATGCGTCCCTGCTCGGTGAACTTGATGGCGTTGCCGAGCAGGTTGGCCATGATCTGGCGCAGCCGGTTCGGGTCGCCGCAGATGGCCACCGGAATGTCGTTGGCGATGTCGAAGTCGAGCGCGATGGCCTTGTTGTGGGCCTGCGGCGTATAGACCGTATGGATGTCTTCCAGCAGGTCCCACAGGTTGAAGTTGATGTACTCGATCGTCAGCTTGCCGGCCTCGATCTTGGAGAAGTCGAGGATGTCGTTGATGATGACGAGCAGGTGCTCGCCGGAGCGCTTCACCAGGCGGGTGTAATTGCGCTGGGCCTCGGTCAGGCTGGTCCCGAGCAGCATCTCGGTCATGCCGAGCACGCCGTTCATCGGGGTGCGGATCTCGTGGCTCATGGTCGCCAGGAAGGCGCTCTTCGCGCGGCTCGCGGCTTCGGCGGCGTTCTTTGCGCGCTCGAGCTGCTCGGTGCGCACGCTCACCTGGCGTTCGAGTTCGTCGCGGTGGTTGGTCAGGGCGGCGCCGCGTCCCTCGATCTGGGCCAGCATATCGTTGAAGCTGTCGATCAGCATGCCCAGCTCGTCGTTGCGCTGGTGGGCGACGCGCAGCGTGTAATTCTGACTGCTCGAGACCTTCTGCGCCGTCTGGATCAGTTTGGTGACCGGATCGGCGATGCTGCGCGTAAAGCGCCGCGCCAGCACCAGCGCCACCAGCAGCGAAGTGCACATCGCCGCGCCGGCGACGCCGACGCTGTGCAGGATGTCGTGCCACATCGGCAGCAGGTCCGCCTCGACCACGAGCACGCCGACCTGGGAGCGCTCGCCGGTCACCGGCAGGTACACGCGCATGTGCGGCGACCACAGGCGGCCGCCAGCCAGGTTGGCCTCGGCGAGCGCCTCCTGCTCGAAAATGGCCAGTGTGGGCTGCGGCATCGCGCCCGGATGCGCAGGCGCGTTGTAGGCGGCGAACAGGCGCCCCCGGCTGTCATAGAGCGCGGCGAGCGAGATATCCTCGTTGGTCTTGAGTGCTGCCAGCAACCTGCCGGCCAGGTTGCGGTCGTTGAAGACGAGTGCGTCGGCACTATTGATCGCCACCACACCCGCCAGCGAGGACAGTTGCGTGCCGGCCTCCTCGCGGTGCTTGTGCACCGAAGAGACGGCAAAGGCAACAAAGACGAACAGCAAGGCCGTGCCGGTCGACAGCAGCGACATCATCGTCAGTTTGCGGTTCAGGCTGGAACGCTCGAATTTCGGCATGAAGGCGGTGTGCAGGAGCATGGCGACGCGGGCATACGCGACCAGCACACGCATGCCCTCCTTGCAGAAATGCAAATTCCTGCAAGAAAAATATTACGTGGGAGGGAGAGGGGCGGCTTTGCGTGGGCGCAAAGCCGGGAGGCTGGTGAGGTTTCTTTAATGCAATTCCTTGAGGCGGAACGCAGGGTGGACGGCATGCGTGCCCGGGCCGGCACTGTTGCCACCGGCCCGGAAAATCACCTTAGCAGCAGCCCCCGCTACGCCCGGAGCCGTAGCGCGCTTCCTGCCGCTCGCGGAAGAACTCCTCGTAGCTCATCACGGGTTTTCCCGGATGCTCGCGCTCCATGTGCGCGAGGTAGGTGTCGTATTCCGGCAGGCCGACCATCAGGCGCATGCTTTGCCCGAGGTACTTGCCGGCCTGGACGAGCGTGGCGAACATTACTGCACCTGTGGCTTGATGCCGGCGATGAAGGGCGATTCCTTCACCGTCGGGGTGCCGCTCTTGCGGGCGTTGATCACCGTGCGGATGCCGTAGAACAGCACCGCCAGGACGACGACCATGAAGAAGCCGGCCAGCGCCGCGTCGACGTAGTCGTTGAAGATGATCCGCTCCATCTCCGCGATCGACTTGGCCGGTGCCAGCACCTGCCCCTGGTCGAGCGCGGCCTGGAACTTCTGCGCGTGGGCGACGAAGCCGATCTTCACGTTCTCGTGGAAGATCTTTTGCCAGCCGGCGGTCAGGGTGCAGATCAGCAGCCAGATGGTCGGCACGATGGTGACCAAGGCGTATTTGCCGCGCTTCATCTTGAACAGCACGACGGTGCCCAGCATCAGGGCGATACCGGCCAGCATCTGGTTGGCGATGCCGAACAGCGGCCACAGCGTGTTGATGCCGCCCAGCGGATCGACCACGCCCTGGTACAGGAAGTAGCCCCAGGCCGCCACGCACAGGCCGGTGGCCAGCAGGTTGGCAGGCAGCGATTCGGTGCGCTTCAGGGCCGGGGCAAAAGCGCCCAGCAGGTCCTGCAGCATGAAGCGGCCGGCGCGGGTGCCCGCGTCCACCGCCGTCAGGATGAACAGCGCCTCGAACAGGATCGCGAAGTGGTACCAGAAGGCCATCATCGCCTGGCCGCCGACCACGTTCGACAGGATATTGGCCATGCCCACCGCCAGCGTCGGCGCACCGCCGGCGCGCGAGATGATGGTGTGCTCGCCGACGTCTTTCGCCATCTGGGTCAGGGCGTCGGGCGTGATCACGAAGCCCCAGCTCGACACGGCTGCTGCGGCCGATTCGGCGGTGGTGCCGAGCAGCGCGGCCGGCGCGTTCATCGCGAAATAGATGCCCGGATCGATGGTCGACGCGGCCACCAGGGCCATGATCGCCACGAAGGACTCCATCAGCATCGCGCCGTAGCCGATGAAGCGGGCGTGGGTCTCGTTCTCGATCATCTTCGGCGTGGTGCCGGACGAGATCAGCGCGTGGAAGCCCGACACCGCGCCGCAGGCGATGGTGATGAACAGGAAGGGGAACAGGTTGCCCGACCAGACCGGGCCGGTGCCGTCGACGAAGCGGGTCACGGCCGGCATCTGCATGTGCGGGGCGACCAGCACGATGCCGATGGCCAGCGCCACGATGGTGCCGATCTTCAGGAAGGTGGACAGGTAGTCGCGTGGCGCCAGCAAC
>JBBWZO010000253.1:0-6253 GCA_039649125.1 Massilia sp. | reverse complement strand
TGCGCAAGTTCACGCCGATGGTGATCGCCTGCCCGGGCTGCGGCCGCACGACCTCGACCGTGTTCCAGGAACTGGCCGACAACATCCAGACCTTCCTGCGCGAGCAGATGCCGGAATGGAAGAAGTCCTACCCGGGCGTGGAAGCGATGAACGTGGCCGTGATGGGTTGCATCGTCAACGGTCCGGGCGAATCGAAGCACGCCAACATCGGCATCAGCCTGCCTGGCACCGGCGAATCGCCGGCCGCGCCGGTGTTCGTCGACGGGCAGAAGGTGGCGACGCTGCGCGGCGAGCGCATTGTCGGGGAGTTCCAGAACATCGTGCTGGAATATGTGAAAAAGAATTACGGTAAACAAACCGAAGTCGCGATTTAACGTAGGGTGGGCACGCTGTGCCCACGCGGAAGCATGCGTCGCGTTGACGCCTTTCGTGCGTTTCGTTTGCTCATCGTTCCGCGTGGGCACGGGGTGCCCACCCTACAAAAGCAGAGCTAATAACATGTCCAAACCAGAAAAAATCGTCGCCATCAAAGGCATGAACGACATCCTCCCGGCCGACGCGCCGATGTGGGAATTGTTCGAAAACACCGCCGAGACCATCCTCAAGAGTTACGGCTACCAGAAGATCGTCACCCCGATCGTCGAGGAAACCGGCCTGTTCGCGCGCGCAATCGGCGCCGTCACCGACATCGTCGAGAAGGAAATGTATTCCTTCACCGACTCGATGAACGGCGACCAGCTGACCCTGCGTCCGGAAGGCACGGCCGGCGTCGTGCGCGCGGTGCTCGAGCACAACATGGTCTACGATGGCCCGAAGCGCCTCTGGTACAAGGGCCCGATGTTCCGCCACGAGCGTCCGCAGCGCGGCCGCTACCGCCAGTTCTTCCAGTTCGGCGCGGAAGCGGTCGGCTTCGCCGGTCCGGACATCGACGCCGAACTGATCATGCTGTGCCGCCGCCTGTGGGACGACCTCGGCCTGCAGAACGTGCGCCTGGAACTCAATTCGATCGGCAACGCCGAGGAGCGCCTGCGCCACCGCGCCGACCTGATCGCCTACTTCGAGCAGCACGCCGACATCCTCGACGCCGAAGCCAAGCGTCGCCTGCACAGCAACCCGCTGCGCATCCTGGACACGAAAAACCCGGCCATGCAGGAGATGGTGAACGGCGCGCCGCAGCTGTTGTCGTACCTGGGCGAAGAGTCGCTGGCGCACTTCGAAGGCGTCAAGAAGCTGCTCGACCGTAACAACGTGCAGTACACGGTCAACCCGCGCCTGGTGCGCGGCCTCGACTACTACAACCGCACCGTGTTCGAGTGGGTCACCGAGGAACTGGGCTCGCAGGGCACGATCTGCGCCGGCGGCCGCTACGATCCGCTGATCGAGCAGTTCGGCGGCAAGGCCACGCCGGGCGTCGGTTTCGCGATGGGCATCGAGCGCATCATCGAGCTGATGAAGGGTCTGGGCGAACCGGCCACCCCGAGCCAGTGCGACGTCTACATGGTGCACCAGGGAGAAGAAGCCCAGGTGCAGGCCTTCATCCTCGCCGAGCGCCTGCGTGATGCCGGCCTGGATGTTGTGCTACATTGCGCAACGCCAACGGGTGCGGGCAGCTTCAAGAGCCAGATGAAGAAGGCCGATGCCAGCGGCGCGGCGTTTGCGGTCATCCTCGGCGAGGACGAAGTGGCGAACAAGGTCGCGGCGGTGAAGTCGCTGCGCGCAGTTGCCGGTCAAGCTGGCGAGCAGCAGCAGGCCAGCGTCGCCTTCGACAAGGTGGTCGACCATGTGGTGGACGCGATCATCGGCGACCACGACCATGACCACGATCACGTTCATTACCACCCGTAATTAATCGAAGCACTGATTCATAGCTTCTACTCATAACCACTAGACGAACGACATGGCATACGACCTCGAAGAACAAGAACAGATAGCCTCCTTCAAGGCTTTCTGGTCCAAGTACGGCAACCTGATCACCTGGGTGCTGATCCTGGCGCTGGGCGCTTTCGCCGCCTACAACTTCTGGAACACGCACCAGCGCAAGCAGTCGGTCGAGGCATCCGCGCTGTACGACGAACTGACCGATTCGGTCACCGCCAACGACAACGCCAAGGTGCAACGCATCGCCGGCGACATCCAGTCGAAGTTCAAGCGCACCGCCTATGCACAGATGAGCGCGCTGTCGGCCGCCAAGACCGCCTTCGAGGCGAACGACCTCAAAACGGCCAAGGTCCAGCTGCAGTGGGTGATCGACAACGGCAACGATGAATACAAGTCGGTGGCCCAGCTGCGCCTGGCCGGCGTCCTGCTCGACGAGAAGAACTACGATGGCGCGATGAAGCTGCTGAACGGCAGCTTCCTTCCGCAGTTCGCCGCCGAAGTGGCCGACCGCAAGGGCGACGTGCTGGTTGCGCAGAACAAGATCGCCGATGCGCGCAACGCCTACGTCGCCGCGCTGGCCGCCATGGGTCCGAAGCATCCGGGCAGCCAGCTGGTGCGCATCAAGCTCGAAGCCATCGGCGGCACCGCCCCGGCCGCGGCAGTGGCTCCGAACGCTGCAGCGTAAGCGAACACGATGTGACGGCCCGCGCCCGCCATCAGGCAGGCGCGGGCTTTGCCTCCTTTAGACCCTTACGTCTCTACAGACTCAGAACAAGGTAAAAGAAAAATGCGTATTACCCGTAAGCTGGTTGGTGTCGGTGTCCTGGCCCTGATGACGGGCTGCTCGACCTTGAGCTCGCTCAATCCGTTCTCGTCTAAATCCAAGGGCAACGAACCGGCCCCGCTGGTCGAACTGAAAGGCACGATGGCCGTGCGCACCGCCTGGAAGCTCGACATCGGCAAGGCGCGGGGTTACCAGTTCTCGCCGGCCCTGGCCGGCAATACCGTGATCGTGGCCAGCGCCGATGGCAACATCGCCCGCGTCGAAGCCGCCGACGGCCGCCAGATGTGGCGCATCAAGGCCGGCAGCAACCTGACCGCCGGCGTCGGCACGGACGGCAACGTGATCGTCGTCGGCGCCGCCGACGGCGTCCTGATGGCCTTCGACATGGACGGCAAGGCGCTCTGGAAGAGCCAGCTGTCGAGCGAATTGCTCTCGAGCCCGGCCGTGGGGCAGGGCATCGTCGTCGCGCGCAGCATCGATAACCGCGTCGTCGGCATCGACGCCGCCACCGGAGAACGGAAGTGGACCGTCCAGCGTCCGGCTCCGGCGCTGACCCTGCGCACCGCGCCGGGCATGGTCGTGTACAACACCGACGTGATCGTCGCCCAGCCGGCCGGCAGGCTCGGCTCCTTCCTGCTGGCCACCGGCGCGCCGCGCTGGGAAGTCGAGGTTGGCCTGGCGCGCGGCGCCACCGAACTCGAGCGCGTCACCGACATCGGCGGCACGCCGGCGGTGTTCGAGACCGATGTCTGCGCCGTGGCCTACCAGGGCCGCGTCGCCTGCTACGAAATCGCATCCGGCACGCCGCGCTGGACGCGCGACCTGTCCTCGCTGGTGGGCGTGGCCGTCGACCAGCGCTTCGTCTTCGCCGCCGACGACAAGGGCGCGCTGAACGCCTTCGACCGCGAGGCCGGCGCCAGTGCCTGGAAGAACGACAAGCTGGCTTTCCGCGGCCTGTCGACCCCGGTGTCGTTCGGGCGTGCGGTCGCCGTCGGCGACTACCAGGGCTACATCCACTTCCTGTCGCGCGAGGACGGCACCTTCCTGGCGCGCGCCGCCACCGACGGCAGCGCCATCTCGGGCACGCCGCTGGTAGCCGGATCGAACCTGATTTTTCAAACACAAAATGGAACTGTGACCGCCATCGCGGTCGAATAGAATAACTACATGAAGCCGGTAATTGCACTCGTTGGTCGCCCGAATGTCGGGAAGTCGACCCTATTCAACCGCCTGACCCGTTCGCGCGACGCGTTGGTGGCCGATCTTCCTGGCCTGACGCGCGACCGCCACTACGGCGAAGGGCGTATCGGCGAGCGGCCGTTCCTGGTCATCGACACCGGTGGTTTCGAGCCGGTCGCCAAGGACGGTATCCTGCACGAGATGGCGCTGCAGACGAAGCAGGCGGTGGCCGAGGCCGACGTCGTCGTCTTCCTCGTCGACGGCCGCCAGGGCCTGACCCCGCACGACAAGACGATCACCGACTTCCTGCGCAAGTCCGGCCGCAAGGTGCTGCTCGTCATTAACAAGTCCGAGGGCATGAAGTACACCTCCGTCACCGCCGAGTTCTATGAGCTCGGCATGGGTGACCCGTATGTCATCTCCGCAGCGCACGGCGACGGCGTGCACGACCTCGTCAACGAGGCCCTCGACGCGGCCTTCGCCCAGCGTCCTGCCGACGAGGAAGAGCTGGAACCGGCCGACCGCGGCATCAAGAT
Organism: Massilia sp.; assembly: GCA_039649125.1. Lineage (GTDB taxonomy): Bacteria > Pseudomonadota > Gammaproteobacteria > Burkholderiales > Burkholderiaceae_D > Telluria. Next base: position 1,876 of record JBBWZO010000253.1, on the reverse strand, counting down.
CGCGCTGGTCGGCCGCCCGAACGTGGGCAAGTCGACGCTGATCAACACCCTGGTCGGCGAGCAGCGCGTGATCGCCTTCGACATGCCGGGCACCACCCGCGACTCGATCGAAGTGCCGTTCGAGCGCGACGGCAAGCAGTACACCCTGATCGACACGGCCGGCATCCGCCGCCGCGGCAAGGTGTTCGAGGCGATCGAGAAGTTCTCGGTCGTGAAGACCCTGCAGTCGGTGTCCGAGGCGAACGTCGTCGTGCTGATGCTCGACGCCCAGCAGGACATCTCCGAGCAGGACGCGCACATCGCCGGCTTCATCCTGGAGTCGGGCCGCGCCCTGGTCGTCGCCGTCAACAAGTGGGACGGCCTGACCAGCGACCAGCGCGACCAGATCAAGAACGACATCGACCGCAAGCTCGACTTCCTGGGTTTTGCGGAGATGCGCTTCATCTCGGCGCTGAAGGGCACCGGCATCAAGCAGCTGATGACGGCGATCGACAACGCCTACAAGGCGGCCACGGCCAACCTGTCCACCCCGCGCCTGACGCGCGCGCTGCAGGAAGCGGTGGAAAAGCAGGAGCCGAAACGCAAGGGCGGTACCCGTCCGAAGATGCGCTATGCCCACCAGGGCGGCCAGAATCCGCCGGTCATCGTCATCCACGGCAATGCGCTCGACGGCGTGACCGAGCCGTACAAGCGCTACCTGGAAAAGCATTTCCGCGATACCTTCAACCTGATCGGTACGCCGCTGCGCATCGAACTGCGTAGCGGGAAGAACCCTTTCGACAAGGACCGCGGCTAAGGGAATCTTGATAAACCTGCTGCGCGTTGGCCTGGCGGTCTGCGCCTCCAAGGCGATAGCCCGCTGTACTCAAGTACAGCGAGCATCATCCCCTTGGGGCTCGACCACCAGGCCGGCCGCTCGCTACGGTTTCTCAAGATTCCCTGCAGCAGGGGCGAGGCTGTTCGCGACCGTCTTAATTGTTTCTTAAGCGTAGCAGTACGACATAGCGCGCCAAAACAGGTTACAGTAACTACAAGGCGATCGTTCGCTTAGTTGAATCTTGCCCCGTGCACTTGAAAAGGGGGCACTTGCCTCCAACTTTTAAACTACAACAACATTACGGAGCTGTTATGAGCAACAAAGGGCAACTGTTACAAGACCCATTCCTGAACGCCTTGCGCAAAGAGCACGTTCCTGTCTCGATCTATCTGGTCAACGGGATCAAGCTGCAAGGTCATATCGAGTCGTTCGATCAGTACGTCGTTCTGCTCCGCAACACTGTGACCCAAATGGTGTACAAGCATGCCATTTCCACTGTCGTCCCGGCCCGCGCCGTCAATCTCAACCTTGAATCCGAAGCTGAGTAAGGCCGATGGCTGACGCCCCCGGCACCCCCACCATGCGCGCCGCACTCGTCGGCGTCGATTTTGGCGCGGTCGACTTCACGGCCAGCCTCGAAGAGCTGGCCTTGCTGGCGCGCTCCGCCGGCGCGGAGCCGATCAATACCATCACGGCCAAGCGCAACGCTCCCGATCCCGCGTACTTCGTGGGGAGCGGCAAGGCCGACGAAATCGGCGTTGCGGCCAAGGCCGACGGCGCCGAGCTCGTCATCTTCAATCATGCACTGTCCCCGGCGCAGCAGCGTAACCTCGAGCGGCGCCTGGAACTGCGCGTCATCGATCGTACCAGTCTTATCCTCGACATCTTCGCGCAGCGTGCGCAAAGCCACGAGGGCAAGCTGCAGGTCGAGCTGGCCCAGCTGCAGCACCTGGCCACGCGCCTGATCCGCGGCTGGACCCACCTCGAGCGCCAGAAGGGTGGTATCGGCCTGCGCGGTCCCGGCGAAACCCAGCTCGAGACCGACCGCCGGCTGATCGG
>JBBWZO010000197.1:0-6765 GCA_039649125.1 Massilia sp. | reverse complement strand
GATGCCGTCCGACACGGTCGAGCCGGCCGGCAGGTTCTTGGTGGCCAGCAGCGCTTCCTTGTCAGAATACCCCAAAGCCAGCAGCGCGTTGAGGACGTCCGATTGGGTGTCGTCGCGCGGCGCGCCGCCGACCACGCCGATGTCGGCGCCGATCTTGCCTTTGAGCTCTAACAGCAGCCGCTCGGCTGTCTTCTTGCCGATGCCGGGAATTTTCACGAGGCGGCCGGCTTCCTGCAGGGTGACCGCCTGCGACAGGTCGGCCACCGTCATGCCCGACAGGATCGACAGTGCGGTCCGTGCGCCGACGCCGGTGATTTTGATCAACTGGCGGAACAGCGCGCGCTCGCTCGCGGTGCCGAAGCCGAACAGCAGATGGGCGTCCTCGCGAATCGCCTGGTGGGTGAACAGCACCACGCGTTCGCCGGTATGCGGCAGATTGTAGAAGGTGCTCATCGGCACGTCGACTTCATAGCCGACGCCATTGCAATCCACCAGTAATTGCGGCGGAGTCTTTTCCAGCAAAATTCCGGACAAACGACCAATCATGGTTGACCTTTCTTTTTATACAAGGCGGCCGCGCTTCATGCGAAGCAGGGCCGTCTGCGGGGCCAGCGCGCCCACCAGCGCCAGCGTGTCATGGGTGTGGGCATGGCAGATCGCCACGCCCAGGGCATCGGCGGCGTCGCTGCCGGGCAGGCCGGGCAGCATCAGCAGGCGCGACACCATGTCCTGGACCTGCGGCTTGGCGGCCTTGCCGGTGCCGACCACGGATTGCTTGATCTGCGTCGGCGAGTACTCGGCCACCTCGAGGTCCGCGCCCACCAGCGCGCTGATCGCGGCGCCGCGTGCCTGGCCCAGCAGCAGCGTCGATTGCGGATTGACGTTCACAAACACTTTTTCGATGGCCGCGCAGCTCGGCTGGTAGGTGGCGACGATCTCGCGCACGCCGTCGAGGATGATCTTCAGGCGCGGGGGCAAGGCGCCCTCCAGCCCGGTCTTGATGGTGCCCGAAGCGATGTAGCGCAGCTTGCTGCCGTGTTTTTCAATAACCCCGAAGCCGGTGGTGCGCAGGCCTGGGTCGATGCCGAGAATAATCATTATCGAATGTTATACCGGCCAGCAAGGGTCGTGGGAAAAATACTGTGGAAAAACACAGTAGGGTGGGCACTCCGTGCCCACGCGGAACGATGCGTAGTGGTAACGCGACAATAAACGGGTCACACGGCATGAGGAAACCATGCACAAGCATGCCACAGTTGTAGGGTGGGCCGGGCCACGTTGGACCCCGTGCCCACGCGGAATGAGGCGCAGCGTTAGCTGGGGGCTGACCGAGACGTTAACGACCAGCTATGGTGACCGGGTGGACACGCAGCGTTTGCAAGTACGAGTCGACGTATGCCACAGATCCGGCTTCCGCGTGGGCACAGAGTGCCCACCCTACGGTAAAACCGTCAATGCCGGAAGTGACGCGTCCCCGTGTACAGCATCACCACGCCACGCTCGTCGGCGGCGTCGATCACTTCCTGGTCGCGCATCGAGCCGCCCGGATGGATCACGCAGGTCGCGCCAGCGTCCACCACCACGTCCAGGCCGTCGCGGAACGGGAAGAAGGCGTCCGAGGCCACGGCCGATCCCGCCAGCGACAGACCGGCGTTCTGGGCCTTGATCGAGGCGATGCGGGCGGAGTCGATGCGGCTCATCTGCCCGGCCCCGACGCCCAGCGTCATGCCGTTGCCGCAGAAGACGATCGCATTCGATTTCACGAACTTCGCCACGCGCCAGGCGAACATCAGGTCCTGCAATTGCTGCGGGGTCGGCTGCTTCTTGCTCACCACGCGCAGGTCGCCAATGCCGACGTTCTTCGCGTCCGGCGCCTGCACCAGCAGGCCGCCGCCGACGCGCTTGACGTCATACGCGTTCTGGCCGGCGCCCAGCGGAATCTCGAGCAGGCGCACGTTCTGCTTGGCCGCCATGATTTGCCGGGCTTCTACGCTGAAGGCCGGCGCAATGACCACTTCGACGAACAGCTTCGCCAGCGCTTCGGCCGCGCGGCCGTCGACTTCCACGTTGAAGGCGATGATGCCGCCGAACGCCGAGGTCGGGTCGGTTTGCAGTGCGCGGGTGTAGGCGTCCAGCGCGTCGGCGCCGATCGCCACGCCGCACGGATTGGCGTGCTTGACGATCACGCAGCCGGCCGGATGCTGGAAGCCGCCGAGCGACTTGACGCATTCCCAGGCCGCATCGGCGTCGGCGATGTTGTTGTACGACAGTTCCTTGCCCTGCAGCTGGCGGTAGTTTGCCAGCGCGCCATCCACGGCGACGATGTCGCGGTAGAAGGCGGCGCCCTGGTGCGGGTTCTCGCCATAGCGCATGTCCTGCACCTTTTCGAAGGCCATGTTGATGGTCTGCGGGTAGTGCGAGCGCGAGGCGTGCTGCTTGTCTTCGCCCAGGCTGGTGAGATAGTTGGTGATGGCGCCGTCGTACTGCGCGGTGTGCGCGAACACTTTCTTGGCCAGGCGGAACCTGGTGTCGTAGCTGACGGCGCCGGCCGTCTCTCCGGTGCCTTTCATTTCCGCCAGCACCACGCCGTAGTCGCTCGGGTCGCAGATGACGACCACGTCGCGGTGGTTCTTCGCTGCCGAGCGCAGCATGGTCGGGCCGCCGATGTCGATGTTTTCGATCGCGTCTTCCAGCGAGCAGTCATCCTTGGCGACCGTGGCCTGGAACGGGTACAGGTTGACCACGACCATGTCGATCTGCGGAATGCCGTGCTCTTCGAGCTTGGACACGTGCTCCGGGAAATCGCGGCGCGCGAGGATGCCGCCGTGGACCTTCGGGTGCAGGGTCTTGACGCGGCCGTCGAGCATTTCCGGGAAACCGGTGTAGTCGGCAACCTCCGTCACCGGCACGCCGTTTTCCTGCAGCAACTTGGCGGTGCCGCCGGTGGACAGGATATTCACGCCGAGCGCAGACAGGGCGCGTGCGAAGTCGAGCACGCCGGTCTTGTCGGAGACGGAAATGAGAGCTTGTTTGATCATGGGAATGGCCACTGTTGATAAAAATCTGTGTAGCATCCCGGCGCGCCCTATCGGCCGCGCACACGCGGCCAAGCTTGCCGGTGCATAAACTTAGAGCAGTCCGTGCTCTTGCAGTTTCTTGCGCAAAGTATTGCGGTTAATGCCCAGCATCTGGGCCGCGTGCGACTGGTTGCCGTCGGCGCGCGTCATCACCACTTCGAGGATCGGCTTTTCGACCGTCATGACCATCATGTCGTAGATGTTCGATGGCTTTTGCTCGCCCAGGTCATTGAAATAGTCCTCGAGGCTTTTCTGGACAACTTCCTGGATACTTTCTTTGCTCATGTCTGCTGCTTCATCCTGGTTAGTGATTGCTCCGCCGAGGGTAACGGCGGTGTCCCCGAAATCGTTTTTATTTTTTTGTTACTGCGTTTTTTCTACTGCGTTTTTGCTACTGCGTTTACTACTTGGCTTTACTACTGATATTCAGGCCGCAATTGCTTCTTCGGCCGGCAGCGCGGGCCGGTATTGTAACCGCTCGCCATGTTGAAGTTGCGAACGGAAAAAATTATCGACTGCCGCCAACTGCTCGGCCGTCGATTCCAACAGATTCATCCGCTGGCGGAATTCTTCGCCGCCCGGCAAGTCCTCGACATACCAGCCGATGTGCTTGCGCGCACTGCGCACGCCGATGTGCTCGCCATAGAAGGCGTAGTGCGCCGGCAGGTGTTCGTTCATCAGGGCGCGCACCTCTTCCACCAGCGGCGGCGGCAGGTGTTCGCCGGTGCGCAGGTAGTGGTCGATCTCGCGGCAGATCCAGGGCCGGCCCTGGGCCGCGCGGCCGATCATGACGGCGTCCGCGCCCGTGTAGTCGAGCACGAACTTCGCCTTTTCCGGCGTCGTGATGTCGCCGTTGGCCACCACCGGGATAGCCACCGCCGCCTTCACGGCGCGGATCGTGTCGTATTCTGCCTCGCCCTTGTAGCCGTCGGCACGGGTGCGGCCGTGCAGGGTCAGCATCTGGATGCCGGCCTCTTCGGCCATGCGCGCGATGCGCAGCGCATTCTTGTTCTGGCGGTCCCAGCCGGTACGGAATTTCAGCGTGACGGGCACGTCCACCGCCCCCACCACCGCATGCAGGATGCGCTCGACCAGGTCTTCGTGCTGCAAGAGGGCCGAACCGCACCAGCTGTTGCACACTTTTTTCACCGGGCAACCCATGTTGATGTCGATGATCTGGGCGCCGCGCTCGACGTTGTGGCGGGCGCAGTCGGCCAGGTCCTGCGGATCGGCACCGGCGATCTGCACCGCCTTCGGTTCCATCTCGCCTTCGTGGCTTGTCCTGCGGCTGGTCTTTTCGCTGGCCCACAGGCGCGGGTTCGACGCCGCCATTTCGGACACGGCATAGCCCGCTCCCAGCTGCTTGCACAGCTGGCGGAACGGACGGTCGGTCACACCCGCCATGGGGGCGACAAAGACATTATTGCGCAGTGTATAAGGACCGATTTGCACAGCGGGAACAGGACAGGAGTGGATGGGAACCCGCTATTTTACCTGAACCGCTGCTCAATTAAACGGCAAATTTTTCCCGAACTGTAGCGAACGCGAGAATTGTGTCTGGACAGGCGGAAGAAAATCGTGAAGAGGCTTGGCACCCACTGTGCGGACGTAGGGTGGACGGCTGCACCCGAAAGCCTGCATCGACGCGCCGGTTGCGCCGTCCACGCGTTCGACGAACGTCGACATGGCGCGAGTGCCGCAGCCGGTTGAACGCGTGGACGGCGCCCGCTGCACCGCAACGCCAATTGCCGGGTGCCGCCGTCCGGTGAACCCGTCATCGAGGCCGTTGGCCTCGATGACCCCTACCGCTTACCGCAGGGTGAAAGCGCGCTCTTACACGTCGTCGAGCACCACGGGCTGCAGGTGGCCGACCTCGCCCCAGCTCACCAATTCCAGCTTGCCGTTGGTGACCGTAAAGCGGTTGACGCTGGCATTGAGCACCTTGAAGTTGCGCGGCGTCTCCAGCGACAGGCCGAGGGCGGCCCGGTACGCGCACTCGAGCACGCCGCCGTGGGCGACCAGCACCAGCGACTTGCCGGGATTGTCCGCCGCCCAGCCGAGGATCGCCGGGATCACCCGGTCGTAGAACTGGCGGAAGGTTTCGCCCCGGTTCTGGCCGGGCGGCAGGGTGCCGTCGACGTCGCGCCCCTGCCAGGCCGCGAATTCCCGGGGATAGCGTTCCGCGATCTCCGAGTACAGCAAGCTTTCGAAGCCGCCGTAGCAGCGCTCGCGCAGGCGCGCATCGATGAACAGGGGCAGCGACAAGACCTCGCCGATTGCCTTGGCGGTGTTGGCGGCGCGCGCCAGGTCGCTCGCCACGAGCAGGTCGAAGGGCTCGTGCGCCAACGCGCCGGCCAGCACCCGTGCCTGGCGCCGGCCCTCGTCATTCAGGTCGATATCGAGATGGCCCTGCAGGCGGCGCTCGGCGTTCCAGGCGGTTTCGCCGTGGCGGATCAGGACAATCCGCGTCGTGGTGTCAGTGTGCATGAGGTTCAAAAAAACGCCCGAACCTCGGGGCGTTGCTTACATAAAAAAATTAAGCGGAAAGCGTCGGCGCGATTTCCGGGTTGAGCGAATACACGCCGAAGATCTGCGCTTCGTCGAGGATGTGGCCGTTCATGGCCAGGCGCGCCTCCTGGCCGGTAAACCGTCCTTCGAGCGGGAATTCGGCGATGTCGAGCGCGTAGATCGTGAACACATACGTGTGCACGCGCTCGTCATTCCATGGAGGGCATGGCCCGTCGTAGCCATAATACTCGCCCGCCATGGCCGGGTCGCCGGCGAACCACCCGGTATAGTCGTTGACGCCCTGGCGCAGTTGGTGTTCGGTGCCGTTCTTGACGAGGAAGGAGACGTTCGGCCCCGGCTTGCCGTGCGGCGTAACCATGTCGGAGAACTGGCCTTCGGCGATCGACTTCAGGCTGGGCGGGATGTCGACCAGCGTCCAGTGATAGAAATCGGTACGCTTGAGGTCTTCCGGCACGACCCTGCCCTCCTGGTTGACGTCGGTGCCGTCGGTGGGCACGTCGGCGTCGTGGCAGAGGATCACCAGCGACTGGGTGCCGGCCGGCACCTCTTCCCATGCCAGGTGAGGATTGCGGTTGTTCGACAAGCGCACATGCGTCTTCGGGTCGATGACCGCGAACGCGCATTCGGGCGGGATCAGTCCGCCTTCAGTAAACGAATCACTCCAGATTTTCATCGCAGACTCCCGGTGGGCCTCCATAGTATTGACCGCTCGGGGCGGTACGGGTTTCAGCGCCCCATATCGACCGGATCAACACGGAGCCAGATGGTGACGGGACCGTCATTGACCAGACTGACTTTCATGTCTGCGCCAAATTGACCCGTTTCAACTTTGCCATGCAGCGCGCATGCCTGGCGCACGAAATGGTCGAACAGGCGCCTGCCGTCGGCCGGGCTGGCGGCAGGCGAGAACGAGGGACGGGTACCGGAACGGGTGTCGGCCGCCAGCGTGAACTGCGGCACCAGCAGCAGCGCGCCGCCGGTGTCTTTGACGCTGCGGTTCATCTTGCCGGCCTCGTCGGAGAAGACGCGGTAGCCGAGCAGCTTGGCCAGCAGGGCATCGGCCTCGCGCTCGGTGTCGCCCTTTTCCGCGCAGACCAGTACCAGCAGGCCGGCGTCGATGGCGCCCATGGTGGCGCCCACGACCACCACGCTGGCCAGG
>JBBWZO010000185.1:0-12963 GCA_039649125.1 Massilia sp. | reverse complement strand
CGTTCATGGCGATGGCGATGACGATGGGGAAGGTGATGGGGGAGGGTGTAAAAGCGGGAGCTGAGCCTATCCCGATAGGCTCAGCTCCTCGCCGGCTATCCCATTACAGGGCGACCGACGAGCTCTTCGGGAATTGCGTACGCAGTTCTTCTTCGGTCATGTACTCGAACAGTTTCACCACGCGCTGCACGCCGGCCACGCTCTGCGCGATGCGGGCGCCGAGATCTCCTTCGCGCTGGGTCACGCGGCCCATCAGGTAGACGGTGCCGCGCTCGGTGACGACCTTGAAGGAAGTCGCCGAAATCGTCTGCATCTCGACCAGGCTGGCCTTGACGTTGCCGGTGATCAGGGCGTCCGACGAGCGCGAGGTATAGCTCGACGGCCCGGCGATGACCAGTTCGTTGATGACGGCCTGCACGTTCTCGATGCCGCGCACTTCGCGCTCGACCGCCGCCTTCATGGCTTCGTCGCGCACCTCTCCGGTCAGCAGCACTTTGCGGTTGTAGCTGGCGATGTTCACGTGGCCGGCGCTGCCGACCAGTTTCGGCACCTGCACCTCGGCCTTCACCGTGATCGCCTTGTCCTCGGTCTGCGCGCCCAGCGTGCGCCGGTCCATGGTCGCGGCCGCACCCAGCGCGGCGCCGCCGACAACCAGCGGCACGCAGCCTTGCAGGGAGCCCAGCAGTGCGGCACACAGGACGGCTTTCGCCCAGGGGCGGGCGGTCAGGCCGGGTTTATTCATTCTCGTCTCCTCCGAAAAGCGCGACATCGATGCCGTCGCAGATGCAGTGAATGGCCACCAGATGCACTTCCTGGATGCGCGCGGTACGGCTATGCGGCACATTGATGTGCACGTCGGCGTCGGTCAGCAGCTTGGCCAGCGCGCCGCCGTCCTTGCCGGTAAAGGCCACCACCCGCATCTCGCGCTCGAGCGCCGCTTCGACGGCAGCCAGCACGTTGGCCGAATTGCCCGAGGTCGAAATGGCCAGCAGGATATCTCCGGCCTGGCCGAAGGCCTGCACCTGTTTCGAGAAGATCTCGCGGTAGCTGTAGTCGTTGCCGACGGCCGTCAGGATCGAGGTGTCGGTGGTCAGCGCGATCGCCGGCAGCGGGAAGCGCTCGCGCTCGAAACGGCCGACCAGCTCGGCCGCGAAGTGCTGGCAGTCGGCCGCCGAACCGCCGTTACCGCAGGCGAGGATCTTGTTGCCGTTGGACAGGGCACTGAACATCAGTTCGATCGCCTGCGAAATAGGTTGCGACAGGGCAGCGGCCGACTTCAGTTTCAGATCGGCGCTCTCCTGGAAGTGAGCGAGGATGCGTTGAGTATTCATAGCCGAAGATTATAGTGCAGTACTCGGCACAGGCGGCGAAGCGCTTTAAGAATTGCTTACACTTAAGCCGAGGTTAAGCCTCGATGGCGTTGCGTATCCATTCGAGCCGCTCGCCGTCGATGGCGACCACGTCGAAACGGCAGGGAGGGGGGGCGGTCAGGCGCAGCAGGTAGACCTGGGCGGCGCGCACCAGCCGGCGGATCTTGGCGGGGGTGATGCTGGCGGCGGCGCCGCCGTGGCGGGTGTCGGCGCGCTGGCGTACCTCGACGAACACGAGCGTGTCGCCGTCGCGCATGACGAGGTCGATCTCGCCGCCTTTACAAGTGAAATTGAGCTCGATCAGCGCCAGGCCGTGGCGCTGGAGGTGGCGCAGCGCCACTTGCTCCCAGTCGCGGCCTTGGGCCTGCTTCTCGGACAGGCGCGGCGGCCCCATGTCATCGCGCCGTGGCCGTTTCGAAACCGATGCCGTCGCGGTAGACGGCGGCCGCCTCGTCGCGGCGCAGGGTCCAGCCGCCATTGCTGACGCGGACCGACAGGCGCCCGGTCACGCCGTCGAGCTCGAAATCCGCGCCGGGCCGCTGCGCCAGCTCGCGCGCCAGGCGGAAGGCATCGATGCCGAGCGCGTACAGGCGCTGCATGTCGAGCGAATCGGCGTCGAGCGGACGCGGGTAGAGCATGACTTGCGGATGGTCGGGCTGCACGGTCCAGGGCACGTCGAGCAGGCGCACGCCATCCAGTTCGGGCACCGACACGCCGGGCGCGCGGCCCGGATTGGCGGCCGACACGCCGTAGGTGGGCAGCGAGGTGCCGAGCGCGCTGCGCACCTGGCGCAGCTGGCCCGCGTCGAGCGCGGCGAACACCAGATTCGGGCGGTCGATGTCGAGGCGCGCGCGCAGCTCGGCCAGCGCATTGCCGTCGACATAGCCGTCGTTCACCGGCAGCTCGACGGCGGCATGGTTGTAGCCCAGCTGCGACCAGCGCGCCGCGAAGGCGCCGACCACGCGCTGCTGCCAGGCGGCGCGTCCGCCCAGCACCAGCGCCCGCCCGGCCGGATGTTCCTGCGCCGCCCAGTCGGCCGCTTGCCGCGCTTCTTCTTCCAGGGACAGGCCGACCACCAGCATGCGCTGTGGCAGCCGCTCGAGTTGCGGGTGGTTCAGCGCCAGCGTCGGTTTTGTGACCAGGTTGCTGGTGGCCAGCGCGGTCACGGCGGAGCGGGCCAGCGGGCCGACCACGATGTCGCTCTGCTGGACGGCGCGCGCGTAGGCTTCCAGGGTGGATTCGGGCGAATCGCCGCTGGGAATCACGTCGACCTCGATCCCCGCACGGTCGCGTTCGTGGCCTGCGAGGAAGCCCGCACGCACGGCCTCGGCCGCCTGGCCGAGCGCGTTCGACTGCAACGGCAGCAGCAGGGCGACGCGGGCGCTGCCCGCACGCGCCTGCGGCTGGGTGCCGCCGCCCATGCCCGGATACAGCTCGACCGGCGAGGTGACCGTATCCGAACGCTCCGGTTCAGGTGGCGGCGCCGGTGGCGGCGCACTTGTGTTTGGCTCGACGGGCGCGCACAATCCGCCCGGTACCCCGCATCCGAGATCGGGCGGCAGCGGCGTGCTGCCGCAACCCGCAAGCAGGCCGAACACGCTCGTTGCAATCAGGCCCTTCAGACTTTTATTCAGCATTGCATCCCCAACATGACCGATAACATGACCGATAAGACGAACGACAAGTCCATCGCGCAGTCAATCAATATCGCCCAGCTCCCCGTGATGGCCGAGGCAGCCCAGCAGTCTTATCCTACAGCAACACTGTACGTCGTGGCCACTCCGATCGGCAACGCGACCGACATCACGCTGCGGGCGCTGCACCTGCTGGCGCTGGCCGACGTGGTCGCCTGTGAGGATACCCGCAAAACCGGCGCCCTGCTCACCCGTTACGGCTTGAACAAGCAGATGGTGGCGGCGCACCAGCACAACGAGCGCGAAGCGGCCGATAAACTGGTGGCGCGCCTGCGCGCCGGCGAACGGGTGGCGCTGGTGTCGGATGCCGGTACCCCCGCCGTTTCCGACCCCGGCGCGCGCATCGTCGACGCCGTGCGCGAAGCCGGCCTGCGCGTGATTCCGCTGCCGGGCGCCTCCGCTTCGGTGGCGGCGCTGTCCGCCAGCGGCCTGGTCAACGACCGTTTCAATTTTGTCGGTTTTCTGCCGGCGAAGTCGAAGCAGCGCGAGGCGGCGCTGGCGGAACTGGTGCGCGAACCGGCAACCCTGGTCATTTATGAGGCGCCGCACCGCATCGTCGACTGCGTCGAGGCCTTGGTCACCGTGTTCGAGCCGACCCGCCAGGTCGTGTTCGCGCGCGAATTGACCAAACTGTTCGAGGAAGTACACCGCTGTCGCCTGAGCGAGGCGCTGGCCTGGGTGAAATCGGATCAACATCGCGAGCGCGGCGAATTCGTGGTGCTGGTCGAGGGAGCGAGCCTCGATACCGATGCCGGCGAGGCCGAAGCCGAGCGCATCCTGCAGATCCTGCTTACCGAATGCAGCGTCAAGCAGGCGGCAAACCTGGCGGCGCAGATCACCGGGCGCAAGAAGAATGCGCTGTATGAGCGGGCGTTGCAGATCAAGGGGGAGTGACCGCAGCCGCCCCTGTTTCCTCACCAGGGATGTAGGGTGGACTCCCGAGTCCACGCGTTTCATCTTGTGCATTGCGTCGGCTCGGCCATGGATCCGTCCAGTATGAGCCCTGTTGTCGTGGCATTCGCCAATACACAACCTGTATGCAAACGCTGTAATGCGTGGACTCGGGAGTCCACCCTAAGTATTGCTGAGATTTAGGGTTAACGCTCTGGTTGGCGCCGGTAGATAAACACCGGGTTTGCCATCAACCTCACCACTTGCACCCGCTATCCTTCTTGTCCGCCAACAGCAACAGCGGCGCCAGCAATCCCCCCGGGATCCCATCCTTGCAGTTTCTCCGCTTGGCCGCGCCGATCGCGCGCGCGGCGCGGCTTTCCGTTTCCAGTGGCTTTTCCGGAAACTGCCCGACTGCCGTGCCCGCGCGCGCCGGGTCGCCCAGGTTGGCCAGCGAGCGCGCCATCCTGCGGGCGGCGTCGGGGTCGAAGCGGGGCGTGTCGGCTGGTGCCGGCTGGGGAGCCTGCTCGACGACGAAGGGCTCGGGCGTCGCCGGTTCCGGCGGCACCGCAATCACCGGGCGTGGCGGACGCGGTAGGCGCGGTGGACGCGGCTGCGGGTGCCGGGCAGGGCGCTCGGCGCTGGGAGGCGCCGGCGGCGCTTCCACACGTGACGCAGGCGGCGGTGGCGGCTGCACCCGGACGGTGAGCGGACGCGGCGGCGGCAGTTCCACAGGCGGCCTGGGGCCGCGCCAGTTCGAGAGCATCAGCGCGTGCACGGCCAGCGACACGGCCACGCCCGCCGCGATGCGCCCCATCGTCCTGCGCTCGGCGTCATCGAAACCACCTGGGTCTGCTGGAGCAACTGTCACAATGGATGATCCCGTTGTATGAAAAATCCAAAAAGATCAGGTATTTGAAAACGCGACCTTGACCAAAGGGGTTGTAGCGGCTATGATGTGTGTCTTCGGAGTGTAGCGCAGCCCGGTAGCGCATCTGGTTTGGGACCAGAGGGTCCAAGGTTCGAATCCTTGTACTCCGACCAGTATTAAGAGAAAAGCCGACAGCGAAAGTTGTCGGCTTTTTTCGTTTACGCGGCCGTTGTAGGGTGGACCGGGCCACGAAAGGCGGGTTTCCCGTCCACGTGTCGATAGTTAACAACTCCGCTGTCGCGCTCGATGATCTTGCCGCTAACTATCGACGCGTGGAGTCATTCACCCTACGTTCGATTCGCGTGAGTTCGAGTGGTTCAACCGGCCCGCTTCGCCGCCAGCGCATTCCCGGTACGGCTCGCGCTCTTTCTCCCGAGTACCTGCGAAATAAACTGACCCGCATCGACCACCTGATCCAGGTCGATCCCGGTCTCGATGCCGAGGCCGTGCAGCAGGTACAGCACGTCTTCGGTGGCCACGTTGCCGGTCGCGCCCTTTGCATACGGACAGCCGCCCAGGCCCGATACCGACGAGTGGAAAATCTGCACGCCGACTTCCAGGCTGGCATAGATGTTCGCCAGCGCCTGTCCATAGGTGTCGTGGAAGTGGCCCGACAGGCGCTCCAGCGGGAACTCCTGCGCGGCGCGCAACATCACCGCCTGCGTCTTGTGTGGGGTGGACACGCCGATGGTGTCGGCGATGTCGATCTCGTCGCAACCGAGGTCGCGCATGCGGCGCACCACATCGGCCACGGCTTCCAATGGCACCTCTCCCTGGTAGGGGCAGCCGAACGCCGTGCTGATGCTGCCGCGCAGGCGCAGTTTATTGGCCTTGGCGGCCTTTGCCACCGGCTCGAAGCGCGCGATCGATTCGGCGATCGAGCAGTTGATGTTCTTCTGCGAAAAGGCTTCCGAGGCCGAACCGAAGATCACGACTTCATCGGCCTTCGCGGCCAGCGCCGCTTCAAAACCCTGCATGTTCGGCGTCAGCGCCGAATAGATCGTGCCGGGCAGGCGCGTGATGCCGGCCATCACATCGCTGCTGGTGGCCATCTGCGGCACCCATTTCGGCGAGACGAAGGAAGCCGCTTCCACATTCGAAAAACCGGCGCGCGCCAGGCGGTCGACCAGTTCGATTTTGACGGCGGCGCTGATGGTTTCCTTTTCGTTCTGCAGGCCGTCGCGCGGCCCGACTTCGACAAGCTTGACCTTCTTCGGCAGGGTGGTGTGCTGGTTCATTCGCTATCCCTTCAGTATCCCAATGTGCGGTCGATGAGGTCATCGACCGGTAGACCCGCCTCGAAAGCGGCGATTTTTTCGGCAATCTGGCGCACCGCTTCGCCGCGCACGGTGAGTGCGGAAATGTGCGGCGTGATCGTGATGCGCGGCTCGTCCCAGAACGGGTGCGGTGCCGGCAAGGGCTCGTTGCGGAACACGTCGAGCGTGGCGCCGGCGATGTGGCCGGAGCGGATCAGGGCGAGCAGGTCCGGTTCGGCCAGCTGGGCGCCGCGCGCGACGTTGATCACGTAGGCGCCTTGCGGCAAGGTGGCCAGGCGCCGGCGGTCGATCAGGTTGCTGGTTTCCGCGGTGAGCGGCAGCAGCGAGACCAGCACGCGGGTGCCGCGCAGGAAATCGTCGAGCGACGCCATGCCGGCGTAGCAGTCCACACCCGGAATGTCTTTCGGGGTACGGCTCCAGCCGCGCACCGGAAAGCCGAACCCGCGCATGGTCTTGGCCACGCGCAGCCCGAGTTTGCCCAGGCCCATCACGCCGACCGTGAACGCTTCCTTCGCATGGGGCGGCAAGGGCGACCACAATCCATGGCGCGCCTGCTCCTCGTATTCGTCGAAACGGCGGAAGTAGCGCAGCGTCGCATACGCGACATATTCCGCCATCTGCACGGCCATGCCGGCGTCGCCCAGGCGCACGATCGGCACGGCGGGCAGGGCGTCGCCGTGCTTGAGCAGGGCGTCGGCGCCGGCGCCCATCAGGAACACCGCCTTCACGCCGCCGAGCTGCGCGAGCAGGGCAGGCGAGGGGTTCCACAGCACCGCGTAATCACAATGCGCACAATGCGCACAATGCGCACAATGCGCGCCGGCGGGCTGCATGTCGCCCTCGCGCCAGGTGACGAGCTCGGCGTCGGGCAGCGCAGCCTGGAAATCCTGCACCCAGGGCGCCACCACGCCATCGCCGCGGTTCAGCAAGATACGCATCGGGGGGCCCCGCGTATCAGGCGGCCTTGAAGGCCAGCAGCGGCGCCCCGTCGGCGACCTGGTCGCCGACCGCATACAGCACTTCTTCCACCAGGCCGTCGCCTGGCGCCGCGATGGTGTGTTCCATCTTCATCGCCTCCATGATGACGAGGGCTTCTCCCTTTTTCACGGCCTGGCCGCCCTCGACCATGACGGCCACCACCTTGCCCGGCATCGGCGCGGTCAGGCGGCCACCGGCCGCTTCAAGCTCGCCGGCATGCGCCATCGGGTCGTTGTAGGCCAGGGCATGATGTGCGCCGTTGGTAAAGACGTGGAACACATCGCCGTCGCGGCGCACGGCGCCGTGCATCGACTGTTCGCCGAGGCGGACCGACAGCGTGGCGCCATCGGTGCCGGTCACCGTCAGGGGCTGCTTCACGCCGTCGAGGTCCAGCTCCCAGCCGTGGGGGTGGTAAGTGACGCCGACCTGGTAGGCGCCGCCCGCCAGCCCGGCCGAGAATTCGTCCGCGAAGGACAGCACGCGGCGATAGTCTCCGTTCAGGCGCCAGCCCTGGGCCTGGCCCCACGGATCGGCCTGGATGCGCGAGGCGCCGGCCGACTGCCGTTTTTCCGCTTCGATCAGGGCGATGCTTGCCAGCGCCAGCGCGCCGGCGGGTGCCGCGCTCGCCGGCGGGAACAGGGTGGCGCTGTTGCGCTCGATCAGGCCGGTGTCGAGGTCGGCCGTGGAGAAGGCCTCGCCCTCGACCAGGCGTTTCAGAAAGGCGATGTTGGTGGCCAGGCCGACGATCTGGAATTCGGCGAGCGCCTGCGACAGCCGCGCCAGCGCCTGGGTACGGTCCGCACCCCAGACGATGAGCTTGGCGATCATCGGGTCGTAGAACGGAGAGATCGCATCGCCCTCGCGCACGCCCGAGTCGATGCGCACGGCCGCCGGCTCCACGCCGGCGATGCGGCCCAGCTCGAAACTCACGGCAGCCGGGGTATCCATGTGGCGCAGGGTGCCGATCGAGGGCAGGAAACCCTTTTCCGGGTTCTCGGCATAGATGCGCGCCTCGATCGCATGGCCGTGGATGCCCAGCTCATGCTGCTTCTTCGGCAGCGGCTCGCCAAACGCCACGCGCAGCTGCCATTCGACCAGGTCGGTCCCGGTGATCATTTCGGTGACCGGGTGTTCCACCTGCAGGCGCGTGTTCATCTCCATGAAGTAGAACGAGCCGTCCTGGTTGGCGATGAATTCGACGGTGCCGGCGCCGACATAGCCGACGGCGCGCGCCGCATTCACGGCCGCTTCTCCCATCGCCGCGCGGCGGTCCGCCGGCATGCTTGGCGCCGGCGCTTCTTCCAGCACCTTCTGGTGGCGGCGCTGCACCGAGCAAGCGCGTTCGTGCAGATAGACGCAGTTGCCGTGGGTATCGGCAAACACCTGGATCTCGATGTGGCGCGGCCGCAGCAGGTATTTCTCGACCAGCACCTTGTCGTCGCCAAAGGAACTGATCGCCTCGCGCTTGCAGGACGCCAGCGCCGCCACGAAATCCTCGCTGCGCTCGACCACGCGCATGCCCTTGCCGCCGCCGCCCGCGCTGGCTTTCAGCAGCACCGGATAGCCGATGCGGTCGGCCTGGCTGTTCAGGAATGCCGGGTCCTGGTTCTCGCCGTGGTAGCCCGGCACCAGCGGCACGTTGGCGCCTTCCATCAGCTGCTTCGCGGCCGATTTCGACCCCATCGCGCGCATCGAGGAAGCCGGCGGCCCGATGAAGACCAGCCCGGCCGCAGCGACGGCTTCCGCGAACCCGGCGTTTTCGGACAGGAAGCCGTAGCCGGGGTGGATCGCCTGGGCGCCGGTCGCTTTCGCCACCTCGATGATTTTTTCGCCGCGCAGGTAGCTGTCCTTGGCGGCGGCCGGTCCGATCCACACTGCCTCATCGCAGACCGCGACGTGTTTCGCGCCTGCATCCGCATCCGAATAGACGGCGACGGTACGGATACCCATGCGGCGCGCGGTGGCGGCGACACGGCAGGCGATTTCGCCCCGGTTGGCAATGAGGATTTTGGTGAACATGCGTTTGTCTCGCTCTATCTTTTTTCGTATTGGTCGGGTAGGGCACCTGACAAAACCCGCATGGCCCCCTGCGGGTCTTGTCAGGCGCTTTTACTTTTATGGTGAGAAGACTCAGCAGCCGCAGGCTTCCTTCGGCGCCGAATCCAGCGTGGCCGAGCGCGTTTTCAGGCCCAGCTTCGCCAGCAGCGCGCGGTCGTCTTCCGCTTCCGGGTTGCCGGTGGTGAGCAGTTTGTCGCCGTAGAAGATCGAATTGGCGCCGGCCATGAAGCACATCGCCTGCACCGCCTCTCCCAGCTGGCGGCGGCCTGCCGACAGGCGCACGCGCGCCTTCGGCATCGTGATGCGGGCCACGGCGATGGTGCGCACGAATTCGAGCGGATCGAGCGGATCGAGGCCGTGCAAGGGGGTGCCCTCGACCTGCACCAGGTGGTTCACCGGGACGGACTCCGGATACGGGTTCAGGTTCGCCAGCTGGGCGATCAGGCCGGCGCGCTGCTCGCGCGTTTCTCCCATGCCGACGATGCCGCCGCAGCACACTTTCAGGCCGGCCTGGCGCACGCGGCCGAGCGTATCGAGGCGGTCCTGGTATTCGCGGGTCGAGATGACGTTGTTGTAGAAATCCGGCGCGGTGTCGATGTTGTGGTTATAAAAATCCAGGCCGGCATTTTTGAGCTGTTCGGCCTGTCCCTCTTCCAGCATGCCGAGGGTGGCGCAGGTTTCCATGCCCAGCGCTTTTACTTCACGCACCATTTCTTCGACTTTCGCCATGTCGCGCTCCTTCGGGCTGCGCCAGGCGGCGCCCATGCAGAAGCGGGTGGCGCCATTCGCTTTCGCCTGGCGCGCGGCATCGAGCACGGTGTCGATGTCGAGGATTTTCTTGGCTTCGACGCCGGTGTCGTAGCGCGCCGCCTGCGGGCAGTAGCCGCAGTCTTCTTCGCAGCCGCCGGTCTTGATCGACAGCAGGGTCGCCAGTTCGACGTCGCCGTCGGGGAAGTGGGCGCGGTGCGCTTCCTGGGCGCGGAACATCAGCTCGTTGAACGGCAGTTCGAACAGCGCCAGCACGTCGGCCAGCGGCCAGGTGGCGTCCGCGCGTTCCTTGATGGCCGCGGTCGGGCGGTGCAGGGCGACGGTCTGTGGTGCATTCATGGTAATTCCTTGTGTGTCGTGTGTGTTGTCAGCCGACCCGCGCCGACGGCCAGCCCGGCAGTCCCGCGAGATCGATGAATCGGGCCGCGTTGGCGGCAGTGGCTTGTTCGAGGCGCGGCACGATGCCCAGCAGCGGGGCCGGGATACGCGCGCACAGCGCCTCGATGTTCTCGTCGAAAAAGCGCATGTCCGGGTCCGCGGTATTCGCGACCCAGCCCGCCAGCACCAGGCCGCGCGCGACGATCGCTTCCACGGTGAGCAGGGCATGGCTGATGCACCCCAGGCGCATGCCGACCACCAGGATCACCGGCAAATTCAACTGGGCGGCAAGATCCGCGCTGTCGAAGTCGTCGTTGAACGGCACCCGGAAGCCGCCG
Source organism: Massilia sp. (assembly GCA_039649125.1). Classification (GTDB taxonomy): domain Bacteria; phylum Pseudomonadota; class Gammaproteobacteria; order Burkholderiales; family Burkholderiaceae_D; genus Telluria. The sequence goes on along the minus strand of JBBWZO010000185.1, from coordinate 2,280 downwards.
ACGCCTTCGACCACCACGGCATCCGACGCGCCCAGGATTTCGGCGTACGCCGCGATGATCGGCACCGGGTCGATGGTCACGCCTTCCAGGCGGGCGGCGACGTGCGGCGCGCAGGGTTCGCGCAGCATGAAGGGCGTGGTGATGTTGGAGGGCAGGTGGACGTTGCCGGCGGCTGCCAGCATGTCGGCGTCTTCGTTGTGCAGTTCGCCGTCGACCAGTTCGGCGCCGGCGGCGACCGGCTTCATGCCGCAGGCGCGCAAACCCCGTTCGACGAGTTTATGCAGGATCGCGCTTGAAACCAGCGTCTTGCCGATTTCGGTGTCGGTGCCGGTCACGAAGCAGCAAAAGCGCGAGGGGATGCCCTCGGCGGCGAGTGCTTCCGCCGGGGACGGCACGGGTTGCTGCTTCTCCTTCGGTTGCGTGAGCGGGAGGGCGGCCGGGAGTGCGCCCGTTTCGACGCTGGGTTCCTGTGGCTCGTTCAGGTTTTTCATTGCGCTCCTTCCAGTTCGTTCAGTACGGCGGCCAGGCGTGCCACTTCGTCGTGGGTGTGCGCGCCAGACAGCGTCACGCGCAGGCGCGCCGACCCTTTCGGTACCGTCGGCGGACGGATCGCCGGCACCCACAGCCCCTTCGCATACAGGGCGGCGGCCACGCGCAAGGCTTCCTCGTTGCTGCCGATCAGGATCGGCTGGATCGCCGTCGGCGAGGCCGGCCGCGTCCAGCGCTGCAGCCGCAGCTCGGCGCCCAGTTGCGTGATCAGGGACTCCAGGTGCGCGCGCAGCGCATTGCCTTCCTCGCTAATGATGATGTCCAGGCTGGTGAGCAGCGTGTGGGCCAGCGCCGGCGGCGCCGCCGTCGTGTAGATATAGGGCCGCGCGCGCTGGATCATCAGTTCGATCACGCTGGCGTGCGCCGCGATGAAGGCGCCGCTCACGCCGGCCGCCTTGCCGAGCGTGCCGACGTACACCAGGTTGGGCGAGCGCAATCCAAAATGTTCGAGCGCGCCGCGGCCCTGGGCGCCGAGCACGCCGAAACCGTGGGCGTCGTCGACGAACAACCAGGCGCCGTGGCGCTCGCACAGGGCCAGCAGTTGCGGCAGCGGCGCCAGGTTGCCGTCCATGCTGAAGACGGCGTCGGTGGCGACGATCTTGGTGGCGGCGCCGCTGGCGGCGAGCAGCGCGTCGAGCGCGGCGACGTCGCCGTGCGGGTAGACGCTGACGCTGGCCCTGGCCAGGCGCGCACCGTCGATCAGGGAGGCGTGGTTCAGCGCTTCCGAGAAAATGACGGCGTCGCTGTCGGCGCCGAGCGCGGTCAGCACGGCGAGATTGGCCATGTAGCCGGTGCTCAGGTAGAGCGCGCGCGCATCCGCGATATGGGGCGCGACGAGGTCGGCCAGGCGTTCTTCCAGGATGGCGTGGGCCCGGCTGTGGCCGCTGATCAGGTGCGAGGCGCCGCTGCCGGCGCCGTACAGCTGGGCGCCGGCGCACAGCGCATCGACCACGCGCGGGTGCGCAGCCAGGCCGAGATAGTCGTTGCTGCAAAAGGCCAGCATGGCGCGGCCGTCGACCACCTGCTGCGGCATGCAGCGCGTATCGGCCACGCGCCGCCGGCGGGTCAGGCCTTGGCCGTCGAGGGCGGCCAGCTTGCGGTTGACACTGTCGATCAGGTTCATGCTCGGGTCCATACTCACCTTGCGATCACGGATTCGAAGACCGACTTCACGCGCACGCCGAGCAGGTCGATCTCTTCCTCGTCCAGCACGTAGGGCGGCATGACATACACGGTACGGCCGATCGGGCGCAGCAGCAGTTCGTGCTCGACGGCCGTGGTGAAGAAGCGCCGGGCGAAGCTGGCCGCACGCGCAGCATCCGGCTCGACGGCGTCGAACGCGAAGATCATGCCGCGCTGGCGGAAACCGTGGGTGCGCTCGTGCTCGGCCAGGGGAGCGAGCGCGATGGTCAGTTGCGTGGCCAGCTCGCGATTCCGGTTCAGGACATCGTCGTCGCGGAAGATCTGCAAGGTCGCCAGCGCCGCGCGGCAGGCCAGCGCATTGCCGGTGTAGGAGTGCGAGTGCAGGAAGCCACGCGTGATGTCTTCGCTGTAGAAGGACTGATAGATGTCGTCGGTTGTCAGCACCAGTGACAAGGGCAGGTAGCCCCCGCTGATGCCCTTCGAGAGGCACAGGAAATCCGGCCAGATGGCGGCCTGCTCGCAGGCGAAGAAGGTGCCGGTACGGCCGCAGCCGACCGCGATCTCGTCGGCGATCAGGTGCACGTGGTG
>JBBWZO010000178.1:0-20146 GCA_039649125.1 Massilia sp. | reverse complement strand
GGCCGTGATGTGGATTGGACGGCAGGTGAGGTGCAAGCTGCCGCCACTGCTTTTCAGTCAGGTCAGTTCGGCTCATCGCCTTGTGACCTTCTGGACTCAATTTCGTTCAGTCAGACACACCCTAGCGGCAGGCGGGCGCCGGGTCAGCCGGGTCCGCTACCGGTAGATATAAAAGAAACCGCGCCTCCAACGAGGCGCTTTGTCATTGCGCTGCCGGAACCATCAACGGCGGTACGGATTGTCCGGGCTGCTGTCGCGGCTGTTGCGGCGGCCGTCGCCATCGCGGTCGTGGTCGTACTTGTTCGGCACGCCGTCGTTGTCGCGGTCGCGGTCGTGGGCATTCGGGATGCCGTCGCGGTCGGTGTCGCCGCCGTAGCGTTCGATACGGTCCGGAATGCCGTCGCGGTCGCGGTCGCGGCCACGGTAGGGATGCGGATTGCCGTAGCGGTCGTAGTACACCTCGCGGCGGTAGCCGTCATGCCGGTAACCGTCGTGCCGGTAGCCGTACCCGGCATAGTAGCGGTCGCCACCGCGTGGCGCCCAGTATCCCTGCTGCATAGTCCAGCGGCCACTGCGCTCGCGCCAGGCCGGCGGGGCATACACATAGCCCGGGCGCTCGACGATATACGAACCGGGGATCCAGTGGTGGCGGTGCCCGTTCCACTCCCAGTATCCCGGCGACCACACGTAGCCGCGGCGCGCCATCGGCGCACGTTCGTACAGCGGGGCTGGCGGTGCCGAGCCGATATACACCTGGACATCGGTGCCGGCCATCGAAGGCAGCGGTGCGTACGCGGCGGCGCCGAGGGCGATCAGGGTAGCGAGAGAGAGGCTGCGTTTCATGTCGTTCTCCATTAATCCAAAACGGATGATTCATCTTATCAATCGCTTGGGAGAAACGGGGCGTTTGACGCACCTTCTTACAACTGAAACAGATTGCAGCGGCTGTGTTGCAACAACAGGGCGGAAGGGCGCGGCGCAGGGTGCGGTGCTGGAGAAACGATGCCGGGGAAACGAGGCGGGAGAACCACGAAGAATACAGGAAAAGGAAGAACCGGGCCTGCCCCGTTCAGGGCGTGGCCCGGCTTGCCCGGGCGATCACATGGGGCTCCCGGGGGCGCGGCGATCGGCCAGCAGGGTCGGCTGTTGTTCGGCGCCCGGACGCTTGCCCTTGACGACGACCACGGCCATTCTGGTTTCGGTGGCGATGCTCGAATCCTGGTTGACGGCCGGGCGGGCGTGGGCGGGGGGCACGGCGTCGGCGAAGTAGCTGGCCGAACCGGCTGCGGCGAGGGCAACGACGAAAACGGCTTCCATGTGCTTGGCGATGTTCACGGTGTTTCTCCTTGCGGGTGGGGTGGCGATGTGTGCACTGTAGTCAAAGCGGTCCGCGACCTCCATCGGATTGCGACAGGCCGCATGAAAGGCGGGATGACCTGCACAAATCCCGGACCGACGTGGCGCGCCGAATTTCAGCCAAAAGTCAGCCAATGGTCAGCCAACGCGGCCGTATTTGCATGCTTTTCGCGTCCCCCCGCTAGGTCCACGGGAACGGCCGCGGCCGCCACGGAGTAAAGGATGGGGCAATGATCGCCACGCTATTGGACAGCTTCAGCACGCAGCGCCGGGCCTGGCGCCGGGCGCGCAGCCTGCGTGCGGGCCGCGGTAGCGCAGGCGCGCGCACGTTCGTGCGCCGCCTGTCCTGGCCTGCCGGGCCGGGGGGGAGCCTGGCCATCCTGGCTGTCGCGTTTGTGCTTGCCGGCGGCCTCCTGATCGCATTCCATGCGCGCGCGCTCGGCGCCGCCGCCGCGGCGCGTGCCGCCTCTGCCACTTCCACCGGCGGCGCCGTGCGTGCGCTCGACGCGCTGCAGCCGGCGCTGCCGGGCGTGGCCTTCGACGTGCCGGCACAGCCTGGCGTCATGCTCGGGCCGCAGGCGGGCGGCGCGCTGCTGGTCCTGTCCGGCATGCGCGCAGGACAGCCAGTCGTCATCGACCTGTGCAGTCAGGTGCTGGAGGGGAGCGGCGGCCGCCTGGCGCCGCTGCGCATTGGCTACCGCTTCGCGGACGTCGCGCGCTGGGCCGCACGCAACGAGGGCGCCGGCGCCGTCACGCTGAGGAACCTGGTGCTGTCCGGCGCGGCGATGCCGCGCGTCGACATCGGCGGCGTGGTCCGCGCGGGTGGCACGCTGCAGCTGGCCTGGCACGGCGCGCCTGCCCGCTGGATCGGCGACGCCAGCGCGGGCAGGATCGCCGGTGGCGAGCGGGGCCGGGCAAGCCTGGGGCGCGACGGCTGGCTGGTGTGGGCAGGCGAGCAGGCGCTGCGCGTTACGCGCCGACCGGCCGCGTCCTGTCCGCAGGCGGGCGAACTGGTGCTCACGCGTTACCGCGCCGCACACGGGACCGGCGGCGGTACTGCAACCAGTGCCCTGGTGGCCGCGTTTCCGGAGCAGGGCGCGGTGCGCGGCGCCAGCCTGCCGCCGGGCCACTACCGGGTGCCGGCCGGCGCACCGGCACGCTTCGAGGACGGCGCCCTGTTCGATGCCTTGCTGGCGCGCGGGCTGCTGCGGCTGGCGCCAGGCGGCATGGTCGAGATGGCGCCGCGCGACCTGGCGGCCTGGCGCGCGGCGGCGCCGGCCCAGCGCGCCGCCGACCTGCGGGCCTGGGACGGCGTCGTGCTGGACGAGGCCGCCCGGCGGCTGCTCGCGCGCCTGTACGGCCGCGCCGATGGCGCCTATGTGCGCGAGCAGGTCAGGATCTTCAACAGCGAGCGGCGCCTGCTGGCGTGGCGCGTGCGCCCCGGCGGGTGGGGAACTTTGGCCGGCGCCTGGCAGGCAGCCGCGGGCGAGGTCGCGGTCGGCCTTGATGCGCCGATGCCGCTGGCCGCATCGCGCCTGTTCGAGCGCCTGCCGGAAGGCTGGGCGCCGTGGAAGCGCGTGGCCGACTGGCCGGCGGGTGCGTCCAGGGCGCGCCTCGCCCTGGCGCTGCCGCGGGCGGCGGCCGGCGGCGAGCGCATCGAGGTGCTGCTGGCCGGGCGCGTGCTGGCGGTCGAGGGCGCGCAGCTGGCGGCGCTGCGGCCGGGCTGTGGCGGACGGGCCTGCACGCGCCCCGACGACGTCAGCGAACTCGTGCTCACGCTTGAAGCGGGCAGCCGGCGCATCCTGATCGACGCCGCGCCGCTCGACCTGGCGCGCATGGATCGGAGCGGCGACGCCGCCTGGCGCCACCTGCGCCTGACCGACGGACGCCTCGGCTGGCACCCGGTTCCGCAGGCGGGCAGGACCGGACCCGGGACCGCGGTGCCGGTCCTGCTGCGCGACCGCAGCGGCGTGCCGCTGTGGCAGGCCGGCAGCCCGACCCCAAGCGCGCAGGCTGCCGGCCTGGCCACGCTGCTCGGCCTGCACGGCGGGCATGCGAACAGCATCGCCGGCATGCTGGCGCGCCTGCCTGCACCGGGCGGCGGCAGGCACGAGGCCACCCTGAGCCTGGACCTGGCGCTGCAGGCGCAGGCCCACGCTGTGCTCGACTGCGTGGCACTGCGCCGCGGCAGCTGGGACGGGACGCGCTGCGCCGGGGGCGCCGCGCCGCCAGCCGGCCGCCAGGCGGGCCTGGTGCTGCTCGATACCGGCAGCGGCGACATCCTGGCCGCAGCCAGCGCCGCAGCCAGCGCCGCAGCCGGTGCCCCTGCTGCTTCCGTTCCCTGGGCCGAGCTGCGCGATTTCGACCAGGTCGATCCGGCGCGCAGCCCGCTGCGCCAGGCCGCCCTGCAGCACGACGGCGGCGCCGAGCGCAGTCCCGGCTCGACCTTCAAGATCGTCAGCGCCCTCGGCCTGGAACTGGCGGCGCAGCGCGATCCGCGCCTGGACGCGCTGCTGCAGGGCATGCCCCTGGCAGGCATCGACGCGCTCGCCGCGCAGGCGGGCTTCGCCTTCCGCAGCGGCGCCGCCACCTATCCGGCGCAAGGCAGGCTGGCGCACATCACCAATTTCCGCGACGGCACCCTGGAGCGCCGCGCCCGCGACGGCAGGCTGGGGCTGGCCGAGGCGCTGGCCTACAGCCTGAATACCTGGTTCGCCTGGACGGCCGAACTGAGCGACGCCAGCCTGTTCGGCAAGCCGCTCGGGGGCGCTCCCAGCCTGCGCGCGCTGGACGAGGACGCGCTTGCCGGCATCCGCCCGATCGCCGACATGGCGCGCCGGCTCGGCTTCGAACGGCCTGTGCTCCTCGACGGCGGCCTGCTGCCCCCCGACTACGACTGGCGCCGCTGGGATGCGCTGGGCGCCAGCCGCGCCGGCATCGACCCGATCGGTTCGCGCCACGAGCTGCGCCAGATGGCCATCGGCCTGCGCATGCAGGCCACGCCGCTGCACATGGCGATGGTGGCCGGGGCCGTCGGCGAGGGCCGCGCGGTTCATCCGCGCCTGCTGCGCGCGCTCGACGGACGCGCAGCGCAGGGCGGGCCGGGCGCGCCAGGCTCGCCGCTGGGGGTGCGCCTGGATCGGGTACGCGCCGGCCTGCACGGGGTCGTCACCCACGGCACGGCAGCCGGCGCCTTCCGGGCGCCGGAGTTCGACGGCCTGCGCGCCGGCCTGCACGGCAAGACGGGCACCGCCCCGAGCGGGCCCGACGGCCAGTCCACGGTCTGGTTCACGGGCTGGCTGGAACCCGGCAGCATTTCGGGCGAGCAGCGGCGCCTGGCGTTCGCGGTCTTCGTCAGCCAGTCGGACGCGACCGGCGGCGAGCACGCGGCGCCGGTCGTTGCCGCGCTGCTGCGCGCGATGCTCGGCCAGAACCCCGGCCAAAACCCGAAACTGAAGGGCCGTTGAACCTCTCCAGTACGCCTGGTTTTTGTGTTTGTGTGGCATTATTTGAAAAATCGGCAAGATCGGCAACATCCGCAAGTCTCTTATCGCGCGGATACGCCATGTAGACCACACACCAGCAGAGGAAGGTATGCGTTTGCCGGGAACCCGGTACCAGGAACCTGGGTGGGAAGGGGTGAGGAAGCTGCTCGGCAGCTGTTCGCTCGACGCCTTTGCCCGCTGCGATCCGCTCGAATTGCTCGATCCCGTCCCCGGCGGGGTGGCGCTGGCGTTGTATGTCGACCTGCTGGCCGAAGCGCTGCACGCGCGCGGACGCAGCGCACGGGCCCAGGCGCCCGGCAACAGCTACGGCGACACCACGGCCGAACTGGCCCTGGGCCTGGCCTATGAGCTGGGCGCGCGGCCGGCCGACTGGGACGCCTTCCGCGCGGCGCTGGCTGCCGAACACGCGCGGGCACCTGCGTTCTGGCGCCGCCCGGGCGGGGAAGCGCTGCTGCGCAAGAAGGTGAACGACATGTTCGCCGTCCTGCGCGACAAGGTCGACGCCGACAACTACCAGGCCGCTTGCGGCCGTCCCTGCAGCCCGAACCGGATCTATGCCTACCGCATGCTCGATACGGGCTACGGCGAGATCGCGCGCCTGTTCGCCGCCTGGCGCGAGCACCGCGCCCAGGTCGGGGCCATCCTCGGGCGCCCGGTCGAATCCGGCCTGCCGATCGAGGTGCGCCAGTTGCAGTCGATCGCGTCCTGCCGGCCCGAGTGGATCATGCGCTGGAGCGAGACGCTGGAGCGCTTCACCGGCGCGGCCGGCCCGCTGCACACGCGCTCGAAGCGCTTCGACAGCCTGAAGAACAACCCGGCGAAGATCGGCGAGATGCTGGCCGAGATCGGCGAGTACGGGACCCTGTCGGCCAACCGCGACGGGGACTGGCTGCACGACGCGGATGCTGCCGGCGCCTGGATCGAGGACTACTGGCGCGTGCTCGAGGAGTCGGAGCAGGGCGGCACGCCGGGCCCTGACCTGATACTCGAGGCGGCACAGGACGAATTCGGCGCGTTCCAGGGCGCCGGGCCGGAACCCGTCGCCGTCGTGGGTGAAGCAGAAGAAGCGGACGATCCCCTGGAAGCCGCGCGCGCCGAAGCGGTTTCATTGCCCCCCGGCTTTGTCCCTGCGGCGCGCCTGGTCGAGGATGCGGGGAGCTGGAGCCACCGCCTGCTGGCGGGCGAGTCGCTGCCGGTGCGGCTGGCGGTCTACCTGAAGCTGATGGGCGGCATGGACGACAGTTATCCGGACGCGTGGCGCGACCCTGCGACCGGCGCGCTGCCGACGATGGCGCAGCTGGCCGGGCTGGACGGGGTGTCGCTGCCGACCCTGCGCAAGCGGCGCGACGCGGCCATTGCCAGGCTGCAGGCCGCACCACGAACGGGAGGATGATGTGACGACGACGAAGGATATCGACCGCAGGCTGCGCGAGCGCCTGCTGCTGGCGCCGCGCGTGGAGGGCGACCGGCTGGTGCTGGCCGACGCCGTGCTGCTGGCGGCGCTCGATGGCAGCCGCCCGCTCACCGGCGGCGAGCGCGCGGCCCTGCAGGCTTCGCCGCTGACGACGCGGCGCCTGCGCACGCTGGCGCTGGAACGGCGCGCCGCCGCTGCGGCTGTGGGTGCTGCGGCGGCAGAGTCGGGCGCCTGGGCCGGCAGCAGCGGCATGCTGCGCGCGGCCGACAGCGGCGCGCCCTTCGCCGCACTGGCGACCGACGACGGCTGGTGGCGCCTGCACGTCGTCGAGGCCGGCGGCGCGGGCAGGGGTGCGCTGCGCGTGATCCTGCAGCTGCTGCCGGAGGCGCCGTTCGCGGCCCGCCTGCTGCAGGAAGCGGTCCTGCTGCGCGTGCTCGACGGGGGCGGCAACGAGGTGCTGGCCGGGCGGCTCGACCTTGACGGCGAATGCGAGGGCGCCTGGCCGTTCGCGGATGCCCCGGGCGCGCACTTCCAGCGCCACGGCGCCACCTTTGCCGTGCAGCCGGCGCCGTGATACGCGACCTGTTCAGGCGGATCGCGGGTGCGCCGGTGTTCGACGCCGCCGGGCTCGGCGCGGCGGTGCTGGCGCGTCCGATCGGCCGGGACTGCGTGCTGCCGCCGGGCACGGTCGGCGTCGTGGTGGACGCCGGCGGGCATACGCGCCGCGTCAGCGCCGGTGGCCGCATCGCGATGGCCGGCGGCGCGGTGGCCTGGTGCTTCCACCCCGGCCCCTACGGCTGCGACCTGGTTCCGTTCGCCGCCGCCCCCGAAATCGGCCTGCGCGTGAGCTTCGCGATCGATAGTGCCGACCCGCGCCTCACCCAGCAGCGTTTCGACCTCTACCTGGCGAGCGAGGGGGCGGGCGAAGGGACGGGTGACCTCGCGCTGGCCGCTTTCGCCGCCCGGCTGGAAGCGGCGCTGCAGCGCGAGCTGGCCCAGGGCAACCTGGAGCTGCCGCCCTGCACCACGCTTGACGAATGGAATGCCTTCCGGAGCGGTTTCAATCAGCTCCTGTACACCCGTTTCGGCGTCACCGTCGACGACTGCGTGCCGGTCGACCTGGCCGGCAGCCGCGATTATGCGCGCGAATTGCGGGCGCGGGTCGCGCAGGCTGCCTTGTCCCCTGCCTTGTCCCCTGCGGTGCTTCCGTCCGGGCTGCAACGAGGGCGGGGCCCAGGCCTGCAGGCCGAAGCCTTCGATCCGGCCCTCGAGGACGCGCGCGCGCTGCGCCGCCTGTTCCTCGAGCTTCCCTGCCTGATGTGCCGGGTGCGCCTGGCCGCCCTGCCACAGGGGCAGGGCCTGTTCCGCCGCCAGCAGGCGCTGCTCGGGCGCCTCGACCTGGTCTGCCTGGCGGCCGGCACCATGCCGGCCCTGGGGCTGGCGGCGCCCGGCCAGCCGCTGGCGCCCGATGCGCAAGTACGGCGCGCACGCCATAGCCGGCGCGCCGCGGCGACACTCGACGAAGCCTGGGCGCTGCTCGCCCGCTTCGAGCGCGCCGACGAGGCGATGCTGGCCGGCCTGCTGGACGAAGCCGAACGCATCGTCGCCAACCTCGAACACGACATGGACGAACGCAAGCGCGTGGCACCGGAAGGAGAGGACACATGAACGCGCACGGCGATCGACGCCCGGACAGCATTGATGTGCGCAGCCTGCTGGCGGACGGCTCGGCCCTCACGGTCACGGCCACGCGCCGGCCGCGCGACGGGCGGGCCGAAGTCAAGTGCTGCGCCCCCGCTGCGCCAGACGTGGCCGCGCGCATGGCCCAGGTGGCGCGCCTGGCGCGCCATACCGAGACCCGCTACGACAGCCGCGACCAGGTCGTCATCAGCATGGACCGCGCCCCCGGCGCACAGGAGCGCGACTGGGAACTGGCGGTGGTGCTGGCCGACCGCATGGTGCGCGGCCTGCTGCCGCGGCGCGACGGCATCGTCGCCAACGGCTGGTCCGATGCCTGGGAACTCGGCCGGGTCGAGGGGCATGGCATTCGCGCAGCAGCGCCGGGCATGCTGCTCGGCGGCCGGGATTTGCAGCATCTTGGTGCATTGTCCGGCCAGCCGGACGTCGCAGGTGCGGTGTCGCGAGCGCGCGCCTGGTTCCCGCTGCACAGCGGCGGCATCAACGATTGCCTGTGCTGGGTTGAGGTCAGCGTCTATCCGTTGGGAGCGGACGAGCCGGAGGCCGAGGACGGGGCTGTCGCCGTGCCCGGCGTCGACGGCGCGCGCCAGGCGGCGGTGCGCCAGGCGCTGGCCGGGGCGCGCCACTTCGACGGCCAGGCGGCCGCCACCTGGCGCACCACGGTGCGCTTCGGGCAGAACGCCTTCCACGGCAATTCCTACGAACTGGCGCTGGTGCTGGCCGACCGCATGGCGCGCGGACGCGAATTCCTGCCGCGCGGGCGGCTCATCGCCAGCGGGGCGTCGGGCGCCTGGCATGCGGGACGGGTCGAGGCGGTCGAGGGGCTGGGGCCGAAGTGCGCGCTGATCGAACGCGAGGCCGCCGACGGCGACCGCGTGCTGCTGCCGCGCGCTTGGGAAGCCGGCCTCCCGGCGGGCCTGCGCGAGCGTTTGCGGCAGCGCGGGGCGAGCCTGGCCTGCGTCGACTGCATCGGCATAATTTGAACGGCCGGGGCTGATAGAATCACTCGGCAGTTCCTGGCAGCGTTACCAGAATGGAGTCGGATCATGTTCCAGATGTTCGGTTTTGGCGGCACCCCTTGCCCACGTTGTGAGCACAAGAACGCGGGCGGGGCGGGTTATTGCGCGGCCTGCGGCATCACCCTCGGTGCGCCGCGCGGCGCGCCGGTGCTGGTCGAGAACCGCTGGGTCGCGGGTCCCGACGAACTGGCCGTGTTCTTCGGAGTGCGCGCGCTGTCCGGCCTCTTCGTCAAGACGCTGCGCGTGCCCCCTGCCACCCGCGCCTGGATCCTGCAGGGCGGCGAGGCGACCGAGGTGCCGCAGGGCGAGTACGAGATCGAAGGCTTTTTCACGCGCCTGAACCACCTGCTGCGCGACGGCCACGCCGAGATCCTGGTCACGAAGACGGGGCCGCTGCCGGTCGAATTCGCGTTCGACGACCTGGCAACGGCCGAACACCTGGCGGTCGCCAGCCGCTTCACGGTGAGCCTGCGGATCGAGAACGTGCCCGCCTTTGCGCGCCACTTCATGACCATGCCGGGGACGGTGACCGGCGCGCAACTGCGCGAACTGCTGATGCCCGGAGTGCGCCAGCTGGCGGCGGAATTCGTCGGCGCCCGCTCGCTGCGCGAGATGGCCGGCAACCGCGAGCTGCGGGCCGAGTTCGACGAGCGCCTGCAGGGCGGGCTGCGCCTGCTGCTCTCCGGTTTCGGCCTGGGCGTGGTGCAGGTCGACACGCTGTCCCTGCGCCACGACAAGTTCGACGCCAACCGTGCCCGTATCGGCACGCTGTGGCTGGCGGCTGACGAGCGCCGCGTGCAGATCGAGCATGCGCGCCAGCTCGAAGAACTGTACGACGAGCAGGCCTGGTACGCGTTGAAGCGCGAGGAAGCCGCCGCGCGCCTGCTGCTGCGGCGCCAGGAGGCGCGCCAGCTTGGCGCCATCGAACGCGCCGAGCTGACGCTGGCGAACGCCGAACGGGCGCAGGCCGTGCGCGCGCGCGAGATCGACCTGTATGCGCGCGTGTCGGAGGCGAAGTCGCGCCGCGAGGCGATCGCGCGCGGCGCCGGCGAAGTGCTCGCCGAGCTCGAACACGACCTGGCCCACAAGCGCGCGGGCCGCGCCGGCGAGCAGGCTGAGTGGGCGCACCTGCAGGCGCTGGCACAGATCCGCATGCGCGGCGCGCTCGAGGTGGCGCAGCAGGAAGCGCTGCAGGCGCGCCGGCTGGCGCAGCAGCGTTTTTCGCAGCAGCTGCTGGTGCAGCAGATCCGCAACAAGGTCGAGCAGGCGGCCGAGATCGAGGACGCCGCGCGCCGGCGCGAGGAACTGGCGCGCCTGCGCGCGGACGAAGCCGCGGCGGCGCAGCGGGCGCGCGACATCGACGACGAGGAACACAAGGCGCAGTTCGCGCTGGTGGCGTTGGCCAATAGCGCGCGCCGCCGCTCGGCCGAGCGCGAAGAGGAATGGGCCGAACTGCAGGCCCAGGCGCGCACGCGCGCGGCCCTGCGCGCCGGCGAGCTCGAACTGGAAACCGTGCAGCAGAAGATCGACGCGCTGCGCCGCGAGGGCGGCCAGCTCGACGCCGTCGCCCAGCACGAAAAGCTGCTGCGCACGCTCGACGCCGAGCATCGCCAGGCACGGCAGGAGAAGGAAGTCGCGCTGCTGGCCGAGGAACGCCGCCATGCCCGGCAACACGCCGAGCAGGAGGCACAATGGCAGCACGAGCTGGCGCTGGCGCGCATGGAGCTCGAGCGCGCCGGCGCCATCGGCGCACTCGACGACACGGCGAAACTCGCGGTGGCAGCCGCCCCGAACGCGGCCATCCTGTCCGACTACCTGAAGACCCGGGTGCACGCCACCATGGATGCCGGCCAGCTGGCCGCGCTGGCCGGGGTCGTCGCGGCCGGCGGGGCGGTCCCTGCCCAGGACGCCGCGCGCCTGGCCCGGGACGCGGCCGAGCGCGAACGGCTGCGGCGCGACCTCGAGGTCGACAAGGACCGGCGCCACCAGCTCGCGCTGCTGGCCCTGCAGAACGACGTGAACAAGGCGGCGCTCGGCGCCCAGGCGCAGGCGACCGGTGCCGTGGCCGCAGGCGGGGGGCTCGCCCGCGCCTGCAGCCACGGACATTCAATCGCGGCGGCCGACCGCTTCTGCGGCGCCTGCGGCAGCCCCCTGCAGGCCTGACGGCAAGATGCTCACTGCCATCGACAAGATCCGCGAGCTGCGCGCCCTGCACCAGGACGGCCTGCTGAGCGAGGCGGAATTCGAGCGTCGCAAGAACGCCATCCTCGACGCCGCGCACGCGCCCGCCGCTGCGGCCTCCGCGGCAGCGGCAGGCGCAGTTTCGGCTACAGGCACGCGCGGCACCGAGCTCGGGCTGATGCAGGGCCAGCATGTCGGCCCGGCCAACCGCCGCTACCGGCTGGAGCGCCTGATCGCGCTGGGCGGCATGGGGCAGGTGTGGCAGGCGACCGACCTGGCCACGCACGCGGAACTGGGCCACAGCGCGCAGGTGGCGCTGAAGATACTCTCGCCCGAGCTGACCGAGAGCGCCAGCCACGCGCGCCTGCTGGTGCAGGAAGCCACGCGCGCGCGCCGCCTCGCGCACGAGCACATCGTGCGTGTCTACGACTGGGCGCAGGACCCGGCCACGTCCAGCCATTTCATCATCATGGAATGCCTGGAAGGCGAGGACCTCGACAGCCTGCTGGCGCGCGAAGGCGCGCTGCCGCTGGCGCGCGCGCTGGCCCTGCTGGCCCCGGTCGCGGCGGCGCTCGACTATGCCTGGGACAGGCACGGGCTGGTGCACCGCGACATCAAGCCGGCCAACGTATTCCTGACCGCGCGCGGCGACGTCAAGCTGCTCGACTTCGGCATCGCCGCCCGCGTGCGCGCCCATGCCTTCGTGAGCACGCCCTCCGGGCGCGAGGCGCCCGCGCGTTCCGGCACGCCGGGCTACCGGGCGCCGGAGGCCGGGTCGCCCGACGGCATCCCGGCGCGCGCGCTGGACGTGTACGCGGTGGCGGTGATGATCCACCAGATGGTGTCGGGGAGGGCGCCGGCGGCCGGGGGCCAACCTGCCCGGCCGCCGGCGCTGGACGAGGCGCGCTGGCGGGCGCTGCGCCGCGGCCTTGCGCCCGACCCCGCGTTGCGGCCGCAGAGCGTGTCGGCGCTGCTGGCCAGCCTGGCGGACGGGCCGGCGGCGGCCGTTCCCGAGCCGGCCCTTGCCGAGGCGCCGCGGCCCGCCGTCGATGCCGCGCCCGTGGGCGATCCTGCGGCGTCCACCGCCACCGGCCCGGCGCCCGACCTTGCCGCGGCCGACGCGGTGCCGTCCGCCGGATCCTCATGCGGCGGCGCGCCTGCGCAGGCCAGGGACGCGGGCCAGGCCCCGGAACCGAACGACCGCACGCGCGCCGGGGCGATGGCGGAGATGGCAGCGGCGCAGGCTGCCGCCCGCCAGCGCCGCGCCCAGGAAAAGCGCGCGCGCCTGGAGGCCGACGCGGCGCGCCGCCTGCGCCGGGAAGCGCTGCGCGAGCAGCTGGCCGCGCGCCGCGCCGAGGAAGTGGCGAAAGCACGCCAGGCGCAGGAGGAGGCGCAGGAAGCGGCACAGCGCAAGGCACTGCAGGCAAAGGCGGCCGCGGCCTATCTCGCCGAACAGGAACGGGCGCTCCGGCAGCCGGGTGCGGGCGACCCGCCTGCCAGGCAGGACATGGCACCGCCACCGGCATCCCCCGTACCGCAGGTACGGCTGCTGCGCGACCGTTTCCGGGACGGCGAGGGCGTGGGGCCCGAGCTGGTCGTGCTGCGCGCCGGCCGCTTCCAGATGGGATCGCCCGAGCACGAACGCGCCATCGCGATGGCCGCCGGCGCCCAGAAGAACTGGCTGGCGCGAGAAACACCCCGGCACTGGGTCGGCATCGCGCGCCCGTTCGCGCTGGGGCGTTATCCGGTCACGGTCGGCGAGTGGCGTGCGTTCGTCGCGGCGGGCGGCTGGCAGGCGGGCGGCGAGGTCGACTGGGCCGCGCCGGGCTTTCCCCAGACCGATGCGCACCCGGTGGTCGGCGTGTCCTGGCACGACGCCCGGCAGTACGCCGCCTGGCTGTCTGAGCGCACGGGCGCGCGCTACCGGCTGCCGAGCGAGGCCGAGTGGGAATACGCCTGCCGCGCCGGCACCAGGACGGCGTTCAGCTTCGGCGACGCCATCGACCCCAGCCGGGCCAACTACGACGGCAACTTCACCTGGAACGCCGGCGCGCGCGGCGAATACCGGCGCGGGACGACGCCGGTGACGCAATTCGCGCCGAATCCCTGGGGCCTGCACGACATGCACGGCAACGTCTGGGAATGGGTGCAGGACACCATGCACGAGAACTACGAAGGCGCGCCGCTCGACGGCAGCGCCTGGGAAGAGGGCGGCGACCGCGCCCGCCGTATCCTGCGCGGCGGCTGCTGGCTGTACAACCCGCGCTACCTGCGCTCGGCCCTGCGCAACGGCTTCTCGGCACTGATGTCGAACGATATCGTGGGGTTCCGTGTCGCGCGCGAACTGGCGGACGGCGAGGACGCCGCCCCGGACGAGTAAGCATCGAACACGCGCTGCTTGCTGCGCATGCGGCAGGAATCGATGCGAGCCGCGCCCGTGCAGGCCAGTCCGAATGCCGTCAGGGCGACGCCCGCCAGTCTCGGCTTTCAAGTTGTAGCAATCAGGAAATTGCAATACTATCCAGAACCCTGGCTGCGCCGCACCGACCCTTCGTTCCATTGTGAGATCTGACTGCATGAAGAATTTCCCTGCGACCCTCTTGCTGGCCGTGTGTCTCACG
This sequence comes from Massilia sp., assembly GCA_039649125.1. Classification (GTDB taxonomy): domain Bacteria; phylum Pseudomonadota; class Gammaproteobacteria; order Burkholderiales; family Burkholderiaceae_D; genus Telluria. The sequence continues at coordinate 6,351 of JBBWZO010000178.1, read as the reverse complement.
TCGGCCGTCGCCCCGGCCTGTGCCGCCGCGCCGAAGCAGGCCGAACAAGCCGCACCGGCCGCGCCAGGCAAGGCAGGACTGAAAGTGGACTACCAGAAGTTCACGCTGTCCAACGGGATGGACGTGATTTTCCACATCGACCGTTCCGATCCGGTCGTTGCCGTGAACCTGACGGCGCATGTGGGATCGTCCCGCGAGAAGGCCGGGCGCACCGGCTTCGCCCACCTGTTCGAACACCTGCTGTTCCTGGAGTCGGAAAACCTGGGCAAGGGCGGCCTCGACAAGCTGACCGCGCGCATCGGGGGCTCCGGCGCCAACGGTTCGACATCGCAGGACCGCACCAACTACCTGCAGACGGTGCCGAAGGATGCGCTCGAAAAGATGATCTGGGCCGAAGCGGACAAGCTCGGCTGGTTCATCAACACGGTGACCGACCCGGTGCTGGCCAAGGAAAAACAGGTCGTCAAGAATGAAAAACGCCAGGGCGTCGACAACGCGCCCTACGGCCATACCCGCTACGTCATCAACAAGGCCCTGTATCCGGCCGACCATCCGTACAACTGGCAGGTCATCGGTTCGCTCGACGACCTGCAGAATGCGACCCTCGACGACGTCAAGGAATTCTTCCGCCTCTGGTACGTGCCGAACAACGTGACGCTGGTGCTGGCCGGCGACTTCGATCCGGCCCAGGCGCGCAAGTGGGTCGAGAAGTATTTTTCCGAGATCAAGCGCGGCGAGCCGATCAAGGCCATGGCCAAGCGTCCCGGCGTGGTGAAGCAGACGACCAAGCTGGCCCATGAGGACAATTTCGCGAAACTGCCCGAGCTGACCATGGCCTGGCCGACCGTCGAGGACCTGCACCCCGATTCCTATGCGCTCGAAGTGCTGGCCGAATACCTGTCGCAGACCAAGCGCGCGCCCTTCTACCAGGTGCTGGTGGAAGAGAGCAAGCTGGCGCCCGGCGTCCAGATCGGCAACCAGGCGGCCGAACTGGCAGGCCAGTTCATGCTGCGCGTGCGTGCCTTCGAGGGCAGGCCGCTGGATCAGGTAGCCGGCGCCATTGACCAGGCCTTCGCCAGGTTCGAACGGGAGGGTATTTCCGAGCGCGACCTGAACCGGATCAAGGCCGGCCTCGAGACCCGTTTCTACAACTCGGTGTCCAGCGTGCTTGGCAAATCGGCCCTGCTGGCCGAATACAATTACCTGACCGGCAATCCCGGCCATGTCGAGGAGAGCGTCAGGAAAACGCTGGCGGTCACCACCGCCGACGTGCGGCGGGTGTACGACACCTATATCAAGGGCAAGCCCTACGTCGCGACGAGCTTCGTCCCGAAGGGCAAGCTGGCGCTGGCCCTGAGCGGCTCGGCCAAGGCCGACGTCGTCGAGGAGAAAGTGGTACAGGGCGCGGAAAGCGCGGTCGATCCGAGCAAGAATGCGGAGTACACCCGCACCGCATCCAGCTTCGACCGCAGCAGGGAGCCGCCGTACGGACCGGCACCCGCCGTCAAGGTGCCGCAGGTGTGGGACACGAAGCTGGCCAACGGCATGCGCGTGGTCGGCATCGAAAACAAGGAGGTGCCGCTGGTGCAGTTCGATATCGCGATCGACGGCGGCCTGCTGCTCGACAAGCATGACAAGGTGGGCGTGGCCAACCTGATGGCGCGCCTGATGACGCAGGGAACCGCCGGCAAGACCCCGCAGGAACTGGAAGAAGCGATCCAGCAACTGGGCGCGACGATCAATGTTTCGGCCCGTACCGAGGATGTGCGCATCAGCGTCACCACTCTGGCGCGCAACTATGAGGCGAGCCTGGACCTGGTCGAGGAAATCCTGCTGCAGCCGCGCTGGGACGAGAAGGAATTTGCCCTCATCAAGCAAAGCGTGCTGAGCCAGATTCGCCAGCAGGAAGCCGATCCGAACGCGCTGGCCAGCATCAATTTCAACAAGCTCATCTACGGCAAGGACGACCTGCGTTCGCGCAACATCCTGGGCACGGCGGAGACCGTGAATGCGATCACCATCGACGACCTGAAGGGCTACTACCGCGCCAACCTGTCGCCATCGAACGCACGCATGCATGTGGTCGGCGCCTTGCCGAAAGCGGCCGTCGCGCGCTCGCTCGCCGGGCTCGGCCGCGAGTGGAAAGCCAAGCCGGCCCCGCTGCCGGCGGCGGGGCCGGCGCCGGCCCAGACGCCGGCCAGGGTCTATTTCGTCGACGTGCCGGATGCGAAGCAGTCGGTGCTGCACATCGGCTATCGCGCGCTGGCGGTGACCGACCCGGACTATTACCCGGCCACCGTGATGAACTACATCCTGGGCGGCGGCGGTTTCGCTTCCCGCCTGACCCAGCAATTGCGCGAAGGTAAAGGCTACACCTACGGCATCAACTCCGGTTTCTCCGGCAGCAGGAGCGCGGGACCCTTCACCATCGCCAGCGGCGTGCGCAGCAACGTCACGCTCGAGTCCACCCGGTTGGTGAAGCAGATCCTGCAGGATTATCCTTCGACCTACTCGGCGGCCGACCTGGAAACGACGAAGAACTTCCTCGTCAAGAGCAATGCGCGTGCCTTCGAGACCTCGGCGGCCAAGCTGGGCATGCTCGACAACATCAGCAAGTACGGCTGGCGCGCCGACTACGTCAAGGACCGCGAACAGATCGTCAAGGCGATGACGCTGCCGCGGATCCAGGCCTTGTCGGAAAAGTACCTCGATCCGTCGAAGATGGTCTGGCTGGTGGTCGGCGATGGCAAGACGCAGCTGCCGAGGATGAGGGAATTGGGCTTCGACGAGCCGGTCGTGATCGCCAAATAAGCGGCGAACAGGCAGCGAACAAGCGGGGAGGGACCGCGAGCAACGCCGGCCGGCCCTGGTAAGGCGCTTGCCGGCCGGACCCTGGTCCGATTCCGGCAGGCTAGCGTGCGTAGGCCTGTTTTCGGCAGGAGTAGGCTGACACTTTCAAACGGTCTTTTTACGGAACATGAAAGGACACGCCATGAAAATCCCCGAACACCTGCGCATTCCCGCCATTGTGTTTGGACTGCAAGCCGCGCTGCTGGCGGGCTGCGCGCTCATCTTCCTCATGCTGCGCCCGTAAGGCGGGCACGGCTTCTCTCTACTGGACGCGCCACGCGCGGCGCGGCGGGCGCTTGTGCGCTCCCGCGCTCTTCCGCACGTTTTTCAGCACGTTTCCCTGCGTATTTCTCTGCGCTTTTTTCCGGATATGCTTCGGCGGTAAAGCGCATCCCCTGCAGCCAGGACGCGCGCCGTTCGCTCGCGCTCGTCGGCGTGAGCGGCACCGCTTCGCCCCCGCCCGGGTCCGCAAGCCAGAACCCGCCGTCGCGATGGAAGGGCAGCGGCAGCCCCGCCACCGGCATGCGCGCATCAAGGCCGGGCGAACATTCGGGCTCGAGCAGGCAGAAGGCTTCGTGCATGCGGCCGGCGTCCATCCGGCGCAGCACCACGCCGTGCGGCAGCACGGCCGCCACGTCCAGCATCAGGACACCGGGAATGCTGGCCGTCAGTTCGATGCGCATGCCCGTGCGCAGCAGCACCGGCGCATGTTTGCCGGGCCAGGCGCCGTCGACCAGCAGACCGTAGCGCGACACGTCCTCGATCTCGAAACCGGCGCGCCCCCGCCGGATGAGCGCGTGGCGCGCCGAGATGCGCCGCGTCAGACCGTCAAGGCAGGGACCGCTCCCGTCGTGGTGGGCCAGCAGCAGGTCGGCGTCGCGGTTGTCGGCGCCGTCGCGCCCGAGCACGCATTCATCGAGCGCGAACAGGCGCAGGTAGCGTGAGAAATGCGTTGGCAAATGCGGTGGCGCCCGCGTGCCCGCGTCCGCGCCGGATACCAGGCAAGCCGTGCCGGCCGGGCAGGGATGGCGGGCGGCCTGCGCCGGCCGGTCGACTTCGAGCAGGTCTTCGTCCCAGGCGATGCTGGAAAAGCCGAGGTCGATCTTGCCGCCTGCCGCATCCAGGTCGAGGTGGGCGATGCCGGCATTGCTGGCATTCACGTCGATGTCGAGGCTGCCGCCGCCCATGTCACGAAAGCCGGCCCGCACCCGGGCGATCGAGGCGTCGTCGGCGTTCACGCGCACGTTCTTGTGGGTGGCAAGAAAGGTCTGGTGGATGTCGCGCAGGGTGGCGTCGGGGCGCGGGGCCAGGATCAGCAGGGTGGCGATCCAGCTGCGGGCGCTGCCGGCGCCCGCCTCGGGCCGGCTGTGCAGTGCGAGTTCGATGCGGTACTGGCCGTGCTCCAGGCCGCGCGAGGAAAATTCGAGGAAGACCGGGAGCCACTCGCCGCGCGCGGTGCGCGTGAAGTCGTGGCGCCCGCCGCCGTCGAGGCGCAGGCGCGAACTGGCCAGCAGGGTCAGCCGCGGGGCGCAATCGGGCGGCATGCCGCGCAGCTCGAGCTTGAGCACCTGGCGCCCGCCGGCGGCGCGCGGATCGAAACCGCTCACGTGCAGGTGCGGGCGTTGCAGGGATGGGCCGGGGAGGATGGCGCCGGTGCCGCGCGCCGGCGCATCGCCCAAGGCCTGCGCTACCGGCGCCGGCAACACAGGGGCGGACAACACAGGGGCGGACAACACAAGGGCAGGCAGTTCGGCCGGCTGCAGATGACCATGCGCGCACACGCTGTCCCCTGGCATCACCCAGACGGTGCAATGCGGATGATCGGGATGGCGGCAACGGTGCATCGACGGGCACTTCCTGGCTGGACGCGTGACCGGAAGAGCTTACGCGGATTTGCCCGGCGGTGGCGCGCGTTAGCAGTTGAGATAACGCATTATTTCCTGTTGTAAATCACGCTGTCGTAAATCATCCTTTCGTGAATCACCCTGCCTTCAATCACGCTTCCTGCGGCAGGGCAGTTTCGTCGCGCGCTGCCTGGGCCACATGGACGCGCAGCGCGATGGCCGTCAGGTTGTCCGGCTGCAGGCCGAGCGGCGGGCGGGTGCCGATCTCGCCGAACAGCGCGGCCAGCGCCCCTGCCGCGCTTTCGTCCGCCAGCAGGGGCGGCCAGCGGCCGATGAACTCGGCCGGGGCGGCGCAGGACCAGAAGCCGTCGGTGGCCAGCAGGTACAGGGCATCGCCGCGCAAGCGGATGGCGCGGCGGTCGGGCAGGGCGTGCAGCCAGGGGGGCAGGACCGCGGGCGTGAGCGCGAACAGGGCGTCGTCCAGGCGCGCCGGGTCGGCGAAGGTGTTGCCGAGAATGAAGGCCTGCGCGATCTGAGGGCCATGGCGCCCGTGCACCGTGCGCCGCCAGCCGTCCTCGTCGAGCAGCCCGGTCATTGCCAGCACGGTGGCGGGGACGTGGTCGATCGTCAGCGCCGCCGCACCGGCGGGCGTGACTTCGTACAGGCGCGAGTCGCCCACATGCCAGAGCAGCGCATCGCCCTGCATCGGCAGTTCGAGCAGCGTGAGCGTGGTGCCCGGACGGGGCGTGCGGTCGTTGAAGGCGTCGAAGCGGGCCTGGAGATCAGCATGCAGGCGCTCGAGGTGCTGCGACAGCGTGCCCGGGTCGGCGCAGGCGGGAATCGCCAGCACGCCGGCGGCGGCGGCCTCGGCCGCTTCCCGGCCGTGGCCGTGGCCGCCCATGCCGTCGAGGACGGCGAGGCGCACGTGGCCAGGCGGCCAGCCGGGGACGCACGCCGTTCCGGGCTGGCCATTCCTCATGAAACCGGCGTTGCCGGCGGCGTCGATCAGCAGGAGGTTGTCCTGGTTCTCGGCACGCGTAACGGGGCCGGCGCCGATCGCGCTGTGCGCCGCCACGTCCAGCCGTGGCCCGAAATTCAGGTGTTCGAACATGCCGCCCGCCGCTCTTGATAGGAGCGCTCATCATATGGTACGTTGAAGTTTTGGCAAAGCCCGCGACCATGCTGATTCGTCCGCCCCTCGACGCCGACCTGCCCGCCATGGCGCGTTTGCTGCGCGCCAGCGCCCTCGAGTTCATCGTGCACGAATCGCCGCCCGAGGGCGCATGCACCTTCCTGCGCGAGAACGACGAGGCAGGGCTGCGCGCCTACCTGCACGCCGGCCACGTCTATCACCTGGCCCTGGCCGAGGATGCGCTGGCCGGCTTCATCGCCATCCGCGACAACAGTCACGTATTCCACCTGTTCGTCGACCGGGCGCGCCAGCGCCAGGGCATCGCGCGCCGCCTGTGGGAGGTGGCACGCGCGGCCGCCGTGCGGCGCGGTGGCGACGGCAGCTTCACCGTGAACGCCTCGAACTACGCGGTGCCGGTGTACGCCGCCTGGGGCTTCGAGCGCACCGCGCCGACCCAGTGCGTGAAAGGACTGTACTTCAACCCGATGCGCTATACCCCCGCCTGACATCAGCGGCCTTCCTCGA
>JBBWZO010000159.1:0-8457 GCA_039649125.1 Massilia sp. | reverse complement strand
TGCTGGTGCAGCTGGTGCGCTTCATCCCCGAACACTATATCCAGCTGACGAATGCGGTACTCGAAATGCTTCAGCAACAGATGAGGGCAGCCCGTGTCTGACAACGGCGACAAAACCGAAAAGGCCTCAGCCCAGAAGCTGAGGAAGGCGCGCGAGGAAGGGCAGGTCGTCCGTTCGCGCGACCTGGCCACCGCGATCGGCATCCTGGCCAGCCTCAAGATGTTCTCGCTGATGCTGCCGACCTACCTGGAGTCGTTCAGGTCGATATTCAGGCTCGTCTTCGTGCCCCTCGGCGAGACGGGTGCGATGGAAAATGCGATGTCGGTGGTCTTCATGGCCGCCGCCGCGCTGTTCGTCAAGATGGTGCTGCCGCTGGCCGTGGTGCCGCTCGCGATCGTCATCGGCGGCCTGGTGCCGGGCGGCTGGATATTCTCCGGCAAGAACCTGATGCCGAAGGCGGAGCGCCTGAGCCCCATGAAAAACCTGGGCAACCTGGTCAGCCAGAAGCACCTGGTCGGGTTTGCGACCGCGGTCGGAAAAGCGGCCGTGCTCGGTTTCGTGCTGGTGCACGTGACGCGGTCGAGCGTGTCGGCCTATGTCGACCTGCAGCGCCTGCCGCTGGGCGACGCCATCGTGCATGGCGGCTCGATGATGTTCGATGCCCTGTTCGCGCTGGTCGCCGTGTTCGTAATCTTCGCCGTGCTCGACGTGCCGATCCAGGCCTTCCAGTACGCGAAGAACCAGCGCATGAGCAAGCAGGACCAGAAGGAAGAGCACAAGAGCAGCGAGGGCCGGCCCGAGGTCAAGCAGCGCGTGCGCCAGCTGCAGCGCCAGCTGGCCCAGCGCAACGTGAACAAGACGGTGCCGACGGCCGACGTGGTGATCGTCAACCCCGAGCACTACGCGGTGGCCCTGAAGTACGATACGAACCGCGCCGAAGCCCCCTTCGTGGTGGCCAAGGGCGTGGACGAGATGGCGCTCTACATCAAGAGCGTCGCCGCGAAACACAAGATCGAGACCGTGTCGCTGCCTCCCCTGGCGCGCGCGATCTACAACACCAGCCAGGTGCAGCAGCAGATTCCGGCCCAGCTTTACCAGGCCGTGTCGCAGGTGCTGAACTATGTGCTGCAATTGAATGCTTTCCGTGACGGCCGGCGCCAGGCGCCCCCACGGTTCCCTGTTGACGTGGCTGTGCCATCTCACCTTAGCGAGGTATCTGTTTCATGAATTCGTTGAACGCTTTCGTCGCCGAACTGCGGCGCCAGAAATACGCCGCCCCGGTCTTCGTCCTGATGCTGCTCGGGATGATCATGCTGCCGCTGCCGCCGATCCTGCTCGACGTCCTGTTCACCTTCAACATCGTGCTGTCGCTGATCGTGATCACCGTCGCCGTGTCGGCCAAGCGTCCGCTCGACTTCTCGGTGTTCCCGACCGTGATCCTCGGCACCACGCTGATGCGCCTGGCGCTGAACGTGGCCTCCACGCGCGTGGTCCTGCTGCACGGCCACGAGGGCACGCACGCGGCCGGTAACGTCATCGAGTCCTTCGGTAACGTCGTCATCGGCGGTAATTTCGTGGTCGGCCTGGTGGTCTTCGTCATCCTGATGATCATCAACTTCGTGGTCGTGACCAAGGGTTCGGAACGCATCTCGGAAGTGTCGGCGCGCTTCACGCTCGACGCGCTGCCGGGCAAGCAGATGGCGATCGACGCCGACCTGAACGCGGGCCTGATCAACCAGGAAAAAGCCACCCAGCGCAGGAAAGACGTGGCGGCCGAAGCGGACTTCTACGGCGCCATGGACGGCGCCTCGAAATTCGTGCGCGGCGACGCGATCGCCTCGATCCTGATCCTCGTCATCAACCTGATCGGTGGTATCGCCATCGGCGCGCTGATGTACGACCTGCCGCTGGGCGACGCCTTCCGCGTGTATGCGCTGCTGACCATCGGCGACGGCCTGGTCGCGCAGATCCCGGCGCTGCTGCTCTCGGCCGCCGCCGCCATCCTGGTCACCCGCATCGGCGAAGCCGGCGACCTCGACAAGCAGGTCGGCAACCAGCTGCTGGCCCAGCCATCGACGCTGTTCGCCGCCGCCGGCGTGATGATCATCCTGGCCCTGATTCCGGGCATGCCGTTCATGACCTTCGCCGTGTTCGCCGCCGCCCTGACCTACGCCGGCTGGCGCCTGGCGCACCGCGTGGCGCCGCCGGACAACGCCGGCGTGGCCGCGATCGAGGCCGCGCTGCGCGACGACCGCGCGCCCGAACTGGACTGGGAGCAGCTGCCGGTGGTGCAGCCGATCTCGGTGGCGGTCGGCTATAAACTGGTCGGCATGGTCGACAAGGCGCAGGGCGAGCAGCTCACCAAGCGCATCAAGGGCATTCGCCAGAGCCTGTCCGAATCGATGGGCGTGCTGCTCCCGGCGATCGGCGTACGCGACGACCTGGCGCTGCGCCCGTCCCAGTATTCGGTCAGCCTGTCGGGCGTGGTGGTGGCCGAAGGGGAGGTCCATCCCGACCACCTGATGGCGATCCCGTCGCCGAACGTGTACGGCGAACTCGATGGCATCCCGGGGCTGGAACCGGCTTTTGGCATGGCCGTGACCTGGATCACGCCCGACCAGAAGGGCCATGCCCTGGGCCTGGGCTACCAGGTGGTCGAGGTGCCGAGCGTGATCGCGACCCACTGCTCGAAAGTGGTGCGCGACCACCTGCACGAACTGTTCCGCCACGAAGATGTGCCGGCGCTGATGGAGCGCCTGACGGCCCTGTCGCCGAAGCTCGCCGACGCGCTGGGCAAGGCTCTGAACCACACCCAGCTGCTGCGCGTGTTCCGCGTGCTGCTGGCCGAAGGCGTGTCGCTGAAGGACATCGTCGTCATCGGTACCACGCTGCTCGACGCCTCCGAGACGACCAAGGACCCGATCCTGCTGGCGGCCGAAGTGCGCTGCGCGCTGCGGCGCCAGATCGTGTCCGGCCTGTTCGGCAAGAAGAAGGAGATGCCGGCCTTTAACCTGTCGGCCGAACTGGAGAACATGCTGCTCGGTTCCCTGAACCAGGCCCGCCAGAGCGGCGGCGGCAAGGTCGCGCTGGATAATTACCCGATCGATCCGCAGCTGCTGTCGCAACTGCAGATCAACATGCCGGTGGCGCGCGAACAGATGAAGGGCCAGCACACGCCTCCTCTGCTGCTGGTGCTGCCGCAGGTGCGCCCGCTGCTGGCGCGCTACGCGAAGCTGTTCGCGCCCGGCCTGCACGTGCTGTCGTACAACGAGATTCCGGAAAACCGCGACGTCTCGATCGTGGGAACGGTGGGGTAAGTACGAGGTTGGTAGGGGGTGGGTACTCTGTGCCCACGCGGTACACTGCTTGCACCGCCGCACATGAAAGCCCGGCTAATGCCGTCCGCGCACCTCTGCCGCACCCCCCATGGGATGATCGGCAGCGATGAAATATCCTTACATCGCGAGACGTGTAACGAAATAAAATTTCACGCCCGCGCCGGCAACAATAAAGCCATCTCCGCCACGGCGCGAAACACCGGCAAGGTCAGCGCATCGGCCGCATCCTCGGCCGCAAGAAGCGCGTGGGCCGGCGCACCCGCCAGCACGCCGTGGAGGAAGCTCCAGCGCAGCACGACCAGGCCCGCCCGCTCCACCGCCGCGTCCAGCTCCGGCTGCAGCATGCGCAGGCGTGCCAGCGCCGCCGCATCGGGTGCCGCCATTTCGATGGCGACGCCGCCCGGCATCGGCTCGACCTGCACGGCGACATGGGTGCCGTCGCCCAGCTCCAGCTCCAGCCGCAAGGCGGCGCGCGGGCGGCGCCGGCGGCCGGACTGTCCATCGGCGGGCTTGCGCAACACCTGCAGGTGCTGGACCTGCGCGCTGCCGGCGTGGACGGTGAAGCGCCACGGGTCGGCCGGCAACATGGCGTCGGCGAGGCGTGCCGGCGCCCGGCCGTCCTGCGTCGCCGCCAGCAGGCTTGCGGGCAGCGCACCGGCGCGCGTGCGCAGCTCGCGCTCGGCCAGCGTCGCACCATAATTGCCGACCATGGTTCGCCAGTTGCCCGCCAGCGTGCGTCCGTCCTGCGGAAAGACCAGCTGGCGCGACATGAACACCTGGTCCGGACGCATCGCGGCGCCGTCGGCCGTCTCGGCGCCGGCGCCCGCGTGTGGCGCATTCGGCAGGGGCGTCGACTGGGGCAAGGGCAGTTCGGCCTCGGCGGCTGCGAAGGCAACCGGGGCCACCGCCGCGACGGCCGTCGCCTGCAGGGGCGGCGCGGTCGGGGGCAGCATGGGAACGATCGTGGTGAGGGGGTTCATGGCGCGGTCCAAATAAAAAAGGCCAGCCGGGAAGCGGCTGGCCCTGATGATGCCCGGCTGTGGTCAGCCGGGGCAAGCCGCGATTACTGCAGCAGGGACATGACCATCGACGACATGCTGTTCGACTGCTTCAGCATGGCGGTGCCGGCTTGCATCAGCATCTGCTTGGAGGTCATGTTCGCGCTTTCGGTTGCGAAGTCGACGTCCATGATGCGGCCGGTTGCGTTCTTGGTGTTCGAGCTGACGTTTGCCAGGTTGTTGTACACGTGGTCGAGGCGGTTGGCCGCGGCGCCCAGTGCCGAACGCACGGTGCTGACGCTTTCGATGGCATCCTTCAGGTTGCCGATCGTGGTGTTGGCATTGGTGATGCCTTCGTCAGCAGTCGTGGCAGCGTCGTCGCCGCTGATTTCCTTGCCGGCGTTCGCGCCAGCGACCGCGGTGCCGCCGTTGAAGGCGCCGGCTGCGGCCAGCAGCTTGGTGTGCATGGTGCCGACGGCGGTGCCGGTCGACAGGACCATGGTTTCCTCTTTCGACGCGCCGATCTGGAACTGCACGTCGCCAGCGAACTTGCCCAGCTTGCCGGTTTCGTTGCTCAGCAGGGTGGTGCCGCCGAACGAGGTGTTCTTGACGATGTTGCCCAGTTCCTTGGTCAGCGAATCGAATTCGGCCTGCATCGCGGTGCGGTCGTCGGTCGACGACGAGCCGTCTGCGGACTGGGTGGCCAGGTCCTTCATGCGGGTCAGGATGTTGGTCACTTCGTCGAGCGCGCCTTCGGCGGTCTGCAGCATCGAGATCGAGTTCTGGGTGTTGCGCATTGCAACGGCCATGCCGCTGGTTTGTGCTTTCAGGCGGGTGGCGATCTGCAGGCCGGCTGCGTCGTCCATTGCCGAGTTGATGCGGAAGCCGGTCGACAGGCGGGTCATCGAGGTCGACAGCGAATTCTGGGTGCGGCCGACGGAATTTTGTGCGGACAGGGAAGCGTTGTTGGTGTGCAGGCTCAGCATGTTGGGCTCCAGTGGGTAAGGGTTCAAGGAGCAGTTCATCTGCTCTCAAAAGTACAAGACGACCGTTTCCCTATCTCCATTAAGTGCCGTGCGGAAATTTTTTAAATTATTTTTTTAGTGCCCCGGAACGGCCCGGAAACGCCAGCGCCAGCCTGACCGCGGCCGGACGTGCCCCTCCGCAGCCGTCCGCCGCCGGATGTAATAGAATTCGCGCTCCGCGTGCGCGCGGCCGGCCACGCAGCCGGCGCTTTCAACCCAACACGATTTATGAATTCGACTGATTACAAGAGCCGCAAGCTGAGCGTGGCGCCCATGATGGACTGGACCGACCGCCACTGCCGCGTGTTCCACCGCCAGATCACCCGCCACACCTGGCTGTATACAGAGATGGTGACGACCGGCGCGCTGGTCTACGGCGACGTCGAGCGTCACCTGCGCTATGACGGGATCGAGCACCCGGTCGCCCTGCAGCTGGGCGGCAGCGAGCCGGCCGACCTGGCGAAAAGCGCGAAGCTGGGCCAGGAATGGGGCTACGACGAGATCAACCTGAACTGCGGCTGCCCGTCGGAGCGGGTGCAGAAGGGCGCATTCGGCGCCTGCCTCATGAACGAGCCGCAACTGGTGGCCGACTGCGTGAAGGCGATGCGCGACGCGGTGACGATCGACGTCACCGTCAAGCACCGGATCGGCATCGACCACAATGAAGAATATGGTTTTGTCCGCGACTTCGTCGGCACGATCGCCGACGCCGGCTGCCGCACCTTCATCGTCCACGCCCGCAACGCCATCCTGAAGGGCCTGTCACCCAAGGAGAACCGCGAGATCCCGCCGCTGCGCTACGACGTGGCCTACCAGCTCAAGCGCGAATTCCCGGAACTGGAGATCATTATCAATGGCGGCGTGAAGACCGACGACGAGATCGCGCTGCACCTCGAGCACGTCGACGGCGTCATGCTCGGCCGCGAGGCCTACCACAATCCCTACCTGATGGCGGCCTGGGACACGCGCTTCCATGGCGACGACAGGCCGCCCAGGACCCGTGCGGAGGTGCTGGCGGCGATGGTGCCGTACATCGCCGCCCAGCTGGCGCAGCATGGCAGCCGCGGCCTCAAGCTCAACAGCATCACGCGCCACATGCTGGGCCTGACTGCCGGCCTGCCGGGCGCGCGTGCCTTCCGCCAGATGCTGTCCGATCCGAAGAAGCTGGCAAGCGGCGACCCGCACCTGTTGCTGGAGGCGGCCAGCCAGATCCGCAGCCTTTGATGGCTCCCCTCCGCCGCTTCCCCTGCCGGCGGAGTTCCTCATTTCCTTCCTGCTCCTTCCTGATTGCGTCGCACTGTAACCAGTGCGCCGACATGCGTTCCCCTGTCTGAACGGCAGCGCGCCGGACCCTTCTCTTTCATGTAGGAAATTTACTACATGGAAATAAGAAATTACTTAGACAAATCATGGCTGTACTTGCCGTAAAGCAAGACGCGATCCATAATTTCTTGGAGGAATTGAACATTTGCTATTCGACTGTTCTGCGAGCGCACAGCGCTCGTGGACGCATAATTTTTCAAAGTTGGCAACAAGTTTGATTTACTCTAAGCAAAATACTTGTCGTCGAGAACTATCTTGCTTGCGGGATAAACGACAGGTGAGGCCGAAGCAAATCTGATCAATAACAGGAAGGCGAAATGAATTTATCGAAGATGAAGGTCGGCATGCGTCTGGGACTGGGCTTTGCCCTGGTGCTGGTACTGCTGGTGGCTGTCACCGTGGTCGGCATCCTGCGCATGGCGCAGATCCAGGACCGGCTCGACCACGTCGTCAGCGTCAACAACGTTTCGAGCCGCGCCGTGATCGAGATGCGCAACAATGTGCAGGATCGCCTCGCCTTGCTGCGCGTCCTGACCTTGATGACCGACGCCACCGAGATGGAACCGGAACTCAAGCGCTTCAAGGAACAGACCGCCAGGTACGACGAAGCCCAGCAAAAGGTTGCCGGCATCTTCGCCAGGGCCGGCACCGATGCCGAAAAGGCCTTGTTGGCCGAGATCAAGGCCCACGAAGCGGCCGCCATGCCGGCGATCGCCAAGGCGTCCGAGCTGTACCTGGCCAACAACGCCATGGACGCGACCCGCGTGATGGTGCGCGAAGTACGTCCGGTCCAGAAGAAGTGGATGGAAGCGCTGGACAAGCTGGTCGCGCTGGAAGACAAGGAGAGCGCCCAGAGCCAGAAGGATGCCGAGGCCGCCTACGAGAGCGCCCGTAATTTCATGTCGATCATGCTGGTCGTGGCCCTGGCCCTGGGCGCAGCCGCTGCCTGGATCATCACCCGCGGCCTGATCAAGCAGCTCGGCGGCGAGCCGGGCTACACCACGCGGATCGCCGGCAGCATCGCCCACGGCGACCTGTCGATCGCCATCGATACCCGCACCGCCGAGAAGGGCAGCCTGCTGGCCGAAATGAACGGCATGCGCAACAGCCTGGTCGACATCGTGGGCCAGGTGCGCCGCGGCACCGAGACCATCGGCACCGCCTCGCGTGAAATCGCAGCCGGCAACATCGACCTGTCCTCGCGCACCGAACTGCAGGCCAGCTCGCTGGAAAAGACGGCCTCGGCCATGGAAACCCTGACCACCACGGTGCGCCAGAACGCCGAGCATGCCCGCGAAGCGAACCAGCTGGCAGCCAGCGCCTCGGACGTGGCCAGCAAGGGCGGAGAGGTGGTGTCGCAGGTGGTCGGCACGATGGGCGAGATCAACAGCTCGGCCAGCAAGATCGCCGACATCATCGGCGTCATCGACGGCATCGCTTTCCAGACCAACATCCTGGCGCTGAACGCCGCGGTGGAAGCGGCGCGTGCCGGCGAGCAGGGCCGCGGCTTCGCGGTCGTCGCTGCCGAAGTGCGGAATCTGGCCCAGCGTTCGGCTGCGGCCGCCAAGGAAATCAAGACCCTGATCGGCGACTCGGTCGAGAAGGTCGAACGCGGCAGCAAGCTGGTCGGCCAGGCCGGCGTGACCATGGATGAAGTGGTGGCGAGCGTCAAGCGCGTGACCGACATCATGGGCGAGATCGCCAACGCCAGCGCCGAGCAGAGCGCCGGCATCGAGCAGGTCAACCTGTCGATCATCGAGATGGACAGCATGA
>JBBWZO010000121.1:0-14736 GCA_039649125.1 Massilia sp. | reverse complement strand
AAATCGGCGAAGAGCCCGCTTCCCGCTATACCCGCGCCAAGGTGCTGACGCAGACAGGCGTGCGCACCCCGGTCTTCTTGCGTTTCTCGACCGTGATCGGATCGAAGGAATCGCCCGAAACCGCCCGCGACCCGCGCGGCTTCGCGGTGAAGCTCAAGACCGTCGACGGCAACTGGGACCTCGTCGGCAACAACCTGAAGGTCTTCTTCATCCGCGACGCGATCAAGTTCCCGGACATGATCCACGCTTTCAAGCCGGACCCGGTGACGAACCGCCAGGAGGCCTGGCGCTTCTTCGACTTCGTCATGCACCACCCCGAGAGCCTGCACATGGTGACGTGGCTGAAGAGCCCGTGGGGCATCCCGGCGAACTACCGCGAGATGGAAGGCTCGGGCGTCAACACCTACAAGCTGGTCAACGACCAGGGCGTCGCCCACCTCGTGAAGTTCCACTGGCAGCCGAAGCAGGGCGTCCGCAACCTCACCACGCCGGAGGCCGAGGCCATCCAGGCGAAGGATGTCGGCCACGCCACCCGCGACCTCTACGACGCGATCGAGCGCGGCGACTATCCGGAGTGGGAGTTCTGCGTCCAGATCATGTCGGACGACGAGCACCCCGAGCTCGACTTCGACCCGCTGGACGACACCAAGCGCTGGCCGGAAGACCAGTTCCCGCTGCTGCCGGCGGGCCGCATGGTGCTGGATAAAAACCCGGACAACGTGTTCGCGGAAACCGAACAGTCCGCCTTTGGTACCGGCGTGCTGGTCGACGGCATCGATTTTTCGGACGACAAGATGCTGCAGGGGCGCACCCTGTCCTACTCCGACACCCAGCGCTACCGCGTCGGGCCGAACTACCTGCAATTGCCGATCAATGCGCCGCAGGAGAAGGCACGCGCACGTACCAACCAGCGCGACGGCCAGATGACGTATTACGTCGACGACAGCGGAGAAAACAAGCACATCAACTATGAGCCGAGCCTGTTGGGCGGCACGCGCGAGGCCCCCAAGCCCGAGCGCGACTACCACCAGTACGTGCAAGGCCACCTCGGCCGCTACCAGACGACGAATACGCGCAGCGACTACAAGCAGGCAGGCGACCGCTACCGTACTTTCGAGGACTGGGAGCGCGACGAACTGGTCAACAACATCGGCGGCGATCTGAAACAGTGCCCGGAACCGATCCAGCTGCGCATGGTCTGGCACCTGTGGCATTGCGACGAGGACTACGGCCGCCGCGTGGCCGAGATCGCCGGCATCGACCTGGAACGCGCGAAAGCCTTGCCGCCATTGGAGGGCAGGCCGGCGCCGCACGATAACCGGCAAGGTGCGACGTATACGGATGGTAAGAGCGAGGAGCCGGCGACCAGCGAGGAGGTGGCGGGAGCGAAGTAAGTCGCTGGCTGCATCGGATTGAAAAACAAAACGGACCCCGGAGGGTCCGTTTTTTTACATGGCACGACGTCAACGCAGCGTTTGAGCTTGACCCGTAGGGTGGACGGGTTCCCCGTCCCCCCGTTCAACCAGCGCTTGCTTGATCGTGACCGTTGCAGCAGATCTATCCTCAGTTGAACGCGTGGGCAAGGAACTTGCCCACCCTACGTCCCCGTCGGCATACACTGCAGCAGGTCAAGCGTTCGTCGAACGCGTGGACGGCGAAGCCGTCCACCCTACGGCAAGCGTCGCGTTTGATTACGCCTTCGCTTCCCCACCCAGCGCGTCGACCACGTCGGCCAACATCTTCGCCAGTTCGCCGGTCATCAGCATGATGTCGTTATCGAAACGCTCGTCGTCGCTGTGGGTGACCGTTTCTCCTTCCTTGATGACGTCCAGCGGCTTGACGCCCTTGATCGCGAGCGTCTCGGTCAGCACAAACGACACGCGGCTGTTCCAGGTCATCGCCAGGCGCGTGCACTGCTTACCGGCGGCGATGTGGCGGCGGATGTCTTCCGGATCCAGCGAATGCTTTACGTAGCGCACGGCGGCGCGGCTCTCGCCGGTGGCGCGCAGTTCGGTGTCCTGGTCGATCGTGAAGTTGTACGGCGCTTCGTCCGATTCCAGCCAGCCGGTCATCACGGCGACCGGCGAGCGCTGCACGCGCAGCGACTCGAGCGGCATGCGGTCCACGCCTTTGAGCAGCAGTTTCACCACATCGTCGGCCTTCGCCGGGCTGGCGGCATCGACCACCAGCCAGCCGTTGACCGGGTCGATCCAGGTCCAGGTATTGCTGCGGATCGTGAATGCGCGCGGCAGCAGTTCGTCGGCCACGCGTTCCTTCAGTTCCTTCATCGCCTTTTTGCCTGGAGGGAAGCCCTGCTGCTCTTCCAGTTCGGCCGCCTTGGCCTTCGCCACCTGGTTGATCACCGAGCTCGGCAGCAGCTTCTTTTCCGTGCCCAGCATCATCAGCATCTGCTTGTTGACCACGTGGACGAGCTTGCCGTTACCGCGCGGCGAATCCCAGCCCTGGCGCAGCAATTCGTTGCTGGTGGCCGGCGTGAAGGCCAGCGGCGCCAGCGCCTCTTCCATCTGTTCAGGAGTAAACGCCCAAGGTGCGGGCAGGCGGTAAATCTGAAGATTCTTGAACCACATAGTTGCTTTCTGTTGTCTCAGTATTTCAGGGGAACGACATTCTACACGCTGATGCCCAGCAATTTTCAGCCGGCAACACGCGGTTTTTTAATGTGTTGTGCGTTCGTCAAACAGGCTCAGCTGCTCGACGTTTTCGGTTTCGCCCAGGCGCACGCCGACGCCCAGCAGGCGTACCGGGCGGCTGGCGCGCTGCCAGCCGGTTTCCATCAGGCGGGCAAAGGTCGGCAGGTGTGGCGCGTAGCCAACGCACTCGACCGTGGTCTGCTGGAAGTCCGCGAATTTGATCTTCACGAACAATTTGTTGACGAATTTTTCGGCAGCGTTACGTTTAATACGCCCGAGCAGATGCTCGACCAGGTCGGGCAGCAGCGCCAGGCAGGCCGCCAGGTCGGGCACGTCGGGCGTATACGTTTCCTCGGTGCTGATCGACTTGCGCTCGCGTTCCGGGCTGACCTCGCGGTGGTCGATGCCGCGACATAAATCGTGCAGGCGGGCGCCGAAGCTGCCGAAGTGGTGCTGCAGCTCCTGCAGCGTCCACGACCGCAGGTCAAGGCAGGTCTGCGCCCCCAGCTTGTTCAGCTTGGCGGCGGTGACCTTGCCGACCCCATGCAATTTTTTCACCGGCAGTGCGGCCACGAAGGCATCCACTTCTTCCGGACGCACCAGGAACAGGCCGTCGGGCTTGTTCCAGTCGCTGGCGATCTTCGCGACAAATTTATTTGGCGCCACCCCGGCCGAGGCCGTGATGCCGACCGTCTCGAAAATGCGGCGGCGAATTTCCTGGGCGATCAGGGTCGCGCTGCCCTTGCAGTGGGGAGAATTGGAGACGTCGAGATAGGCTTCGTCGAGCGACAGCGGTTCCACGAGATCCGTGTAGTCGCTGTAGATCTCCATGATCTGGCGCGAAGCAATCCGGTATTTCTCCATGGCGGGCGGAATCACCAGCAGCTCGGGGCACAGTTTCAACGCCTGGGCAGTGGCCATCGCCGAGTGGATGCCGTAGTGGCGCGCCTCGTAATTGCAGGTGGCCACCACGCCGCGCTGGTCGGGACGGCCGCCGACGGCGAGCGGACGCCCGCGCAGCGACGGATCGTCGCGCATCTCGACCGACGCATAGAAGCAGTCGCAATCGCAATGGATGATTTTACGTGCGGGGGCGTTCACTCTGGCGGCGGCCGGGGCCGACTACTGTAATTCCGTACAGTATCTCGTCAATTGGGGTTTGGTGCAAGGGCCGGCCGGGACGGCATATCGGGAAACCGCCGCCGGCGATCCGCCTGTAGACTACTAGTCGACGAATTCACAAAGAAAACATGAAACCAACAGTACTGAGGAACGCCGGGGGAAGCGGTGCCGGACACGACCGGAACCTTCCTTGCGTGCGGGTGCCCGAGCCTGTCGTCGCAAGGACTGCACTGGCGTGTGCTGCATTCCTGCTCGCATGCGCACCTGCGCAAGCCACGCGTCCGATGGTGGTCGACGATGCCAGCGTCCTCAGCCCTAAACACTGTCAGGCAGAAAGCTGGACGCAGCGCACGCCCAGCCAAACCGAGTATTGGGCCGTACCCGCATGCAATGTTGGCGGTACATGGGAAATAGCCGCCGGGCTTGGTCGAATCGCCCCTGACGATCGCAGCGGCGCCTATCGCTCTGGCGTAGTGCAGGCCAAGACTGTGTTCAAACCGCTGCAGACGAATTCATGGGGCATCGGCCTCACCATTGCCAACCAGTCCCGGCTGGGCGGCGGCATGTGGGGTGACCTCACGGTCATGGTTCCCGTTAGCGTGTCGCTGCAGGACGACCGCCTGTTGTTGCACGCGAACGGTGGCCTGCTGTATCAGAATGCCGGCAACCGGCGGACGGGAACCTGGGCGGTGGGCGCCGAGTGGGCCGCCCACAAGCGCCTGGTCCTGACGCTCGAAGCCTATGGCAGCGGGCACGGCCCTTCCTACAGGCAGGCCGGGCTGCGGTTCAATCTCATTCCCGACCGCTTATCGTTCGACACCGGGATCGGCGGGCGGCTGCGCGGCGGCGAACCTTACGCCACTTTCGGCCTGAGCTTCGCGGGCCAGGTCTGGCGCTGACCCGCCCCGCGCTCCCGGGGCCATGCCGCACCGGCAGCGGCTGACGCAAAAAAAGACGCGCGGCAAGCCGCGCGTCTTCACCCTTGATACTCGACTGCTACAGCGCTTACCAGCTCAGCTTCAGCGAGTATTTGCCGCTGGTCGAGCCGGTGCCGCCGCTGTAGTAGCGTACGCGCACATAGCGTGCCGAGGTGGTCGTGCCCGTGTTCGACACCGTCGCGGTGTCGGTCGCGCCCGCGCCGAGCTGGCTCGTGGCCAACTGCGTGCCTGCACTGTTGTAGATGTACAGGTCGTAGTCGTTGGTGCTCGAACCCTGGGTCAGCGTCGCGGTCAGCGATTTACCGGCCGGCAGCTGGACCACGAAGTAGTCGGTGTCGGTGGTCGTGCTCAGGTTGCCGTTGACGACGGTGCCGGTGGTGCTGACGGCGTTCGCGCGCGCGATCGTGTTGTTCGACTCGGTCTCCTTGATCGTCGGCGCCGTTGGCGTGGTGGTGGTGGTCGTTGCCGAGGCAACAGCCGCTGCCGCGTCGACGATACCGCTGCCGCAGCTGGTGCAAGTGCCAGGGAACGGACGGGCCGTGCTCTTCAGTTTCGACTCGATCTGGTCCGGGGTCAGCGCCGAGTTGCGGGCCAGCATCAGCGCCGCCACGCCGGCGACGTGCGGGGTCGCCATCGAGGTGCCCTGGTAGCCGGCATAGTTGTCGGCGGCAGGCGCGCTGGTACCGGCGTTCAGCGTCGAGATGATGTAGCCGTTGGCGTCGCCGCCAGGCGCTGCGACGTCGACCACGGCGCCGTAGTTCGAATACGGTGCGCGGGCACCGTTGCGGTTGGTGGCCGCCACGGTCACGACGCCGGCGCAGTTGGCCGGGTTCGAGTTGCTGGCGTTCGTGTTCGCGTTACCTGCCGCGACGATGACGACGGTACCGCGCGAACGGGCGCTGTTGATCGCGTTTTGCGTGGTGGTGCCGCAGGCGCCGCCGCCGCCGAGCGACATGTTGATCACGTGGGCACGGGCCGCGATGTTCGGCACGCCGCTGACGGCGCCGCCCGAGGCCCAGACGATGGCGTCGGCGATGTCCGAGGTGTAGCCGCCGCACTTGCCGAGCACGCGCACCGGCACGATCTTGGCGCCGTAGGCGACACCGGCCACACCGGTGCCGTTGTTGGTGGCGGCGGCAATGGTGCCGGCCACGTGGGTGCCGTGCCAGCTCGAGCTCGACGCCGGCTCGCCGGCGGCGCACTCGTTGGCGGCGGTCCAGTCGCCCGGGTCCGACGCATCGCTGTCGCGGCCGCCGCCGTCGTTGGCGATCGCCGCGTCGGAGATGAAGTCGTAGCCGGCCAGGTTCTGGCCGCTCATGTCGGCGTGCGGACGATAGCCGGTGTCGATCACGGCAACACGGATGCCGGTGCCGGTCGAGCTGTCCCAGGCTGCCGGCAGGCGCAGGCCGCCGGTGGTTTCATAGTAGTGCCACTGCTGCGTGTACATCGGGTCGGTCGGTGTGGCCATCTTGCGCATGATGCGGTCGGGCTCGGCGTACTCGACGGAAGCGTCGCGGGCCATCAGTTCCGCGGCCAGCGCCTCGGCTTCCTTGACCGAGATCTTGCGGTCGACCCTCAGCACATGGGCGCCGGTCGCGGTCCTGCGCAGCGCCTGCAGCCTCATGCCGAATTGCTGGCCGGCGCGGTCGGCAACGGCCTGGCGCGCGGCGGTGATGGCGGGCGTACCCTGGCCCTTGAAGACGGCCGAACCGGACTCCTTGTATTTCACGATCAGGCGATCGGTATCCAGAATGGGGGTTGGGCTGGCGGCTTGTGCGCTCAGCGAACCGGTGGCGATGGAGACTGCGACAGCGATTTTCAACAACCCCGGTTGAATCGAATGCGTCGACTTCATGTTAAGCCCTTTGTTGTGTAGTTTTTCCGTCAAGGCGGATGCCTTGTTTTATGGTCATCGGTTTTATGAACCGATGTGCCCTCGACTGGCGGCTGAGAAAATGTACTGCGGAGTAAATATCTTGCGGGGAATTTCCAATCGAGTGATGCGGTTTCACAACGGTTTACACGGCTGATTTAACAAAAACATCGATTATTCGAACCGTTTTCATTTTCGCCAAATAATATACGTCATTAATTCTTAACTTCGTCACAACAATCGTTACTTTGCATATAATGCAATATATTTAGTTATGATTAATACATAAAAAAAGCCGCGCAAGCGCGCGGCTTAAGGCTTACTTAAGTTTTTTCATCTCCTTGTAGTCAACAGTCGTCCTAGCAGGGACGGCTCAGTAGTGTCCCGTTGCACAACCGGCAGTGCCCGGCGTGCAGCCAGCTCATCCAGTGACCAGGATTGCCCGGAAGTCGTTGACGTTGGTGCGGGTCGGGCCGGTCACGACCAGGTCGCCCAGCGCGGAGAACAGGTTGTAGCCGTCATTGTCCAGCAGGCGCGCACGCGGGTCGAGTCCGGCAGCGGCCGCGCGCGCCAGCGTGTCGGGCCCGAGCAGTGCCCCGGCGTTGTCCTCGGTGCCGTCGATGCCGTCGGTGTCGCAGGCGAGCGCATGCACTCCGGGCTGCCCGTCCAGGGCCAGCGCCAGCGCCAGCAGGAATTCGACATTCCGCCCGCCTCGTCCCTGCCCGCGTACCGTGACCGAGGTTTCGCCCCCCGACAGGATCACGCAGGGCGCGCCCAGCGGCTGGCCGTGCGCGGCCACCTGGCGCGCGATGGCCGCGTGCACGAGCGCCACCTCGCGCGCCTCGCCCTCGATGCTGTTCGACAGGATCAGGGGAGTCACGCCGGCTGCGCATGCGGCAGCCGCGGCGGCTTCCAGCGCGCCCTGGGCAGTGGCGATCACGATCGTCTCGTTGCGCGCCAGGCGCGGGTCGTCACGCTGGGGCGCCGCGCGCGCCGGGTCTTTCAGCACGCCGCGTACCGCGTCGGACACCGCAATGTCGTAGCGCTCCAGGATCGCCAGCGCATCGAGCCCGGTGCTGGCGTCGGGCACCGTCGGCCCCGATGCGACGACGGCCGGATCGTCGCCCGGCACATCCGACACCACCAGCGTCACCACCCGCGCCGGGTGACAGGCCAGCGCCAGGCGCCCGCCCTTGATCGCCGACAGGTGGCGGCGCACGCAATTCATCTCGCCGATCGGCGCGCCGCTGCGCAACAGCTGGCGGTTGATGTGGCGCTTTTCTTCGAGCGTGATGCCAGGCGCGGGCAGGGACAGCAGCGCCGAGCCGCCGCCGGACACCAGGCACAGCACCAGGTCGTCCTCGCCCAGGTTGCCGACCAGCGCCAGCATCCTTTCGGCCGCCCGCGCGCCCTCCTCGTCCGGCACCGGGTGGCCGGCCTCGACGACCTCGATATGGCGGGTCGGCGCGCCGTGCCCGTAGCGCGTGACCACCAGTCCCGAGAGCGGCCCCTGCCAGGCGCGCTCGACGCCCTCGGCCATGCGCGCCGCCGCCTTGCCGGCGCCGACGACGACGGTGCGCCCGCGCGGCGGCGGCGGCAGGTGGCGGGCGACGAGCTCGCCGGCATCGACCGCGCCGAGGGCATGCTCGAACAGGCGGGACAGGAACTGGCGGGGATCAGGCAGGTTCATTGGAGCTCCTTATGGGAAATGAACAAGATGGTGGCATAAACGCCTTGTTATTGCCACGCCGGGGCCAAAAGCGTGTTTTGCATATTTTTCGGGAAAAACCTTGCACATTCGCGGAGCCATGCGCTATGATTCGGGCCTCTTCGGACGTGATGACAAACGTCAGACGAAACTGAAACAGTGAGCGGGGCGCTTAGCTCAGTTGGTAGAGCGGATCCCTTACAAGGATTAGGTCGGGAGTTCGAGCCTCTCAGCGCCCACCAGATTCAGTATCGATCGAAGAACAGATCAGTAAAAACGGAGCGGTAGTTCAGTTGGTTAGAATACCGGCCTGTCACGCCGGGGGTCGCGGGTTCGAGCCCCGTCCGCTCCGCCAGTATCAAGAAAAATGGTCCGATCTGTCGGACCTTTTTTTCGCTTCAAGCAGTTTTAGTTGCGATCAAAGTAGCGATCAGTAACACGGAGCGGTAGTTCAGTTGGTTAGAATACCGGCCTGTCACGCCGGGGGTCGCGGGTTCGAGCCCCGTCCGCTCCGCCAGCATCAAGAAAAAAGGGTCCGCTTGCGGGCCCTTTTTTCGTATAGGGATAAGAAGTGTTCCCCCAGTGGGGAACACGGATTGGGGCGAGAAGGGATTCCCCTGCAAGGGAATCCGCGGCCCGCGGGACGTGGGCGAGCCCCGTCCGCTCCGCCAGCATCAAGAAAAAAGGGTCCGCTTGCGGGCCCTTTCTTCGTTTTCGCTTTGCTCTTCGCTTCCTGTCTCGATTTGCTTTCCCCCCGAATGTTTTACCGGCCGGCCACTGTCACGCCGCGCATGGCATCGTACGCTTATACAATTCGCATCGTTAACGGCGACAGGCCCGCCAGCGTTACAGAACGAACAGTGAGCCTCTGCTGCCCATGGTATAGATGGCCCCAGCTCGCTAACGATGCCGCCTTCCGGCGGCATGCAACCCGGAACAAGCATGCACGACAGCCGTACTCCCTCCCCGTTCGCCACCAACGCCCTCGGCCTCCAACTCTTCGAGAGCAGTCCGGACTGCGTGAAACTGCTCAGCAATGAGGGCAAGGTCCTGGCCATGAACCGCAACGGCATGTGCGCCATGGAGATCGATGACTTCAGCTGCGCGGCCGGCGCGCTATGGAAATCGTTCTGGCCGCAGGAAAGCCACGCCGACATCGATGCGGCGATCGCCCTGGCCGCGGCCGGCGGCACCGGCCGGTTCCGGGCATTCTGCCCGACGGCCAAGGGTGCGCCGCGCTGGTGGGAAGTGATGGTGACGGCCGTCTATGGCGAAGGCCAGCGCCTGCAACACCTGCTGGCGGTGTCGCGCGACGTGACGGCGGCGCACGAGACGGCGGCGCAGAAGGAACGCCTGCTGCGCGAAGTGCAGGCCGCCAACGCGCGCATGACCGACGCCTTCCGCCAGGCTCCCGCCTTCATGTGCGTGCTGACCGGCCCGCACCATGTCTATGAGCTGGTCAACGAGCGCTACCTGCAGCTGGTCGGCAAGCGCGACCTGGTCGGCCAAAGCGTAGCGGAAGCGCTGCCGGAGATCGCGAACCAGGGCCTCCTCGAACTGCTCGACCAGGTTTACCGGAGCGGCGAACCGTTTTCCGGCACCGACCTGCCCGTCATGCTGCAGCGCCATCCGGGCGCGCCGCTGGAGGAGCGGTTCGTCGACCTAGTCTTCACGGCCCTGCGCGATGTCGACGGCAAGGTTACCGGCCTGCTCGTCCATGGCGTCGACCAGACCGAGCGCAAACGCGCCGAGCGCAAACTGTACGAAAGCCGGGAACGGTTTGCCAAGATCGTGCACCAGGCTGCCACCGGCGTGGTCGAAATGGATCCGCACGGCCGCATCACCTTCGTCAACCAGAAATACTGCGACATGCTGGGCCGCACCGAGGCCGAGCTGCTCGGCATGACGGTGGCCGAGGTCACGGCGCCCGATTCGATGGCGGCGACCCTGGCGGGCATGGCCGGCCTGGCCACCGGCGGCCCCGGCTTCGTGATCGACAAGCACTACCTGCGCAAGGACGGCTCATGGATGCCGGGCACCAGCAGCGTCAATGCACTACGCGGCCCTGCTGGCGAGTTCCAGGGGCTGGTTGCGATCGTGCTCGACACCACCGAAAGCCGGCAGGCGGCGGAACGACTGCGCGCCAGCGAGGAACGCTACCGGACCCTGTTCGAATCGATGGACCAGGGCTTCGGCATCGTCGAGATGCTGTTCGACGAAGGCGAACATCCGGTCGATTACCGTTTCCTCGAGATGAACACGATGTTCGAGCGCCACACCGGGCTGGTGAACGCCATCGGCAAGACGGCGCGCGAGATGGTGCCGGCGCTCGACCGCTTCTGGTTCGACACCTATGGCCGGGTTGCGCTGACCGGCGAGGCGGTGCGCTTCGAAAGCGAGGCGACGGCGATGGGACGCTGGTTCGACGTCTACGCCACCCGCCTCGGCGGTCCGGGCAGCCGCAAGGTGGCGCTGCTGTTCTCCGACATCAGTGCGCGCAAGCGCTCCGAGGAAAAGCTGCAGCAGCTGGCGGCCGACCTGTCCGACGCCGACCGCCGCAAGACCGAATTCCTGGCCACCCTCGCCCATGAACTGCGCAATCCGCTGGCGCCGATCCGCAGCGGCCTGGGCGTGATGCGCCTGAGCGGCGACTCGCCGGCCGCCGTGCTCAAGGTGCGGGAGATGATGGAGCGGCAGGTCGGCCACATGGTGCACCTGATCGACGACCTGCTCGATGTCGCCCGCATCAGCGGCGGCAAGCTCGAACTCAAGCGCGAACGGGCCGACCTGAAACGGATCCTCGCCAGTGCGCTGGAAACCAGCCTGCCTCTGATCGAGGCTGGCCGCCACCGCCTGGAGGTTGACATGCCGGACGCCGCGCTGACGGTCGACGCCGACGTCACCCGGATCGCCCAGGTGGTGGCGAACCTGCTGAACAACGCTGCCAAGTACACGCCGGCCGGCGGACGGATCGACCTGTCGGTGCGCGCGGTCGACGCCGTGGCCGTGATCACGGTGACCGATACCGGCGTCGGCATCCCCGCCGACTCCCTGACGAGCGTGTTCGACATGTTCAAGCAGGTCGATCGCCATGTGGAACGGGCCCAGGGCGGGCTCGGGATCGGGTTGTCGCTGGTGCGCCGCCTGGTCGAGATGCACGGCGGGACGGTCACTGCCGCCAGTGCCGGCGCCGGGCGCGGCAGCACCTTCGAAGTGCGGCTGCCGCTGGCCGCACACGACGCCGCCGGCGCCATGGCCGGCCAGGGGCAGAACGATGCGGCAGCGGCCGGGCCTGAGGGCATCCGCGTGCTGGTGGTGGACGACAACGTGGACGCGGCACTGACCCTGTCAATGATCCTCGAAGCCAGCGGACACGCGACCCGGATCGCCCACGACGGTCTCGCCGCGCTGGCGACGGCGCGGCAGTTCATGCCGCAGGCCGCCTTCCTCGACATCGGCATGCCCGGCCTGAACGGCTACGAAACGGCCAGCGCCATGCGCCGCATACCGGGACTGGAAGGGATGACCCTGGTGGCGCTGACCGGCTGGGGCACCGAAAACGACCGCCTGCGTTCCGCCGACGCCGGCTTCGACCATCACCTGACGAAGCCGGCGCAATTGCAGGCCGTCCAGGACCTGGTGTCGGGTCTCGCCCGGCACGCGGCTTAGGATACCTGGCGCCACGAGAGCGCCTGAAAAACGTACAGGGCAAGGCGCAGCGTCGAAGACAGTACGGCGAGACGGCGCAACGCCGCCATGTGGCCTTGTCAGGCGCTCTCAGGCGCGGCGGCGCAGGGGGGGCCGACTTCCACGCGGTTGCGCCCCCCGCGCTTGGCATCGTAGAGGGCCTGGTCCGCGCGCGCCAGCGCCGCCGGCAGGTCTTCATTGGGGTCGATCACGACCAGGCCGATGCTCACCGTCATGGTGTAGCTGTTGCCGCAGGTGAGCAGTTGGGTCTCGAGCACCTCGGCGCGCAGGCGCTCGGCCGCCTGCAGCGCGCCGGTCAGGCCGGTGCCGGGCAGCGCCAGCGCGAATTCCTCGCCCCCCATGCGCCCCAGGATGTCGTGCTCGCGCAGGGCATCGAGGCAGGCGGCGGCAAACTTGACCAGCGCTTCGTCGCCGGTGGCATGGCCGAAACAGTCGTTGATCTGCTTGAAATGGTCGATGTCGAGCATCATCAGCGCGATCGGCTGGTGCTGGCGCAACGCCAGCATGCGCGCCGCATCGGCACGTTCGAAGAAGGCGCGGCGGTTCAGCAGGCCCGTCAGGTCGTCGGTGGTGGCCAGGCGCTGCATGCGCATGTCGTCGCGCTGCTTGCTCATCAGCAGGAAACCGAAGCCGTTTACGATCAACAGCATGTAGCCGGCGATATAGGCGAGCGACTCGAGCGCACGCGAGGGCGTCACGCCCTCGATCATGAGGAAACCCCACAGCGCCAGCGCGCCGCCGGCCAGCACGTCGTTGACGCCGATCAGGCGCTGCAGTGAGGTGGCGCCCGGCAAGCGCGGATGCATGAGGACGGCGCCAATCAGGAAGGACCCGATCCCCATGACGGCGGAAATCACCGCCATCAGTTGTGCATGGGCGAAGCCTGACATCGATGACACGCAGGCCAGCAGCAGGACCAGCCCGGACACGGGAAGCAGGTAACGGCGCAAACCGGAATAGCCGAAGAAGGCCGCATAGGCTGCCGTCTCCAGGCTCAGGCCGGCGATCCAGCCGGCCGATTCGACCATCGCCAGGACCGTGGCGCCGGTTTGCGGACGTGCACAGGCGAGCAGCTGGGTGGCGCCGAAGGCCATGCGTGCCCACATCCAGATGGACAAACCCGGCGTGAGCGTGGTGCCGCGCATGTAGGCGCTCATCAGCAGGGCAAACGAAAGGTTACCGATGCCGACTGCCAGCATATAAGTTTGAAGTTCGATCACCGCAATGTTCCTTGTGGGGCCGCCGGGCAGCAGGCGTCGTTGCGATCGGCATGCTCGGTAGAAACATGCAAGGAGACTAACAACTGTTTCCTAAGAGAACTATATCACACGGTTTCATCAGATAGGGATGCACGATTGTATTGTTTAGTACGGGTACGTGATTATCGAGGTAACATGATCGTGCTTTGCAGACAATGTTACGTTGCCCCTATGCAACACGAATAGGCGGTACACATAACAAAAGGCCAGCACATGCATGCTGCATGGCTGGCCTTTGCTATTCCTGCTGTTTTCCTGGCGCCCCGATCTGCCGATCTTGACGATTGCCGCGGCAGCTCTTCGCGCTTGTCCGCGCTGATGTCAGCTTACTTGCGTCAGCTTACTTGCGTCCGGCTTTCGGCTTGGTCTTGATAGTCGACAGGATCGACGGCCGCGCGCGCTCGGCGGCGGGTGCGGCCGCGCGTGCGCCGGCAGCGGCGCGTTCCGGATTGCGCTTGGCATTCGCCGCGATCTGGTGCGGCGCCGGTGCCGGCATCCCGCCCGGACGCTTGCGCTCGAACGTTGCCGCCCCCTGGCCACGGGCGCCGTTCTCGCGCGGACCCGCCTCAAGGCCGCCGCCGGCCGCTGGCACCAGGTGACGCTCGCCATTGCCGATCAGGTCGCCGCGGCCCATCTTGATCAGGGTCTCGCGCAGGATCGGCCAGTTCTCCGGATGGTGGTAGCGCAGGAAAGCCTTATGGGCTTTTCTCATCTTGCCGCTGCGCGCCGTTTCCACGACTTCCGAATCCTCCGTCACCTTCTTCAGCGGGTTCTTGCGGCTGTGGTACATCGTCGTCGCCATCGCCATCGGCGTCGGCGTGAAGGTCTGCACCTGGTCCAGCTTGAAATTGTTCTTTTTCAGCCACAGCGCCAGGTTCAGCATGTCCTCGTCGGTCGAGCCCGGGTGAGCGGCGATGAAATACGGGATCAGGTACTGCTTCTTGCCGGCCTCGATCGAGTATTTCTCGAACATGCGCTTGAACTCGTCATAGGCGCCGATGCCCGGCTTCATCATCTTCGACAGCGTGCCCTGCTCCGTGTGTTCCGGCGCGATTTTTAAAAGGCCGCCCACGTGGTGGGTCACCAGTTCCTTCACGTATTCCGGCGAACGCACGGCGAGGTCGTAGCGCAGGCCGGATCCGATCAGGATCTTTTTGACACCCGGGATCGCGCGCGCCTTGCGGTACAGCGAGATCAGCTTGCTGTGGTCGGTACCCAGGTTGCTGCAGATGGTGGGATAGACGCAGGACAGGCGGCGGCACGACTCCTCGATGCTCTTATCCTTGCAGGCGAGGCGGTACATGTTCGCCGTCGGGCCGCCGAGGTCGGTAATCGTCCCCGCAAAATTCTTCGTGGTGTCACGGATCAGCTCGATCTCGCGCAGGATCGACGGCTCCGAGCGGCTCTGGATGATGCGGCCTTCGTGCTCGGTGATCGAGCAGAAGGTGCAGCCGCCGAAGCAGCCGCGCATGATGTT
>JBBWZO010000110.1:0-12281 GCA_039649125.1 Massilia sp. | reverse complement strand
CCGTCCAGGCCCTGGTCGACGCCGGCGTCACCTACGAGCAGGACGGCGCGCTGTGGCTGAAGACCACCGACTACGGCGACGACAAGGACCGCGTGATGCGCAAGTCCGACGGCACCTACACCTATTTCGTGCCGGACGTCGCCTACCACATGCAGAAGTTCCGCCGCGGCTTCGACCAGGCCATCAACATCCAGGGCAGCGACCACCACGGCACCATTGCCCGCGTGCGCGCCGGCCTGCAGGCCGTCAACATCGGCATCCCGCAGGGCTACCCGGACTACGTGCTGCACAAGATGGTTACCGTCATGAAGAACGGCGAAGAAGTGAAAATCTCGAAGCGCGCCGGTTCCTATGTGACGGTGCGCGACCTGATCGAATGGTCGGGCAACGGCGACATCACGCGCGGCCGCGACGCCGTGCGCTTCTTCCTCATCTCGCGCAAGGCCGACACCGAATTCGTGTTCGACGTCGACGTCGCCCTGAAGACTTCGGACGAGAACCCGGTGTACTACGTGCAATACGCCCATGCGCGCATCTGCTCGGTACTGGCGCAGTGGGGCGGCGACGAGGCGCTGCTCGCCGGCGTCGACCTGGCACCGCTGACCGCCCCGCGCGAAGCGACGCTGCTGAACACGCTGGCGGCCTACCCGGAAATGCTCGAGCGCGCAAAAGCCGAACTCGGCCCGCACCAGGTAGCCTTCTACCTGCGCGACCTGGCCGGCGAACTGCACAGCTATTACAACGCCGAGCGCGTGCTGGTCGACGACCAAGGCGTCAAGATGGCCCGCCTGGCGCTGATGGCGGCTACCCGCCAGGTGCTGCGCAACGGCCTGGCCCTGATCGGCGTGTCGGCTCCGGCCAAGATGGAACGTGCCCCGACGGAATCACAAGACCAGGCACAAGACGAACCCCAAGCATAATCACGTAACCAAGCAAGTAACCAAGTACGCAACATGACCGCCACCCTTCGCTTTCCTTCCCTCCGGCGCCAGCGCGGCAGCACCCTGACCGGCCTCATCATCGGCCTGATCATCGGGCTGGGTATCGCGGTGGCGGTCGCGCTCATGATCACCAAGGGCGCTTCGCCGTTCACCGACCGTTCGAACAAGATGGGCCGCCCGGCCGATCTCGACCCGAGCCTGGCGACCGACCCGAACAAGCCGATGTACGGCAACCGCGAAGCCGCACGCGAAGCGAACAAACAGATCGCCGCGCGCGAGGCCGCCAAAGCCGCGGCGCCGGCCGCGGCGCCGGCTCCGGCCGCCGCCACCGATTCCGATCCGCTCGGCCAGGCGATCGCCGGCATGACCGAGGCATCCGAGCCGAAAGCCGGCGCACCGGCCCCTGCGCCGGCAGCCGCGCCGGCGGCCGCTGCCGCGGTTGCCGCTGCCCCGGCGGCGGCAGGCGGCGACGATAAATACGTCTACTACCTGCAGGCGGGTGCCTTCCGCGAACTGTCGGACGCCGAGAATACCCGCGCCAAGCTCGCCCTGCTGGGTTTCGAGGCCGCCATCAGCGAGCGCGCCAGCGACAGCGGCGTGCTGCACCGGGTGCGCCTCGGCCCGTTCAGCCAGGTGGAAGCCGTCAACAAGGCACGTGCCAAGCTGCTCGACAGCGGCATCGATGTCGCCATCGTCCGCAACCAGCGGTAGGGCCCCGATAAACCGACTGCGCGTCGGATTGCCGTCTTGCGATGCTCGCTGTACGCCTGTACAGCTGCGCTTCTTAGACAGCACTCCTTCCGCTCGCTACGGTTTCTCGAGGCCCCTGTAATTTTGGGGGAATTCATGCAAAAACTTCGTCGTTTGCTCTGTACTGCCGCCCTGCTGGGTTTGGCCGGGTCCACCGCCTTTGCCGCGCCTGCGGCGCCGAAGGAAGGCGGGCAGTACCAGGTACTGCCGCAGAAAATGGAGACGCCGGCTGGTGCCCGGGTGGAAGTCATCGAGTTCTTTTCCTATGCCTGCCCGCACTGCAACGTGTTCGAGCCGCTGTTGGCGGCGTGGGTAAAAAAACAGGGAGCGAACATCGTCTTCAAGCGCGTGCACGTGGCGGCCGGCCAGCGCGCGCTGCCGCAGCAGCGCCTGTTCTACACGCTCGACGCCCTGGGGCTGACCGGGCAGTACCACGAGAAGGCGTTCGCCGCGATGCACCAGCAGCGCCTGCGCTTTACCGAAGACGCGGAAGTGATCGACTGGGCGGTCCGCAGCGGCATCGACCGCGCCCGCTTCGTCGACGCCTACCAGTCCTTCGGCGTGCAGGCCAAGGTGCGGCGCGCCGCCGCCATGATGAACGAATACAGGGTCGACCACTGGCCGCTGGTCGTGATCGACGGCCGCTTCGTCACCTCGCCGTCGATGGCGGGCGCGGGCCACTCGCACGAACCCGGCCACGCGCACAATGAGACCGAACAGCAGGCCGCGACCCTGCAGGTGATGGACGCGCTGGTGGCGCGCGCCCGCGCGGACAAGAAATGACCGCCGCGGCCCGCGCGGACCGCGTCTTCATCACGGGTGCCTCGAGCGGCATCGGCGCCGCGCTGGCCCGTGAGTACGCGGCGCGCGGCGCCACCCTCGGCCTGCTCGCACGGCGCGGCGACGCCCTGGCGGCGCTGGCCGCTTCCCTGCCCCATCCCGATCGCCACCGGACCTATGCGGTCGACGTCCTCGACCATGCCGCGCTGGCGGCCGCCGCCGGCGACTTTCTCGCCGCGGCCGGCGGCGCCGACATCGTCATCGCCTGCGCCGGTATCTCGCACGGCACCCTCACCGAACGGCCTGAAGACCTGCCGGTCTTCGCCTCGGTGTTCGCCACCAACGTCAACGCCACCGTGGCGACCTTCGCTCCCTTCATCGCACCGATGAAGGGACAATCGGGCCCACGCCGGCTGGTGGCCATCGGCAGCGTCGCCGGCGTACGCGGCATGCGCGGCGCCGGCGCCTATTGCGCCTCGAAAGCGGCGGTGCGCGTGTATTGCGAATCGCTGCGCCTGGAACTGAAGACCTCCGGCATCCGGGTCGTCACCATTGCCCCGGGCTATATCGACACACCCATGACCCGCAACAACCGTTTCCCCATGCCTTTCCTGATGCCTGCCGACCGCTTTGCGGCCGCCGCCGTGCGCGCCATCGACCGCGGCGACCGCTACCGCGTGCTGCCGTGGCAGATGGGCTTTGTCGCCCGCGTGCTCGGCGCGCTGCCGAATGTCCTGTTCGACCTGCTGTTCTCGCGCGCCCCGACCAAGCCCCGCAAGGAGGCCGCATGAACGCCGGGACGATTGCCGCGCTGTCGACCGCGCGCGTGGCCGTCGAGGTGGTCGACGAAACCGGCTCGACGAATGCCGACCTGCTGGCACGCGCATCCAGCCTGAGCGAACCGCTGCTGCTGGTGGCGCGCAGGCAGACCGCGGGACGCGGCCGCGCAGGCCGCAGCTGGCTGTCCTCCCCCGAAGGCTCGCTCACCTTCTCGCTGGCGTGGCGCTTCGAGGGCGGCTTGTCGCGCCTGGCCGGGCTGCCGCTGGCGGTCGGCGTGGCGCTGGCCGAAACGCTCGAGCGGCTCGGCGTGCAGGTCGGGCTGAAGTGGCCGAACGACGTGCTGCGCGACGGCGACAAGCTGGCCGGCATCCTGATCGAAACCCAGGCGGCCCCGGCTGGCGGCACCTGGGCCGTAATCGGCATCGGCCTGAACCTGCTCATGCCCGACGAACTGGAAGCGCAGATCGGCCGCCCGGTGGCCTCGCTCCCCTGGCTGGCGCGCATGGAGCGCGATTCGCTGCTGGCGGCCCTGCTCGACGGCCTGGCGGGCTGCCTGCGCGAGTTCGAGCGCGCCGGCTTTGCCGCTTTCGCCGCGCGCTGGAACCTGCGCCATGCCTGGGCCGGCGAGGCCGTCACCCTCCTCGACGCCGGCGCCGTGCTGCAGGAAGGCGTGGCCGCAGGCGTGGACGACGCCGGCCGCCTGCTGCTCGACACCCGGGACGGACGCGTCGCGGTGCTGGCCGGGGACGTGTCCCTGCGCGTGAAAGGTAGCTGATGCTGCTGCTGGTCGATGCGGGCAACACCCGGGTGAAGTGGGCGATCGCGCGTGAAGGCGCCGCACTGGGCGAGTGGATCGCGGCGGGCGCGGCGCTGCACGCCGACCTCGATGCCGCGGGGGCCGGCTGGCACGCGCATGGGGTAACGCGCGCCATCGTCTCGAACGTGGCCGGGCCGGAAGTGCGCGCACGCCTTGCCGCCCTGCTCGCCCCGATCGAGGCCGAATGGTTCGCCTCGAGCGCGTCGCGCGCGGGGCTGACCAACGGCTACCGCGCACCCGAACGGCTCGGGTGCGACCGCTTCGCCGCCGCCATCGGCGCACGCGCGCTGGCGCCGGGCCAGGCGCTGGTGGTGGCCACCTGCGGTACGGCGACCACCGTCGATGCGGTCAGCCCGGATGGCCGTTTCGTGGGCGGCATGATCCTGCCGGGCCTGGCACTGATGGCCGGCGCGCTGGCGCGCAATACCGCCCAGCTGCCGCAGGCTACGCCGGGCGCCGCCCCGCCGCCCCTGTTCGCCGACAACACGAATGACGCGATCGTCTCGGGCTGCCTGTCGGCCCAGGCCGGCGCGATCGAGCGCGCCGTCCTCGCGCACGGTGAACGCCATGGCCAGGCGGCCTGCATCGTCTCCGGCGGCGCCGCGCCCTATATCGCGCCCGCGCTCAAGCTTGCGCACCGGACGGTCGATAATATCGTCCTGGTCGGCCTGCACGCGGTGCTGCTTGCCGACGTGGCAGACGGGATGGACGGGAGATGAGGGCGTGGTGAGATTCGTATTCTGGGCTTTGCTGTGCGCGAACGCGCTGGTGTTCGCGTACGGACAGGGCTTGCTTGGCAGCCTGGACGGCGGCGCGCGCGAGCCTGCGCGCCTGCGCAATCAGCTCGCCGCCGACAAACTGGTGCTGCTCACCGGCGAACAGGCGCAGGCCATCGCCGCCGTGGTGCCTGCCGAGAGCGCGCCCACGGAAACGCCCGAGCTTGCGGCGGCCGAGCCGCCAGCCCCGGCCTCGTCGCCGGTCACTTGCGTCGAGACCGATGCCTTCACGGCAGGCGACGCGCGCCGCTTCGAGACGCGCCTGGCGCGCCTGGACCTGGGCGCGCGCCAGTCGCGCCTGACGGTGCCGTTCCAGGAAGTGACGAGCCACCTGGTCTACCTGGCGCCGCAGGGCGGCAAGGAAGGCGCGGACCGCCGTAGCGCCGAACTGCGCGAGCGCGGCATTACGAGCTTTTTCGTGATGCAGGGCGACTCGCCTTTGAGGTGGGCGATCTCGCTGGGCGTGTTCAAGACCGAAGCGGGCGCGCGGGTGCATGCGGCCACGCTGGCGAAACAGGGGGTGCAAAACGTGCGCGTCCTGCCACGCGGACCGCAGTCGCAGCGCTTCGCTTATCGTTTCAGGAATATCGACGCGGATATCCGGGCTAGCATCGTGCAGGCGGGACGCGGTTTCCCGGCAGCGGTGTTGCATATTTGCCGGTAAGGCAGCCGGTAAGCCGACTACAGTCGTCACGGTCGCATGCCGCAGGTGCTTCGCTGGCATGCATGGGCAGCACCGCCTGCAACATCCCTTCGCCCGCCCTACCGCCTTACCACAATCGGCTTCAACCCGAACTCCGACGGCAGGCCGCGCGCCGCCTGCTGCGCCTCGGCGCGCGAACCGAAGGGCCCGCCGTAGAGGCGGTGCACGCTGCCCGACGGCGCGACTTCCAGCTTGCCGAGCGTCACGCCAGCGGCGGCCAGCCGGCGGCTCATCTCCTGCGCCTTGTCGGCGCGGCTGTAGGCGCCCAGCTGCAGGTAGAACCCGGCGGCCGCCGTGGCCGCCGCTTCGGTGGCTGCAGGCAGCGCCTGCGCCACGGCGGCGCTGTCGGTCTGCACGCGGCCTTCCAGCGTCAACGACGCGATTTCGGGCGGGGCCGGCAGTGCCTGGGCGGCCGAGGTCGCGGCGCGGCGCTCGGAGGCAAGGCGGATCGGATCGTCCGGGAACAGGCGCTCGATCTCGACCTCGTCGCTGCCCTTGCCCAGCAGGCCCAGTTTCAGCGCCGCCGTGTACGACACGTCGATCACGCGGCTGGCGTGGAAGGGCCCGCGGTCGTTGATGCGGACCACGACCGATTTGCCGGTCGAGACATTGGTGACGCGCGCATACGAGGGGATCGGCAGCGTCGGGTGGGCCGCCGTCATCTTGTACATATCGTAGGGCTCGCCCGAGGAGGTGCGCTGGCCGTGGAACTTGGCGCCATACCAGCTGGCCACGCCGCGCTGCGAGAACGGCTTCTCGTTCACGAAAGGCGTGTAGGTGCGGCCGAATACCTCGTACGGACGGTTCGCCCACTTATGGTAGGGTTCGGCGCGCACGACGGCGTCGGGAACCAGTTCCAGCCCGGGCGGGATGTTGAGGCCGGGGCCGTCGTTCTTGTAGTAGCCGCCGCGCCCGGAACCGGCCGGCGGCAGCGCGACCGAGCCCTGCACGGAGCTCATTTTGGGTTTCCAGGGCAGCGGAATCAGACTTTTGTGTTCGCCAGTCGATCCGCATCCGGTCATGAATGCCGCGAGGGCAATGACCGCTGGGAGATGTCTCGGAGCGGTCATCGCATCCTCCTCCATTCAGGTCTGCACCAGCTTTCGGTGCCTTTGTATGCTCATCAATATACCGGCGCCGAGCCCGAGTGTGATGAACGCGGTACCGCCGTAGCTCATGAAAGGTAATGGAACTCCGACGACAGGCAGGATTCCACTCACCATGCCCATGTTGACAAAAGCATACGTGAAGAAAATCATCGTGATCGCACCCGCCAGCAAGCGCGAGAACATGTTCGGGGCGTTAGCCGCGATCATGGCGCCGCGGCCGATCAGCAGTAGATAGATTACCAAAAGAAATAGGTTGCCGACTAGTCCAAATTCTTCCGAGTACACCGAGAACACGAAGTCGGTGGTCTGCTCGGGCACGAATTCGAGCTGGACTTGCGTGCCCTGGTGGTAGCCCTTGCCCGTCACGCCGCCCGAGCCGATGGCGATCACCGACTGGATGATGTGGAAACCCTTGCCCAGCGGGTCGGACGTCGGATCGATCAACGTCATCACCCGCTCGCGCTGGTAGTCGTGCAGCATCGACCAGGCCACCGGCATGCTGGCGGCGGCGGTCACGGCCAGCCCGATCAGCACTTTCCAGGGCAGGCCGGCGAGAAAGATCACGTAGAAACCGGACCCGCCGACCAGCAGGGCCGTGCCAAGGTCGGGCTGCTTGGCGATCAGCACGAAGGGAATCAGGAGCAGGACGGCGGCGATCATGAAGGCTTTCCAGTCCGCCACCTTGGCGCGTTGCTGGAAATACCAGGCGATCATCAGCGGCGTGGCGATCTTCATGATCTCGGATGGCTGGATGTCGACCCCGACGTACAGCCAGCGCCGCGCCCCCTTCTTGATGATGCCGAACAGCGCCACAGCGACCAGCAGCGTCACGCCGACGGTGTACACCGGCACCGCGATGCGCATCAGGGTCTGCGGCGACAGCAGCGAGGCCGCCCACATCACCGCAAAGGCAAGGATGAAATTACGCATCTGCGCTTCGACGCGGCCCGGGTATTCGGCGCCGGCCGAGGACATGGTGATCATGCTGGTGGTGACCAGCATGAACAGGATCATGGCCAGCGGCCAGTCGAACACGTTGAAATACGGCTTCAGGCGGCGGCCGAGGGAACGCCGCTCCGGATAATAAGCCATCTGTTTTACTCCTGGTGGCGGGTTGACGCGGCGACGGCGGCGGTCACGACCGGCGCCGCCGGCTTGGCGCCGTCGGGTTTTTTCGGCGGCGGCGGGCGCTTGCCCAGCAGGTAGTAGTCGAGCGCCTTTCTCGCGATCGGCGCCGCCGCGGAAGCGCCGAAACCGGCGTTCTCGACCACCAGCGCGATCGCGATGCGCGGCTTGTCGGCCGGCGCGAAGGCGACATACAGCGCGTTGTCGCGGTGGCGCTCGTCGATCGCATTGGCGTTGTACTTCTGCCCTTTCAGGCCGATGACCTGGGCGGTGCCGGTCTTGCCGGCCGAAATATACCCGGCGTTGGCGAAGGCGCGGTGACCCGTGCCGTACGATTCCTGGGTCACGCCCACCATCGTCTGCTTGATGAAGTCGATGTTTTCCTGCTTGAGCGGGATGCGGCGGCTTTCCTTGGGCGTGGTCAGCGTACGCTGGCGCGTGGCGCCATCTTCGATCAGCTTGACCAGGTGCGGCTTCATGACCACGCCATTGTTGGCCAGGTTGGCCACCGCGTGCGCCAGCTGGATCATCGTGTAGTTGTTGAAGCCCTGCCCGATCGAGACCGAGATGGTATCGCCGCCGACCCACTTCTGGGCTGCGCGGTTGCGGCGGAAGCGCTGCGCCTTCCACTCTTTCGACGGCAACACGCCGGTCTTTTCGTGCTCGAGGTCGATGCCGGTCGGCTCGCCGAAGCCGAACGGCCGCATGAAGGCGGACAGGCGGTCGATCCCCATCTCGTTGCCGAGCTGGTAGTAATAGGTGTCGCAGGACTCGACCACCGACTTGTACATGTCGACGAAGCCGTGGCCACCCGGCTTGTCGTCGTTGAAGCGGTGCCCGCCCAGCATGTAGAAGCCGGGGTCCCGGATGCCGTCCGACGGCCGCCGCAGGCCCAGCTCCAGCGCGGCCAGCGACATGAAGGGTTTGAAGGTCGAACCCGGCGGATAGGTGCCCGACAGCGGCCGGTTCATCAGCGGACGGTCGAGCGAGGTATTCAGTTCGTTCCAGCTCTGGGAATCGATGCCGTCGACGAACAGGTTCGGGTCGAAACCGGGGCGCGATACGTAGGCGAGCACGTCGCCGGTCTCCGGCTCGATCGCAACAAAAGCGCCCCGCTGGTCGCCGTAGGCTTCCTCGACGACCTTTTGCAGTTCGATGTCGATCGACAGGATCAGGTTGCTGCCCGGGACCGGCGGACGGCGCGACAGCGTGCGGATCGCGCGCCCGCCGGCCGAGCGCTCGACCTGTTCGTAGC
The DNA here is from genome assembly GCA_039649125.1 of Massilia sp. Classification (GTDB taxonomy): domain Bacteria; phylum Pseudomonadota; class Gammaproteobacteria; order Burkholderiales; family Burkholderiaceae_D; genus Telluria. The sequence goes on along the minus strand of JBBWZO010000110.1, from coordinate 3,245 downwards.
CGGTGGTGCCGTGCAGGTAGCTCTCGTACTTCTTCTCGAGGCCTTCCTTGCCGATGTGTTCGGTGCCGTTGTAGTTGGCGGCGTGCTCGCTCTCGGCCAGGGCGTCCGATTCCTTCTGGTTGATGCGGCCGATGTAGCCGATCACGTGCGAGGCCACTTCGCCCAGCGGGTACTGGCGGAACAGGCGCGCCTGCACCTCGACGCCGGGAAAGCGGAAGCGCTGGGCGGTGAAGCGGGCCACCTCGTCGTCGGTCAGGCGGGTGCGGATCGGCACGCTGGCGAAACTGCGCGACTCTTCCAGCAGGCGCTTGAAGCGCTTGCGGTCGCGCGGCTCGATCGCCACCAGCTTGGACAGCTCGTCGATCACCGATTCCATGTTCGCCTGGAGTTTCGAGGGCGTGATCTCGAGCGTGTAGGCCGAGTAGTTACGGGCCAGCACCACGCCGTTGCGGTCGACGATCAGGCCGCGGTTGGGCACGATCGGCACCAGCGCGATGCGGTTGTCCTCGGCCTGGGCGTGGTATTTGTCGTGCTGGATCACCTGCAGCCAGACGAAGCGGGCCACCAGGATGCCGAAGCAGACGAACACCAGCCCGAGCAGCACCGTCAGGCGCAGCCGGAAGTGGTGGATTTCGCGGTCGCTGTCTTTAATCTCAGTCATTACTGCGTTCAGTCATTACGGCGTTCGATCGATACTGCGCCCGTTCGTTGCCGGGCCCGACGATCGGCGCGGACATCAGATCGGGCGGGTATGGTCGCGGTCGACCGCGCGGCGTTGCGGCGCCAGCAGCAGCCAGGTGATTACCGGCCACAGCGCCACCGCCACCGCGCTTTCGATGAAGTGCAGCCAGCCGGTGAACTGGCCGGTCGCGAGGAAATGCACGAGCACCTGGATGGCCTGCGCCAGCAGCAGCAGCGGGAACACGTGCATGGCCTGGGTCCCCACCGGGAACCACAGCACGCGGCGGTGGATCATGGTCGCCACGTAGGACAGCAGCGTGTAGGCCAGCGCGTTCTCGCCCAGCAGGGTAGCGTCGTGCACGTCCATCAGCAGGCCCATGCCGAACGCCACGCCGATGCCGACCTTGCGCGGCTGGTGGATGCCCCAGAAGACCAGCACCAGCGCCACGAAATCGGGCGCGCCGATCCAGCGTCCCCACGGCAGCAGGTTGAGCATGAAGGCGCAGGTCAGGCTGAACGCGATGAACAGCGGGCTGACCGGCAGCAGGATGTAGTTCGGGCGGTGTCCGGGCATTATGCACCTTCCTGGCGATTGGCCGGCTGCGCGGCGGCAGGCGCGATGGTGGCGGCCGCGGCGGTCGGAACGCCGGCCGGGCGAACGGCTTCATGCGCGGCGCCGGCGCCGGTACGTGGCGCCGCGCCGGCCGCGGGCGTACCCGTGGCGGCGGGCTGCGCGGAACCCGCTGCCCCCGCTGCCGGCTGGCGCGGAACGACAGGCGCAGCGGCGCCGCGCGCCGGCGCGCCGGTGTTCGGGACCGCGGCTGGCGCGGCCGCGGCGGGAACCGGTGCGGCGGACGGCGTTGCCGGCGCGGCTCCCGCAACGCTCCCCTGCTGCTGCGCCACGCCCTGCGCCGGCAGCGGCGAAGGCGGCAGCGGCGGCAGCGGCACCGGATCCATCTTCGGCAGGTTGCGGCGCGAAGCGCCATGCGCCGGCGCTGCATTCGCCGGACGCGGCTCGCGCATCATGTTCGACTTCACGATCAGCAGTTGGCGGTTGCGGTCGACGCCGCCAAGCGGCTGGCAGACCACGCGCCCGAAGGCGCCGGCCGCCACCTTCTCGACCTGGGTCACCTTTGCCACGGCCAGCCCGGCCGGATACATGCCGTCCAGGCCCGAGGTGACGAGCACGTCGCCGACCTGGATGTCGGCATCCGGCGCGACGAAGCGCAGGTCGAGCAGGCCCGAGCGCCCGCGGCCATAGGCGATGCTGCGCAGGCCCGAGCGCAGCACCTGCACCGGAATGGCCTGGTCGCGGTCGGTCAGCAGGGTGACTTCGGAGGTGAACGGGAAGACGCGGGTCACCTGGCCGATGACGCCGGCGTTGTCGATCACCGGCAGGCCCGGCTGCACGCCGTTGCGGCTGCCGCGGTCGAGCACGATGCGGCGCGTCGACGGATCGCGCGCGTCGTACAGGATTTCGCCCATGATCGATCCGACCGGCAGCGCCTCGCGCGCTTCGAGCAGGCGCCGCAGGTGGGCGTTCTCGGCCATTTGAAGCTGCGCCTGCTGCATCGCCTGCGCCTGTGCCACCTGCTGGTACTTCAGTTCGCGCACTTCGTTCTGCAGGCTCGAGAGCGAGGAAAAATAGCCGCCCATGCTGGAGACGGCGTCACGCGGCATCAGCGCGACCATCTGCACCGGGTAGAGGATGGTGGCCGCCACCTGGCGCACCGTACCCAGGACATGCATGCGCGCGTCGACCACCAGCAGCACCAGCGACAGGAGGGCGAACACGATCACCTTCACCCGCGCCGGGGCGCCCTGTTTGAATAGCGGCGGAGGACTGTAATCCATGGATTTCTATGTAACGGCCAAGGGGGCCGTGAATGGCAGCATGGGCAGGCGATCGGCTTTCGCCGCGCGCCTGCCCACGCTTACTCTCTATTCACAATGCGGTCGAATTACTCGTACGAGAAGATCGAACCCAGCTTGTCGTTGTGCTCCAGCGCCATGCCCGAACCGCGCACCACGCAGGTCAGCGGGTCTTCGGCCACCAGCACCGGCAGGCCGGTCTCTTCCATCAGCAGGCGGTCCAGGTCGCGCAGCAGCGCGCCGCCGCCGGTCAGCATCATGCCCTTCTCGGCGATGTCGGCGCCCAGTTCCGGCGGGGCCTGCTCCAGCGCGTTCTTGACGGCCGAGACGATCTGGTTCAGCGGGTCGGTCAGCGCCTCCAGGATCTCGTTGCTCGAGATCGTGAACGAGCGCGGGATGCCTTCGGACAGGTTGCGGCCCTTGACTTCCATTTCCTTGACTTCCGAACCCGGGAAGGCCGAACCGATGGCCTTCTTGATCGCTTCGGCGGTCTGCTCGCCGATCAGCATGCCGTAGTTGCGGCGGATGTAGTTGACGATGGCTTCGTCGAACTTGTCGCCGCCCACGCGCACCGAGCCCTTGTAGACCATGCCGCCCAGCGAGATGATGCCCACTTCGGTGGTGCCGCCGCCGATGTCGACCACCATCGAACCGGTCGCATCCGACACCGGCAGGCCGGCGCCGAGCGCGGC
>JBBWZO010000083.1:0-16949 GCA_039649125.1 Massilia sp. | reverse complement strand
CCCTCCCGAGCAGTTGGTCCAGGCCGTCGAGCAGCGCGACGTCCGGTTCGAGCAGGCAGCAGCCGTGCGTCGAGGTGTTGGCGATCCCGCGCAGGAACAGGAACACGGCGCCGCCCAGCTGGCGCGCCGGGTCGTAGTCCGCGCCTAGGCGGCTGCGCAACAGCCGGTGCAGCGCCAGCATGTAGATCGCGCCCTGGATGTCGTAGCGGTGGCCGGCCATGCCCGCCTCCATCGCGCGCTTCGTGTAGGCGTCGTCATTCGGGCCGAGCGCGTTCGATTTGTAGTCGAGCACCCAGTAGCGGCCCTCGTATTCGAACACGAGGTCGGCGAAACCCTTGAGCATGCCGTGCAGCGCACGCTCGGGCAAGGTCGGCCGCGGCACGTTGCCGAGCAGGCGGCGCCGGCACAGGCGGTCGAGCGCGCCCAGGGCCAGGCCCTCGCTCGGGAACCAGAATTCCATCTCCGGCACCGTGTTTTTCACTTCGCTCAGACTCGCGCCCAGCGGCGGCAGCACGGTGCCGACCACGGCGCGCAGCCAGGCGATGGCGTCCTCGCTGCGGTGGCCCCAGCCGGCCCGCTCGATACGCTGCGCCAGGCGTGCATCGAAGTTCGGGTCGTCGATGATGTCGAAGCCTTCCTGCCCGATCCACTCGAGCTGCTCGTGCAGGAAGTTGCCGGGCACCGAACCGCGCGGGAAGCGGTGCCAGGGCGCGTCGTCGACCCGGCGCGCCGCCGCGATCGCCTCCTCGTCCTCGAGCAGGGTCTCCTCGGCGGCGCGCATCGGTGTCGCCGCGGGTGCAGCGGTGGTATGGCGCGTGATCGAGGTGAACGAGCCGACCGACCAGTTGCGTTCGAAGTCGGCCTCGAAGGCCGGCGGCTCCACCAGCGGCGCGCGCTCCTCGACGCGGTCGTACATGGTGCAGCCCTCGGGCAGGTCGAGCGTGTGCAATGCGATGCCGCCGCACTCGCCGCGCAGCCGCCCGAGCCGCTCGTGCAGGGCGCCGGCCGCGACCGGCGTGCCGCCGCCCAGCAGGTAGCCGAACGCCGATTCGTGCAGGCGGTTTTCACCCTTCTTGCCGGATGCGACCGCCGCCACGCCCAGCCACAGGAAGTGGCGCGCACGGGTCAGCGCCACGTACAGCAGGCGCAGGTCTTCTTCCAGACGCGCACGGTCGACCGCCAGCAGCGCTTCCTCGGACAGCGCCAGGTCGATGTGGCGCGCGCCATCCTCGTGCACGTACTCGAAGAAGGTGCGGTTGCGCTTGTCGGTCTTGCGCGCGGTGACCGCGAACGGCAGGTAGACCAGCGGGTATTCCAGGCCCTTGGACTTGTGCACGGTGATGACCTTGACCAGCTCGGCGTCGGACTCCAGGCGCAGCACGCGCTCGTCGCCGCCCTCGCCCAGGCCCTCGACCTGTTCCGCGAACCAGCGCACCAGCGCCCCCTCGCCATCGAGCTGGCCGCTCGCTTCCTGCAGCAGTTCGGCCAGGTGCAGCAGGTTGGTCAGGCGCCGTTCGCCGCCCGGCTGGCGCAGCAGGCGCGCCGGCAGGCCCAGTTCGTGGATGAAGCGGCGCAGCATCGCCAGCACGCCCTGGCGCTGCCAGCACACGTGCAGGGCTTTCAGCTGCTCGACGCGTTCCTCCCACACGGCTTCGTCGCCGGAGAGCTGCGCCAGCTCCACCAGCGACAGGCCGGCCGTGCGCGTGGCCAGGGCGGTGCGCGCCAGGCCGCCATCGAGCGGATTGGCCACCGCATGCAGCCAGCGCAGCACGTCGGCCGCTTCCTCGCTCTCGACCACCGAGTCCTTGTCGGACAGGTAGACGCTCGCGATCCGGCGCCGCACCAGGGCCTGGCGGATGGCGGCGGCCTCGCGCCGGTCGCGCACCAGGATGGCGATGTCGGCCGGCACCAGGCGCTTGAATCCCGCTCCTTCACGGAAGCCGACGCGCGGGTCGTTCAGCAGCGTGACGATGTGCTCGGCGCAGTGGTGGGCGAAGAAGGCGCGGTAGTCGTCGGCCTTCAGGTCATCGAGCGGCGTGGTGCACAGGGCCAGCGCCTGGTAGGGACCGTCGACGCCGACCAGTTCGGCCTTGTGGCCGGCCGCCTTCACCGGCTCGAAGGGCAGCGGGTTGACCTCGCCGCGGCGGAAGCGGAAGGCGCCATGCGCATGGCCCGGGTGTCCGTCGTGGCCTTCGGCATGGCTGAACAGGCGGTTCACGGCCTCGACCAGCGCGGCGGTCGAGCGGTAGTTGATGCCGAGCTGGTAGTGGCGGCCGGTGGTCGCGCGGCGCGCGGCCAGGTAGCTGTGGATGTCGGCGCCGCGGAAGCCGTAGATCGACTGCTTCGGGTCGCCGATCAGGAACAGGCCCTGGGCCGGATCGTTGTCGGCGACGCGGTACAGCAGGTCGAAGATGCGGTACTGGTCAGGCGAGGTGTCCTGGAATTCGTCGATCAGCGCGACCGGGTACTGGGTCACGATGCGCCGCCGCAGCGCCTCGCCGTTCGCGCCTTCCAGCGCATCCTTCAGGCGCGCCAGCATGTCGGCGAAGCCGAACTGGCGGCGCTGCGCCTTCAGCTCCGCCGTGCGGCGCGCGATGTGGCCGGCCGCGTGGCGCAGCAGCGCGTGCGACAGCGGCTCGATCGCGGCCAGCGCCGCGCGCAGCTCCTCCGTACAGTCGAAGCAGGCCGGCACCTCGGCGCTGAAGTTCTTGCTGAAGGCCTCCATGAGACCCTGCGGCGCCAGCCGCTTCCAGGCGGTCTCGTTGAGGTCGGGGTGTACCCGCGCCTCGTCGCGCGCCCAGGCGCGCAAGGCCTCGAACCACTTCGGCACCGAGGCGGCCCGCATCATGTTCCCGTTGAAGCACTTCGGGTTGATCTGCTGCTGGGCGCCGATCCAGGCTTCCATCTCGTTGGCGCGCTCGAACCAGCCCTCCTTCAGGCGCGCCAGTTCCGCCTGCTGCGCGCGCTGCAGGCGCGCCACCAGGCTGGCGAGCGGTTCCGGGTCCGGCATGCCGAGCGTGGCGGTGCGCCCCACCAGGTCGCGCACCGCGGCCTTCATCCTGTGCACGTCGCTCCAGCAGCCGAGCACCGCGGCCAGCGCGGCGCTGTTGAGCGGGTACACGTGCTGGCGCCAGTAATCGTGGGCCGCGTCTTCGAACAGGGCGCGCTCGTCGCTCACCAGTTCCTCGTCGAACAGGCTACCGGAATCGAAAGCGTGCTCGCGCAGCATGCGCTGGCACCAGGCGTCGATGGTGAAGATCGCCGCCTCGTCCATCGTCTCGGCGGCCAGCACCAGGCGGTGCGCGGCGATTTGTCGTTCGCTGTCGGTGGCGTAGCTCGCGGCGAGCTCGTCGAGGTAGGGATCGGACTCGTCGGCTTCGCCGCGGAAGTACGCGGCCGCCCCCACCAGGCGCTCGCGCACGCGGTTCGACAGTTCGCGCGTGGCGGCGCGGGTGAAGGTCATCACCAGGATCTCGGACGGCAGCAGCGGTCGAGTGAAAGCGTCGGCGCCGCCGTGGCCGAGCACCAGGCGCAGGTAGAGCGCGGCGATGGTCCAGGTCTTGCCGGTGCCGGCGCTGGCCTCGATCAGGCGCGAGCCGTGCAGCGGGAACGACAGGGGGTCGAGCAGCTGGCTCATGCCGCCTCCCCTTCATCGCCTGCGCCGTGCGGGACGACCTTGACCTGGCTGGCAAGCCAGCCCGCCAGCCCGCCGTACAGGCCCTCGGCCAGCGCCGGCCAGTCGCCGGCTGCCGTCAGGCTGGCGAAATCGGGCCACAGGCGCGCCAGGCAGGGTTCCTCCACCTCACCCGACAATTCGAAACCGCCGTCGTAGACCAGGCGCGGGTCGCCCTCGGCCAGCAGCGCCAGCGCAGTCTTGCAGGCCACCGCCAGCGGCGCGTCCAGGTTGCGGCGCCACAGCGCCACCACGTTCGCCAGCGCCGCCCGGGCCACTTCCGGATCGAGCGGCGGCATCGTCAGCACGGCGTCGCGCGCCACCAGGTAGCCGGTGACGCCGGCCCCCGTGCAGGCCGCGGCCAGTTGGCGCAGCCAGGCTGCGATCAGCTTGTCGCCGCGCGGCGCGCCCGACTTGTCGAGCACCTTCGAGGATATCTGCATCACCCAGGCGACTCGCTCGCCGTCGCTGCGCAGGCGGTCGACCCAGTCTTCCAGCACGACGCCGCCGAGTTCCAGGTGCACCGGCAGTTTCGGCGCGCTGTGCGGGAAGCGCGCGCCGAGCTTCAGCCAGGCGCGCCGCACCGGCACCAGGCCGTCCACCAGCTGTTCCTGCCACTGGCGCCCGACCAGGCCGATCGGCAGCACGCCTTCGCGCGCCAGGCGCTCGGCGCGTGCGGTGAGCGCCTCGCGCACCTCATCCAGTTCCTCGACCGTGCCGCCGTCGTCGAGCAGGCTGTCTTCCAGGAAGTAGCGGTCCAGCGCGTCGAGCGCGAATGGCTCCTCGTCCTCGCCGATCACCTCGGCTTCGCCGAACACCACGCCCAGGCGCCGGCGGAAGAAGAAGCGCGCCGGCTGCTTCATGAAGCTGGCCAGTTCCGAGAGCTTCAGGCGGAAGTCCGGTTCGAGTTCGTAGGGAGGGAGCGCATCCGCGCCCGCCACACCGTCACCGTCCTGAGCTTCGTTGTGGGCGACACGCCATTCGCGCGCATAGGTGAGCAGCCCGCCCTCCTCGAAATAGCGGCGGCTGAAAGGCTGCAGCGCGTGTTCGGTGGTGATGGCGGACAGGTCCATCCGCCAGCCGGCGCGCAGGTAGTCGCGCAGCTGCGACACCAGCACCGAGGGCGGCTGCTCGCTGTTGTCGCGCACGTTGCGCCCGACCCAGCTGACGTACAGCTTGTCGCGCGCGGCCAGCAGGGCTTCGAGCATCAGGTAGCGGTCGTCGTCGCGGCGCGAGCGGTCGCCCGGACGGCTCATGCCCGGCAGCGCCAGCAAATCGAAGTCGGCCTGCGGCGAGCGGCGCGGGAAGTCGCCGTCGTTCATGCCGAGCAGGCAGACGGCCCGGAAGGGTACGGCACGCATCGGCATCAGGGTGCAGAAGGTGATGCCGCCGGAGACGAACTGGTGGTTCAGTGTCGGCTGGTCGATCTGCCCCAGCCAGGCCTCGCGCAGCACGGCGAGCGGCACCGGCTCGTCGAAGCCGCCGGTGTCGGTCATCTCGAGCCAGCACTGCAGCGCCTCGTTCAGTTGCGCCAGCGTCAGGCGGTCGCCCTCCTCGCGGCCGTCGAAGAAGGCGGCCAGCAGCGCGCGCGCCTGCACGCCCCATTCGGCGGGCGTGCGCGGCTCGGCCAGGCGCGCGCGCCACTCGAGCAGGCACTCGACCAGCTGGGCCAGCGAACCGGCCAGCGCCGCGTCCAGGCCGCCGACCTCGGCATATGGTTCGATGTCGCCGAAGCGCGCGCCGGCGCCGCTGGCGTAGCCGAGCAGCATGCGCCGCACGCCGAAGATCCAGGCGTTCTGCTCCCCGGCCGCACCCAGCCCGAGGCCGCTGCGGTGCTCGCGGTCCAGGCCCCAGCGCACGCCGGCGCCGTCGATCCACTGGCCGAGCGTGTGCAGGTCTTCCTGCGACAGGCCGAAGCGCGCCGCCACCGCCGGCACGTCGAGCAGGTCGCGCACTTCGCTCTGGCGGCAGCGCTGCTGCGGCAGGCGCAGCAGCCACTCGAGGGCGACCAGCAGCGGATTGACGCTGCGGTCGCGCGTGTCGCCGATCTCGAACGGGATATGGCGCGGGTCGCTGCGGCGGTACTGGTCGAACACCGAGTGGATCGCCGCCGAGAAGGTGTCGATGTCGGGCACCATCACGACCACGTCGCGCGGGCGCAGCGTCGGGTCCTGGGCGAACCAGGACAGCAGCTGGTCGTGCAGCGCCTCGACTTCGCGCTGGGTGCTGTGGGTGATGTGGAACTCGATCGATCGGTCGCTCGGGTCCGGCGGCACCTGCGGGTGCTCGGACAGCGGCAGCAGGTCGCGCACCGCCGCCTGCACCTGCTGCAGCAGGGTCTCGCCTTCGCCGTCGGAAAACAGGTCGATGCGCAGCTTCGTCATGCCGGAAGCGCCGTGTCCGACTTCGGGCCGCCCTTCCTCGTTGTCGAATTCGTCGAGCATGCGCACGAAGTCGCGCCCCTGGCGCCCCCAGCTGGCCAGCAGCGGGTGGCTGTGCGCATGCAGCTCCTCGATCGGCAGGCTGGCCAGGTCGACGCCGCCGCGCGCCGGCTGGCGTTTGTGCGCGGCCTTCAGCAGTTCGCGGCCCTCGATGATGTCGCCCCAGTAGAACTGGCAGGGGTTCGGCACCGCCAGCAGCACCTGGGTGTGGCGCGCCAGCGCAGCGATGGCCTGCAGGGTCTGGTACGGCAGCGCCGACATCCCGAACAGCACCACGCGGCGCGGCAGGCGCCCGGCGGGCGGATCGCCGGACAGGATCCTGGCGACGAATACCTCGTGGATCGCGGCGCGCCCGGTACCGCGCTGCATCGGTGGCACGCTCTCGTGCACGGCGCGCCACAGGCGCGCCTGCCAGCGCTGGTCCGGCGCCAGCGGCACCGGATCGCCGCCGGGGCGGCGCAGCTGGTCGCGGCCGATTTCCCAGTCGGTCAGCCAGTCGGCGCGGTAGACCTGGTAGCCGTCGAACAGGTCGGACAGGCGCTCGGCCAGCTGCAGGCGGCGCTCGGGGCAGCCGTCGCCGAGGAAATGGGTCAGCGGCGCGAATTCCGGTTCCTGCAGCAGCGTCGGCAGCAGGCGCATCAGGCGCCAGGTGAGCGGGTCCTTGTCGAAGGGCGAGCGGGTGGGAACCCGTTCGCGCCCCAGCATGGTACGGTAGGCCTCCCACAGGAAGCGCGCCGGCAGCGCCACGCGCGTGGCCGCGCAGACCCCGAGTTCCTCGGCCAGCGCGATCTTCAGCCACTCGGCGAAGCCGTTCGACTGCACCAGGATGGTCTCCTGCTCGAGCGGCCCGAGCGGATGGCCGCGCAGCCAGTCGAAGACGGCTTCGCGCAGCATTTCCATCTGGTTGCCATGCAAAATCAGCAGGCCGGGCGTGATCGGGGAGGACATCGGGAAAATATGGTCGGGCAGCTCTGGGGTGCCACAGGATACTCTTTTCGGCGGCGCGGCGAAAGTCAGGGCGGGAAATCCGCCCCTTTACTCGACAATTCAGCGGCGCTCAGTGTCCATCCGTTGCGCGGGCGCCAAGCTCCGTCGCCACCTGCCGTTCCAGACGCGCAAACATGCTGCGCAGGCGGGCGCTCAATGCCCTGGCCTGAGCAATTGCACCGCGATTAATACCGTCCTGATGCTGGCCTTCGAGGTCCTGGCAGGCCTCGGCGAACGCCATCGCCCCGACCGAGCGTGCCGACGACTTCAGGCGGTGCGCCACGGCCCCGGCACGCGCCAGGTCGTTCGACACCAGGGCAATGTCGATCTCGGCCAATCCCTCGCGCGCGCTGTCGAGGAACATGGAGGCGAACTTGCGCATCCTGGCGGGATCGGCGCCGAAGGTGCTGGCCAGCACGGCGGTGTCGAGCAGCGGCGGCGCAGGAGAAGCCGCAGCAGCGCTGCGCCCGGCCGCCGGCCGGCCACGCCCGATCGCGCGCAGGATCGTCGCCACCAGGTGATCCGGCGCGACCGGTTTGGTCAGGAACTCGTTCATGCCGGCCGCCATGCAGCGTTCCTGGTCGACGACGCCGGCGTTGGCCGTCATCGCGATCACGACGGTATCCTTCAGCCGCTCGTCGGCGCGGATGCGGCGCGTGGCCTCGAAACCGTCCATCACCGGCATCTGCAGGTCCATCAGCACGCAGTCGAAGTGCCGGCCGCGCAGCAGTTCGAGTGCTTCGGCGCCGTTGTCGGCGACGGCCACGGCGGCGCCCGCCGCTTCCAGCAGTTCGCGCCCGACCTGCTGGCTGAACACGTTGTCTTCGACCAGCAGCACCGCGGCGCCATCCAGGCGCAGGACGGCGGGCGGCATGCCCTGCACCTCGCGCCGCACCGGCCGGCCGCCCTGCCCCAGGCGCGCGGTGAACCAGAAGGTGCTGCCGCGCCCGGGCACGCTCTCGACGCCGACCTCGCCGCCCATCAGTTCGGCCAACTGCTTGCTGATCACCAGCCCCAGGCCGGTGCCGCCGTAGCGCCGCGTGGTCGAGGGGTCGGCCTGGTGGAAGGGGGTGAACAGTTGCGCCACCTCGGCCGGGTCGATGCCGATGCCGCCATCCTGCACCTCGAAGCGCACCAGCGTTTCGAGGCCGAAGGCACGCACGGAACGGGCACGGATGGCGATGCTGCCGCGCTCCGAGAACTTGATGGCGTTGCCGGTGAAGTTGAGCAACACCTGCTCCAGGCGCAGCGGGTCGCCGCGCAAGGGGCGCGCCAGCTCGGGCGCGACGTCGAACTCAAGGCGCAGGCCTTTCGCGGCGGCGGCCTCGCCGAGCTGGGTCTCGAGGTTGCGCATCAGGGCATCCAGCCGGAAGTCGACCAGTTCCAGCTCCAGGCGCCCGGCCTCGATCTTCGAGAAGTCCAGGATGTGGTTGATGATCCCGAGCAGGTGCTGGCCGGAGTGGTGGATCTTTTCCAGGTAGTCGCGCTGCCTGGGGTCGGCGGCCGACCTGAGCGCCAGGTGCGTCATGCCGATGATGCTGTTCATCGGCGTGCGGATTTCGTGGCTCATGTTCGACAGGAAGTCGCTCTTCGCCTGGTTCGCGGCGTCGGCCCGGGCTTTCAACTGGTGCAGTTCGGTCACGTCGGTGGCCACGCACAGCACCCCGCTGACGTCGCCGTCGAGGCGCACCGGCACCTTCACCTCCCACACCTGGAGCGCTACGCCGTCAGGCATGACGATTTCGACCTGGCTGGCGCGACGGGTGCCGTCGAAGACGGCGCGCTCGCGCTCCCAGACGGCGTCGGCCATGTCCGCCGGCATCACCTCGCGGTCGACGCGACCGACTACCTGTTCCGCGCTGCGTCCCAGCGCCTGCGCCGTCTTGGCATTCACATAGCGGAAGCGCCGGTCGCGGTCCTTCATGAAGACGAAGGCATCGAGGTTGTCGAGCACCGTGTCGAGCAGCGTGCGCTGCTCGATGGCGCCGCGGCGCGACCAGTACAGGGTGAGGAACAGGCTGTAGACCAGCAGCGTGGCGGCAAAGCCGACGGCCAGCGCCAGCAGCGGAAAACGGCGGTCGAAGGGCACGTACAGCGCGTCTTTCGGCGCGCTGAAATGCGCCTTCCAGAGCAACCCGCCGAAGTGCACCGGCAGCACCGCTGTGAAGGTGGTGGATTCATCGAGCGCCCGCGTGCGCACGGCATCGTCGCCGTACAGCAGGCGGTCGGCAGGAGCCAGCGCCAGCTGCGGCAGGTCCGGCGGCGGCGGGTCGGCCCGGTGGCCGGCGGCGAACAGCGACAGCGCGACCTTCGCCTCGCCGACGCCGGCCAGCGCCCCTTCGACCAGCGCCGGCACCGAGAACGTGATGCCGACGCCACCGACATGGGCGGCGCGGCGTTCGGCGAGCGTGGCGGGCGCCGCGCCGCCGCGGTACACCGGCACGCGCATGCCGAGGGCCAGATGCGGCACCGGGTTGAGCATCCGCACCGGCTGGCCGGAAGCGCTCATGCCGCCGGTGTCGCGCGCCCGCGCCATCGACTCGGCCACGGCCGGGTTGGCGGCGATATCGAAGCCGAACTTCTCCGGGAGCGCCGCGGGCGGTTCGATATAGGTGAGCACGCTGTAGCTGGGACGCCGCCCCGGCGGCCTGATGGCGAAGCCCGGATAGCCGCGCGGGTCGAGGCTGCGGTCGGCGCGCACGGCGGCCTCGAATGCCTCGCGTTCGGCGTCAAGCACTTCGTGCGAATAGGAGACGGCATCGATCGCCGGATAGTTGGTGCGCAGGTCGAGCGCCGCCACGTAGCGGTGGAATTCCAGGCGCGTTACTGGCTCCGAGCGCGGTTCTGAGCGCGGTCGCGCCCCGGCCGCGAACAGCGCCGCCAGCGCGCGCGTGACTTCGCCATAGGATTTGATGGCAGCGGCCAGCCGCTCCTGGGTGGCACGCGCCCGGTTGTCGAAGCGGCGCCGCGCCTCCTCCTCGACCGCGCGGCTTGCCGCCATGTGCAGCGCCGCGCCCACCAGCAGGGCCAGCCACAGGCCTGCGCCCCACAGCGCGATGCGGGTGGTGCCGCGTGCGCCGCCGGCCGCGCCGATGTTGCGGGTGATCGAAAGCCCCATGGTGTTTGCCGTTCAGTGAAAGTGAGCGACGCAAGATTGTTGATAATATACGCTATCGGATCGCCATGGTGGCGCTCGGCAGTAAGAACCTATCCCAGTTGGGAGGAGGAAGTTGAGGACGACGTGCGCGTAGGCGATGCATGGCAACTGGGAGCAAGGCGCGAGGAGGCCGCGTGGCGAGCCACGAATCTGCCAAATGCGCGACGAGCAACGCGGCACCCGCTTGTCAGGCGCGTCAACAACGACTCATTCCCTACTGGGATAGGCTCTAAGGACGAACGGATGCGTAACATGGCGGCAAAAGCACTTCTCGGATTGGCGGCGCTGGCGGGCGCGGAAGGTCAGGCTCAGACCCAGGCGCAGGCCCAGGCTGCGCAGGACCCCTGGCTCTGGCTGGAAGACGTCGGCGGCGAGCGCCCGCTGGCCTGGGTGCGCGAGAAAAACGCCATCGCCGAACGCGAACTGGGCGGCGCCGCGCACGAGGCCCTGCGGGTGCGCCTGCAGGCCATCCTCGACGCCAAGGATCGCATCCCCTACGTCAGCCGCCACGGCGACTACCTGTACAACTTCTGGCGCGACGCCCACCACGAACGCGGCATCTGGCGCCGCACCACCCTGTCCGAATACCGCAAGGATGCGCCAGCCTGGGAAACCGTGATCGACCTCGACGCGCTGGCGCGCGAAGAGCACGAGAACTGGGTCTGGGCCGGCGTGACCTGCCTCGAGCCGCGCGGCGACCGCTGCCTGGTGTCGCTGTCGCGCGGCGGCGGCGACGCCGAAGTGGTGCGCGAGTTCGACCTGGCCGAGCGCGCGTTCGTGCCCGGCGGCTTCTCGCTGCCCGAGGCGAAAGGCAGCGCGGGCTGGATCGACCGCGACACCCTGTTCGTCGCCACCGATTTCGGCCCCGGGTCGATGACGGCCTCGGGCTACCCGCGGGTCGTGAAGGAGTGGCGCCGCGGCACGCCGCTGCCTGAGGCGCGCCTTGTGTACGAAGCGCAGCCGGACGACCTGTCGGCCTCCGCGCACAAGGACCTCACGCCCGGTTTCGAGCGCGAGTTCGTCACGCGCCAGATCGGCTTCTACAGCAGCGAGCTGTTCCTGCGTGAGCAGGGCCGGCTGGTGAAGCTGCCGAAGCCCGACGACGCGAATGCCTTCGCCGTGCGCGACCAGCTCCTGATCGAACTGCGCTCGGACTGGAAGCTGGGCGAGCGTACCTGGCCGCAGGGTGCGCTGCTGGCGATCGACTTCGCGCGCTTCATGCGCGGCGAGCGCGATTTCGAGATCCTGTTCACGCCGACGCCGACCAGCTCCCTCGACGGGGTGACGGTGGTGAAAGGCGCCATCCTGCTCACCGTGCTCGACAACGTGAAAAACCGCATCGTCGAACTGCGCCGCGACGGTCGCGGCGATTCCGGCACCTGGCAACGCCGCGAGGTGCAGGCGCCCGCCATCGGCACGCTCGGCGTGTCCGCGCTCGACGATATCGAGTCGGACCAGTACTTCCTGACCGTGACCGACTTCCTGACCCCGACCACGCTCTACCTCGGCACGGCCGGCAGCGATGCGCGCGAGCGCCTGAAGGCAATGCCCTCCTGGTTCGATCCGAAACCGTACACCGTGTCTCAGTTCCATGCGCGCTCGAAGGACGGGACGATGGTGCCCTATTTCGTCCTGATGGACCGCCGCGCCAGGCTCGACGGCAAGAACCCGACGGTCCTGTATGGCTACGGCGGCTTCGAGGTTGCGCTGAAACCCGCCTACAGCGGCATGATCGGCACCGGCTGGCTGGAACAGGGCGGCGTCTATGTGCTGGCGAATATCCGCGGCGGCGGCGAATTCGGTCCGCGCTGGCACCAGGCGGCGCTGAAGGAACACCGGCAAAAGGCTTTCGATGACTTCCTCGCGGTGGCGAAGGACCTGATCCGGCGCAAGCTGACCAGCCCGCGCCACCTCGGCATCATGGGCGGCAGCAACGGCGGCCTGCTGGTCGGCGCCGCCCTCACCCAGCGTCCCGACCTGTTCAACGCCGTCGTCTGCCAGGTGCCCCTGCTGGACATGCGGCGCTACCACACGCTGCTTGCCGGGGCTTCCTGGATGGGCGAGTACGGCAATCCGGACGAGCCGAAGGAATGGGAATACATCGGCAAGTATTCGCCTTACCAGAACGTCTTCAAGGACAAGCATTATCCGCGCGTGCTGTTTACCACGTCGACGCGCGACGACCGCGTGCATCCGGGCCACGCGCGCAAGATGGCGGCGCGCATGGGCGAGCAGGGTCACGACGTGCTGTACTGGGAAAACACGGAAGGCGGACACGCGGGCGCGGCGAACAACACGCAGCAGGCGCGCATGTGGGCGCTGACCTATTCCTTCCTGCGCAAGCAGTTGAAATGAGCGCCGCCCCCGCCGCGGCGCAGGAACAACAGTCCCTATCTATATAGAAGAGGCCTGCAATGAACGCCGCCGACCGCGCACGCAGCGTGCGCCCCCTGGCCGCACACGAATGGCCGCTGTACCGCAGCCTGCGCCTGCGCGCCCTGGCCGATGCCCCGGCCGCCTTCGGCAGTACCCTCGCGGCCGAGCAGGACCGTGCGGACGAAGACTGGGCCTGGCGCCTGGGGCTGGCGGCATCGTCGGGCCGCGACCATCCGCTGGTGGCCGAAGTCGGCGGCGTGGCGGTCGGTCTGGCCTGGGCCAAGTTCGATCCGAACGAGGCGCAGCTCGTGAACCTGTTCCAGATGTGGGTGGCGCCGGAGGCGCGCGGCTGCGGCGTGGCGGCGGCGCTGCTCGATGAGGCGCTCGCCTGGGCGCGTTCGCGCAAGGCGCGCACGCTGCAGCTGGGGGTGATGTGCGGGAACGACGCGGCCCGCAGGCTGTACGAGCGCGCGGGCTTTGTTGCGTTCGGCGCGCCCGAGCCGGCGCGGCCGGGCGATCCTAGGCTGGAGCAGATGATGCGGCTGGCGCTGCAGACGTCTCCGCATTCGTAGGGTGGAGTCCCGAGTCCACGCGGTGACACGGTCGCGCATAGGAGACGCCATGATGGCAACGACGGGCTGACCGGCCCCACGCAGCGGTCTAAAGCCTGGCGCGAGATTGCAACATGTCAAACGCGTGGACTCGGGAGTCCACCCTACGTATGGAAGATGCAGCCAGCCCCGGGCGCCAGACACGCTTTACAATCGTCCCTCAGCTCGCCAGCCGCGTCTCGAACAAGGCCCGGCACGTCGGCTCGATCTCCACATACAGGGCGACCGCCGTCTCGACCCCGATCACCAGCGGCGGACCGAGGCGCTCGGTGACGACGCCGGCACGGCGCAGCAGGCGCTCGATCGCGGTGGTCGTCACGGTCACATAGCGCTCGATGCCGTGCTCGTGGCCGTAGCGGATGATCGCCGCGATCGACTCCATCGTGATCTCCGAGAAACCGAAATGGCTGCTGCCGCCCGTCTCGATGGCAAAGCGCGACAGTTCCCAGATGTGCTCGTCGCGGGGAGCGGGCTGGCCGTGCAGCAGCTGGGGGAACGAATCCTTGAGCATGTACGGTCCTTCGGTCGGCAGCAGGCGCCAGCAGCCGCGCAGGATGCCCCGCATTTTTTCCGAGTCGGGTTCGCGCATCATCATGTAATGCGGTTCGAGCGCGTCGTAGCCGTCGATCTCCATACCCGACAACACCGGCACTTCCCAGCCCAGCCGGCCCTGGAACACTTTCGCGCGAAGCGTGTGCATCTCCCACAAATCGCGGGATTTGAACTCGCGCCGTGCTGCGATATTAATCTGCAGTGCCATATCGTTCTCCCTGGTGTCTTGACAAAAAAAACTATGCCATAGGCATGGAGCCTCATGCAATTCGGGCAAGAAAGGTACTAGCAGGTTTGCTAGGTGGCTACAAAGTAACTCGGTGGAATACTAAGTTTTTCACACGCACAACAGGAGAAGGACCATGCCAAACGACTTCATCAGCGAATCCGTGCTTACCCGTCCGGGCATCCAGAACGCCATGCCGATGCCCGCGCGCGCGCCGCATGTCGACCTGCGCCAGTTCCGCATCAGCAAGCGTGAGAGTCAGGAAAAGTTCTGGGGTCGCTTCGGTGTGACCCAGTCGAGCGGCAGCCGTTTCGAAACGGGCCTGGCAATTCCGGCCCCGGTGGCGATCCTGTTGAAGCTCTACGTCAACGGGAAGCTCAACGATGGCGATCTTCAGGGTTGAGCAAGCCCAGCGCGATTGCTTTCACCACCGCCTGCTGACGTGTGCTCACGTTGAATTTCTGACGCACGTTGGCCAAGTGAAAGTTGACCGTAGCTTCTGAACAACGGGTGATCATCGAGATCTCCCAGGACGACTTGCCCGCCATCACCCAGTTGAGTATTTCCAGCTCGCGCCGGGTCAGGCGCGGCGCCGCCTCGCCGCTGCCCTGGTCGAGGAAACGCGTCGCCGAGGCGGACGCATAATCGCGTACCAGTGTCAGCATCGGCATCGTGTGCGCTATCTCGCACGCGAACCTGGCGTCCGGTGCGACGTCCGATGCAAAACTGAGCACGCCGAACTCCCCGTTCGGCCCGTGGACCGGCAGCGTCGCACCGGTGCGGATGCCGTAAGCACAGGCTTCCTCGTACAGGGCGCGTCCTTCGGAGCTGTGGCCGAAGAGCTCAGGTTCCCAGACGACCGGCAGCGTGCTGGTCAGGCAATGACTGACGGTCGGATCGACATAGGCCAACCTGTCGGCGTCATAGCGCTCGCGCCATTCGGTCGAATAATTACTCTGCAGAAAAGCACGCTCGAACTGCTCGTGGCGCGAATGGACCAGGCCGAACAACACCTTTTCGAAACCGAGCTCGCGCGCAAGCGAAAACAGGGTCCGGCGCCAGCCTTCGGCATCCTTGGCGTCCAGCAGCTGCACGAGCTGTGCAGTTTCAATCATGAGTCGGTCGTCCGATCAGCAAAAGATGGGGGGTCATACTAATTAATGCACGCACAAGATGGATGCATCCTAGCAATTCTAGCAATGTTTGTGACCATATGTTCAACTATTTTTTGTAGTTAATTCGCAACGGCAACCAAGTCTCTCGCGAATCGTGCGCGCCGGAAATCGTTTTTCCGCTACCCTCCCCCGCTTGCTGCTGAACATTCCCTGAATGCAAGTTTTATTCTGTTGCAGAGCTTGACTTGATCTCGCACAAGAGTATCGTTCCATATTTCCGTTTAACAGTTTCCTGAGCGCGGGACACATCCCTGGCTGTCGCGCCGACAAGAACGCCGTACCACTTTCCAAAACGAGGATTACACGTCGATGAACACAATGACCGACATGGCCGAACAGCTGGACGTCAAGCTCCTGCTCGCAACGCTGATGGCCCTGAAAAAGGGTGACTTCTCGGTACGCATGCCTTCCGACTGGACCGGCGTGTCGGGCAAGATCGCCGACACCCTGAACGACATCATCGAAACCAAGTCGAAGATGGTCGAAGCCGTGACCGAAGTGTCGCGCGTAGTCGGCCGCGAGGGCCACCTGACCCAGCGCGCCGACGTGCCGGGCGTGGTCGGCGGCTGGAGCACCATCATCAGCTCCGTGAACACCCTGATCGACGACCTGGTGCGCCCGACCACCGAAATGGCGCGCGTCATCGGCGCCGTGGCAAAGGGCGACCTGTCGCAGACCATGGCGCTGGAAGTGGACGGGCACCCGCTGAAGGGCCAGTACCTGCGCGCGGCCACCACCGCGAACACGATGGTGGAACAGCTCTCCTCCTTCTCTTCCGAAGTGACGCGCGTGGCGCGCGAGGTCGGTACCGAGGGCAAGCTGGGCGGCCAGGCGCAGGTGAAGGGCGTGGCGGGTACCTGGAAGGACTTGACCGACTCGGTGAACTCGATGGCCGGTAACCTGACCTCGCAGGTGCGTAACATTGCGGAAGTGACGACCGCGGTGGCGAACGGCGACTTGTCGAAGAAGATTACCGTGGACGTGCGCGGCGAGATCCTGCAGCTGAAGGACACCATCAACGTCATGGTGGACCAGCTGCGTTCCTTCGCATCCGAGGTGACGCGCGTGGCGCGTGAGGTGGGTACCGAGGGCAAGCTGGGCGGCCAGGCATACGTGCCGGGCGTGGGCGGCACCTGGAAGGACTTGACCGACAACGTGAACTTCATGGCGTCGAACCTGACGGGCCAGGTGCGTAACATCGCGGCGGTGACGACCGCGGTGGCGAACGGCGACCTCTCCAAAAAGATTACCGTGGACGTGAAGGGCGAGATTCTCGAACTCAAAAACACGATCAACGTCATGGTGGACCAGCTGTCCTCGTTCGCATCCGAGGTGACGCGAGTCGCCCGTGAGGTGGGTACCGAGGGCAAGCTGGGCGGCCAGGCACAGGTGAAGGGCGTCGCGGGTACCTGGAAGGACTTGACCGACTCGGTGAACTCGATGGCGGGCAACCTGACCGGCCAGGTGCGTAACATTGCGGACGTGACGACCGCGGTGGCGAACGGCGATCTCTCTAAAAAGATTACCGTGGACGTGAAGGGCGAGATTCTCGAGCTGAAGAACACGATCAACGTCATGGTCGACCAGCTGAACTCCTTCGCATCCGAGGTGACCCGTGTGGCACGTGAGGTGGGTACCGAAGGCCGCCTGGGCGGCCAGGCGAACGTGCCCGGCGTTGCAGGGACCTGGAAAGACCTGACCGACGGCGTGAACTCGATGGCGGGTAACCTGACCGGCCAGGTGCGTAACAT
>JBBWZO010000063.1:0-18186 GCA_039649125.1 Massilia sp. | reverse complement strand
CGCATGCGCATGGTCTGGCCTTCCATCCCCATCTGGTGCAGCTCGGCCCGGCCGGCGACCGGGGTCTTGACCTCGACCAGGCGCGCCGGCTTCACGGAGCGCAGCTGCATGAAGGCGCCGGCGGCCTTTTGCTGGGGCACGGTGGCGCGGATCCACGGGTCGCTGACGCTGACCTGGGCCAGCGCCGGCAGGGAGATGAGGCTGGCGAGGGCCAGCGCGCAGAAATGTCGAAACATGGCGTTACCTGACTGAAAAGTGGTGGATGGGGCTGATCAGCGTTCGGCGAGGACGGTATCGCGCTCGACCATCACCGTGTCCGTGCCGTCGGTCAGCCACACCTGGCCGTCCTGGATCGTGCACTGCAGCTGCATGTTGCGCTTGGCCATGCGCTCCAGTAGAACGCTGGTCTCGGCCGGAATGTTGACGATGCTGATGTTCTTCGCGCGGTCGATCTGCTTGGCGATCCCCTTGAACCAGATGTGGCTGGTGGCGCTGTAGCTGTACACGATCACGTGCTCGGCGCGTCCGCTGGCCTTCATCAGGCGGCGTTCTTCGGGCTGGCCGACCTCGATCCAGGTGTCGATGGCGCCGGTCAGGTCTTTCTGCCACAGGTGGGGTTCGTGGGTGTCGATCTGGCCCTTGGTGAACGCCAGCGTCTCGCTCGCATGCAGGGCTAAGGCGAGCACGCGGATCATCACGCGCTCGTCGGTTTCGGACGGATGGCGGGCGATGGTGAGCCCATGCTCCGCATAGTAGTTGCGGTCCATGTCCGCGATCTGCAGGTCTGCCTTGTAGATGGTTGCTTTCAGCGCCATTGATGCTCGATTACTTTCTTATTTGAAGACGACTGTTCGGTCGCCGTTTTGCAAAATGCGGTGTTCCACGAACCACTTGACCGCGCGCGCCAGCACCACGCATTCGACGTCGCGTCCGATGGCCGTCAGCTCCTCGACCGTCATCGCATGGTCGACCCGCTCGACGTCCTGCTCGATGATCGGGCCTTCGTCGAGGTCGCCCGTGACGAAGTGGGCGGTGGCCCCGATCAGCTTGACGCCGCGCTGGTGCGCCTGCGCATACGGGCGCGCGCCCTTGAAGCTGGGCAGGAAGGAATGGTGGATGTTGATCGCCCTTCCCTTCAAGGCCTCGCACAGCCCCGGCGACAGGATCTGCATGTAGCGCGCCAATACCACCAGCTCGACCTTGTGCATGTCGAGCAGCTCGATGATGCGCGCTTCCTGCGCCAGCTTGGCCGCCTCGCCCGCGCCTGCCGCCAGCGGCAAGTGGTGAAACGGGATATTGTAACTTGCCGCCAGCTGGTAGAAGTCCATGTGGTTCGACACGATGGCCGAAATCTCGACCGGCAGCAGGCCGCTCTTGTAGCGGAACAGCAGGTCGTTCAGGCAGTGGCCGATCTTCGACACCATGATCAGGACGCGCGGCTTGGCACGGGCGTCGTGCAGCTGGCCGCGCATGCCGCTGGCCTCGCACAGGGCGGCGAAGGCGCCGCGCAGGTCGGCGTCGCCGATGGCCGCGTCTTCCAGCGCAAAATGCACGCGCATGAAGAACAGGTGCGATTCAGGGTCGCCGAACTGGGCCGAATCGATGATGTTGCAGCCGTGTTCGGCCAGGAAGCCCGCGACGCGCAGCACGATGCCGCGCTGGTCGTTGCAGGACAGGGTCAGAATGTATTCCGGATACGTCGTCATGGCGGCTTGCTCGTATGTGCTAGTAATGAGGGACTCGTCCATTGTCGCATGGACTTGCAAAAACGGCAGGCAGCGGCACGCGCAGGCGCGGGTTTCGGTATAGTTGCCAACTCGTTCAACCCTTGGGAACCGCCATGACGCAAGCCACCAACGACCGCACCAACGACCAGTTCCTGCTCGCCGCCCGCCCCGTCGGCCTGCCGAAAGACAGCGACTGGCAGTGCGCCGCACCCCGGCTGCCCGACCTGCTCGACGGCGAAGTGCGCGTCAAGCTGCTCTACCTCTCGCTCGACCCGGCCATGCGCGGCTGGATGAACGAGGGCAAATCCTATGTGCGCCCGGTCGCCATCGGCGAAGTGATGCGCGCCGGCGGCGTCGGCGTCGTGGTCGAGTCGAAGTCGCAGCGCTTCGCCGTCGGCGACCACGTCATGGGCGTGATGGGCGTGCAGCGCTTCTGGAGCGGCGACGCCGGCGACAAGGGCGCCATGCTGGCCAAGGTCGACCCGGCCATGGCGCCGCTGCCGACCTGGCTCAACGCGCTCGGCATGCCCGGCATGACGGCCTATTTCGGCCTGCTCGACGTCGGCCAGCCGAAAGCGGGCGAGACGGTAGTGGTCTCGGGCGCGGCCGGCGCGGTCGGCATGACGGTCGGCCAGGTCGCGAAACACCTGGGCTGCCGCGTGGTCGGCATCGCCGGCGGCGCAGACAAGTGCCGCTTCGTGGTCGAGCAGCTCGGCTTCGACGCATGCATCGACTACAAGGCCGGCCCGGTCCACGCCGGCCTGAAGGAGCACTGCCCGCAGGGCGTCGACGTATACTTCGACAACGTCGGCGGCGAGATCCTGGACGCCGTCCTCACCCGCATCAACATGAAGGCGCGCATCGTCATCTGCGGCGCCATTTCGCAATACAACGCGACCGCGCCGGTGAAAGGCCCGGCCAACTACCTGTCGCTGCTGGTCAACCGCGCCCGCATGGAAGGGATGCTGGTCACCGACTATGCCGCCCGCTACCCTGAAGGCGTGGCGACGCTGGCGCGCTGGATGCGCGAGGGCAGCTTCAAGAGCCATGAACACGTGGTTGAAGGCTTCGAGAACTTCCCCGCCGCCCTGCTGATGCTTTTCGAAGGCAAGAACCTGGGCAAGCTGGTGCTGAAAGTGGCCGACGCCTGAGAGCCGCGCGTATTTCATTGCGCACGCCTTGACCGGATCGCAGGCGCGCGCATGTTCCTTGAACTTGGACGGGTTGGCGGCGTCTATACCCGACGCCTTATACAGAGGGACCGCGGGTCTCCTCCCGGCTACGCTCGTTCATCCACCGTTCACGTCGAGGAACCCATGCAAGCCTTTTCCCCCAACAGTCCCGCCCTGCGCGCGCAACTCGAAACGCAGGCCGACTTCTTCAACCAGCTGTCGCGCCACGTGTTCGAGTCGCTCGGCCAGCTCAGCGAACTGAACATGCACACGGCGCGCCAGCTGATCGACGACGGCATCAAGCTCGGCCGCTCGCTGGCCGCCTGCGGCGACCCGTTCCAGATGGTGGCCGTCACGATGCGCGAAGCCCAGCCGGCGGCCGAACACTGGCGCAACTGGCAAGGCGCCATGATGCGCGTGCTTGCCTCGAGCGGCGCGACCCTCGCGCACGACGCCAACGATGGCAGCTGGCAGGCCGCACGGAGCGCCGCCGGCGCCCAATCCACCTAGCGCCCACCTACTGAACGGAGATACCCATGGCATCATCCGGCATACGCCAGGACGCGCATCTGGACGCGCCTGCAGACGCGCTCACGCTGCTGCGGTCCGATCACGCGCGGGTTCGCCTGCTGTTTGGCGAACTCGACAGCTTACGCGGCATCGAGGACGAAGACGAACGCAAGGCCGAGCTGGTCGACGACATCTGCTACGAGCTGACCGTGCACAGCACGCTCGAGGAAGAGATTTTTTATCCGGCCCTGCGTGCGGCAGTCGCCGACGAGGCCATCGACGACGACCTGCTCGACGAAGCGGAACTCGATCACGCCGGCGCGCGCGAGCTGATCGGCCAGCTCGAGGTCATGTACCCGGGCGACGACCACTTCGAGGCCACCGTCGCGGTGCTGGCCGAAGAGGTCGGGCACCACATCGACAAGGAGGAGAGCGAGATGTTCGACGCGGCGCGCGCGGCGGGCCTGGACCTGGTGGCCCTGGGTCGCCGCATGGCCGCGCGGCGCGCGGAATTGGACGACCTGAGTCCTCCATCCGGCACGATCGACGGCATGGAGCCGCACGAAGGCCGGCGCACGCCGCCACGCGCGCCCGACTAGTCTAGACGCGGAGGGAACCCTCAGAGCAAGGCGCATCGTCGAAGACAGTACGCCAGTACGGCGAGAAGAATGCAACGCAGCCATGAGGGATTTACTCGGCGTCCTGGCAGCGACAGCAAGCTCAGGGAACTAACAATCAGACGGTGTCTCTAACCGCACGAGCGCGGTAATGCTGCGCTCACTTCCCCTTCACTGCAGGGCAACCAGGAGAGCGACATGGCGACAAGCAAGGAGAGCGGCAAGAGCGCGGGCAGCTCCGGCGGCAGCGCGCAAAAGAGTGGTGGCGGCAGCGGTAGCGGGCCGGCCAAGCGCGGCTTCGCGGCGATGGATCAGAACCAGCAGCGCGAAATCGCCAGCAAGGGCGGCCAGGCGGCCCACCAGAAGGGCACGGCGCACGAATTCGATTCCGAAGAAGCGCGCCGCGCAGGGCAGAAAGGCGGGGAGGCCGTGAGCCGCAACCGTGCACACATGGCCGATATCGGCCGCAAGGGGGGCGAAAGCCGGCAGTCGGCCAGCCGGGCGGCCAACGCAGCCAAGGCCGCCGGCAACCGCCAGGGGGGCAAGGAACAATAGGGGAGCGCGCACCGTATCCGGTGCGCCTGGCCGGCGCGGGCTGCAGGGCTCCATCGTGGCCTACGCCGTCTTCCTCCCTCCTCCACTCCGCAGTCCTGGCCGTTTTCAACTCCCGGTCTTTATCTCCCCCACACCGGCATCCCATCGTTGCGGCCTCCTCTCGCATCACGAGGACGGCGCACGCCGCGTTGCGCGGCTCCCGGCGGCTCCTTCGGACTGCGGCCGGCAAGGGCAGGCGAGCTATGGTACATTCGCGCCCCTATGCAAGCGCTCCGATACCTGACCGCCTATCCCGAAGGCCTGCGCCGCCAGGCCGCCTCCCTGCTCGACGAAGGACGCCTCGGCGCCGTGCTGCGCGCGCGTTATCCGCGCGCCCACGGCCTGCGCACCGACCGCGCGCTCTACGACTACGTGCAGGAACTGAAGACGGAATACCTGCGCAACGCCGAACCGGTCGCGAAAGTCGCGTATGACAGCAAGATCCACGTGGTGCAGCATGCGCTCGGCCTGCACACGGCCATCTCGCGCGTCCAGGGCAGCAAGCTCAAGGCCAAGCACGAAATCCGCATCGCCAGCGTGTTCCGCGACGCGCCCCTGGAATTCCTGCGCATGATCGCCGTGCACGAACTGGCGCACCTGAAGGAAAAACAGCACGACAAGGCCTTCTACAAGCTATGCTGCTGGATGGAGCCGCACTACCACCAGCTCGAATTCGACCTGCGCCTCTACCTCACCCATATGGAACACGGCGGCGAGCGGCTCTGGGCCGATGCCCGACCGATCATTGACGTTGCCTAATCCCAACATCCAGCATTGGAAAATCGTTTCCTTAAGTAAATATATTCGACTTTCAGCAGGCCGTTCGCTACAGTCCTCACCGTAATGTGCAGTATGCATGCGCCGTTCGGCCATGCCCCTCCCCTCGAACGCAACATCCATCGCGACGAGGCATGCACAGCGACGGACAAAAGCGACACATGCATCTCACATCCACCACTGCCGCCCTCCTGCCGACGGCCACCTGCGCCGGGCTCATCCTGTTTTCCCTGTGCGGCGGCGCCTGTGCCGAAACGGGGCTGCCGGACTGGAAGTTCTCCGGCTTCGGCACGGCCGGCGTAGTGCACACGAACGAAAAACAGGCGGATTTCGCAGTTTCCCTGCTGAAGGGCGACGGCGCCGGCCGCACCAGCGCCTGGAGCCGCCATGTCGACAGCAGAGTGGGCGGCCAGGTCGACCTGACTTTCAATGCACGCTGGTCCGCCGTCGTGCAGGTGGTCAGCGAGCAGCGCCACGACCACAGTTACCAGCCGCACATCGAGTGGGCCAACGTCAAGTACCAGGCCACGCCCGAGCTGGCGGTGCGCCTGGGACGGATCGCCCTGCCGATGTTCATCGCCGCCGACTACCGCAAGGTCGGCTACGCCTATCCCTGGGTGCGCATGCCGCTCGAGGTGTACGGCGTACAGCCAATCAGTAACAGCGACGGCGCCGACATCACCTGGCACTGGGAAGGCGAGAACCTGCGCAGCACGACCCAGGCCTTCTACGGCCACACCGACATGGCGCTGTACGACGGCGCACGCCTGCGCGGCACGGCCATCGCCGGCCTCTCGCACACGGTAGAACACGGCGCCCTCAGCGCGCGCGCGTCGGTGATCACCACGAACCTGACCGTTTCCCTGTACCGGGAGGTGTTCGAGGCGCTCGACGGTTTCGGGCCGCCAGGGCGCGACATCGCGCGCCGCTACATCATCGCCGACAAGCACGCCACGGTGGCCAGCGTCGGCCTGAACTACGACCCTGGCGAATGGTTCGTGACGGCAGAAGCAGGCCGCACGAAGGTAAACGGTTTTCTCGGCAGCACCAAGTCGATGTACGTCAGCGGCGGCTACCGGTACGACGACCTCACGCCCTATGCCGGGTTTGCGCGCGTCTGGGGCACGCCGCCCGCAGGCGCCGGCGCGCTGTCCCTCGCGGACCTGCCGCCGGCCTACGCGGCCACCGGCGCCCTGGTGAACGCCACCCTGGCATCGATCGTGCGCGCGATCCAGTCGCAGTCGACGATCACGGCCGGCCTGCGCTGGGACCTGGCGCCCAACATGGCGCTCAAGCTGCAGCACGAACGCATCACCACGCCCAGCGGCTCGCGCGGCATGCTGATCAATTCGGTCCCGGATTTCGTTTCCGGCCGCACGGCGCAGGTGAGCAGCGCCGCCCTCGACTTCGTTTTCTGAGGGGATCATGGGAAAACCAACGCTACGATTGCTCGCGGCTGCCGCATTCACCCTGTCCTGCGCCATGGCACAGGCGGATGAACTGGTGGTCATCGTTTCCGCGCGTAGCACGGTCGAGGCGCTGCGCCCGGACCAGGTCGCCGCCATTTTCCTCGGCCAGTCGGCGCGCTATCCGAACGGCACGGTCGCGTCCCCGATCGACCAGCGGATCGGCTCGGGCGCGCGCGACGGCTTCTACCTGCGCCTGGCCGGCAAGACGCGGGCCCTGCTGAAAGCGCACTGGTCGAAAATGGTCTTCACCGGCCGCGCCCAGCCGCCGCGCGAATTGCCGGACAGCGAGGCCGTGCGCAAGGCCGTGGCGGACGATCCCGCTGCGATCGGCTACATCGAGCGCGAGGCGCTCGACCCGAGCGTACGCCAAGTTTTGCTGGTGCATTGAACTTGCTGGTGCACTGAAAGGACACGCATGCACTCCGCTTCCGCCCCCCGCTCCCGCGCCAAGCAGCTGCTCGGCCGCGGACTCGATACCCATATCTCGCTGCCCCTGTTCACCCTGCTGCTGGTGATCGGCATCTGGGTGATGACGCTGCGTTTCATCGAATCCGACCGCGCCACCACGCAAGCCGAGGCGCAGGCGGCCACGCGCGAACGCATCGACACCTACGAGGCGCAGATGGCGCGCAGCCTGAACGGTATCGACCAGACCCTGAAGGTGCTCAAGTATGCGGTGGAACGGGAGGCACCCACGGGCGCCCTGCCCGCCCTGCGCCAGCAGGACCTGCTGCCGCCCGGACTGGTGTTCGTGGTTGCCATTGCCGACCGCAGCGGGCGCATCGTCGCCAGCAACCCGGACGAGGCCGGATTGGACGTATCGCACACCGCCTACTTCCTCTACCACCGCGATAACAACCTCGGCCTGCCTTTCGTGGGCGCGACCGTCGCCGACAGCACCAAGGCCGAGCCGCACCTGCATTTCACGCGCCGCATCAACGACGCCACCGGCCGCTTCGCCGGCATCGCCATCGTCGAGGTCGAGCCATCCTATTTCACCAGTGCCTACGAACGCTCGCGCGACGGCGAGCACGGCCTGTTCGGCCTGGCCGGGACCGACGGCGTCATGCGCGCCATGCGCATCGGCGACGAGGTCAGCTGGGGCCAGCGCATCGGGCTGGGCAATGCACCGGACGGCACGATCACCCTGCATGCGCAACCCGACAAGGTCCTGCGCTACATCAGCGTGAAGCGCCTGCACGGCTTTCCGCTCGCAATCGTGGTCGGCCTGTCGCAGCAGGAGCAGTTCGCCCCCTTCGAGCAGAAGCGGCGCGGTTACCTGCTCGCCGCGAGCGCCATCACGGCGCTGCTGCTGGTGGTTGTCTCCACCGTGTCGGTCTGGTCCTGGCAGCTGGCCAAGGCGCGCCGTCGCGCCCAGCGCGCCCAGCAAACCTACGCCGCGGCATCCGAAGGCAGCCTGGACGCCTTCTTCGTGCTGCGCACCGTGCATGGGCCGGGCGGCAAGATCGTCGATTTCCTCATCGAGGACACCAATTCGCGCGCGGAAGCCTTCATCGGCCTGCCGCGTACCGAAATGGAGGGCATGCTCCTGTGCCACTTGCTCCCGCACTACCGCGAGAACGGCATTTTCGACGACATCGCGCTGGTCGTGCTCGACGGCCAGCCGCGCGAGGGCGAATGGCAGGCCAGCGCGCACAAGGCCGGCGGGCGATGGCTGCACCGCCAGATCGTGCCGGTGGAAGACGGCGTGGTCGTCATCGTGCGCGACATCACCGAGCGCAAGCAGGTCGAAGCGCGCATCTTCCACATGGCGCACCACGACGAGCTGACCGGCCTGCCGAACCGCAACCTGATGCACGACAGGATCGACCAGGCGATCCGCCACGCCGAGCGCCAGGGCACCGGCGTTGCCATCGCCTTCGTCGACCTGGACGGCTTCAAGCTCGTCAACGACGGCCTCGGCCACAAGGCGGGCGACGAACTGCTGAAGGTCGTCAGCAAGCGCATGGGCGCCTGCCTGCGCCGCAACGACACGCTGGCGCGCTTCGGCGGCGACGAATTCGTGATCCTGCTGCCCCACCAGGGGCCGGTGTATGACCAGGGCGCGCACGCGCTGGCGCCGCTGCTGGAGAAGATCCGGGTGGCCGTCACCGAACCGGCGGAGGTGGCCGGCCAGTCGGTGCAGGTCAGCTGCAGCATGGGCGTCGTCATGTATCCGCGCGACGGCCACGACGCCAGCGCCCTCCTGATGAACGCGGACGCGGCCATGTACCGCGCCAAGGACATGGGCAGCAACAACTTCCAGTTCTACGTGCGCGAGATGAACGCCAGCGTCGAGGAAAAGCTGGTGCTGCTCGACGGCCTGCGCAACGCCGTCCAGGCCACGCTCGACGGCGCCGACGGCGGTTTCCGCCTGCTGTACCAGCCAAAGGTGGACCTGCGCGACGGCACCGTCTTCGGCGTCGAGGCGCTGATCCGCTGGCAGCACCCGGAACACGGCATGGTGCCGCCGCAGCGCTTCATCGGCCTGGCCGAGGAAAGCGGCCTGATCGTCGAGATCGGCGACTGGGTGGTGCGCGAAGCCTGCCGCCAGGCCCGGGCCTGGGTCGACGCGGGCCTGCCGCCCATCACGGTGTCGGTGAACGTCTCGCCGCGCCAGTTCGAGGAAGCGCGGCTGGTGGAGCGCGTGGCCGCGGCGCTGGAAGACAGCGCCCTGGCACCGGAACTGCTGGAACTGGAAGTGACGGAGAGCCTGATCATGCGCGACCTGCAGAAATCGGTCGACAAGATGCGCGCCCTGAAGGCGATGGGCGTGTCGCTCTCGATCGACGACTTCGGCACCGGCTACTCCAGCCTGTCGTCGCTGAAGACCTTCCCGATCAGCCGCCTGAAGATCGACAAAAGTTTTGTCAGCGAACTGGCCGACAACGCGGACGACCAGGCCATCGCGATGGCCGTGATCTCGCTCGGCCACAAGCTGAACCTGCGCGTGATCGCCGAGGGCGTCGAGACCGAACAGCAGCGCGACTTCCTGCACGCGAACGAGTGCGACGAGATGCAGGGCTACCTGTTCAGCCGGCCGGTGCCGGCGGACGAGATCGAAGCGATGTTCGACTGCCAGGCGGCGGGCGTGGCGCTGGCGGCGTGAAGGTATAGGCAGGGTGCCGATCGCAGCGTGTGAGCAGACCCGTAGGGTGGGCGGCTCCACCAGGACGCAGGCCGTCACGAAACGTCTGTGCCGCCCACGCGTTCAACCAGTGCGGGAGCAATCGCAGCGCGATCATGCATACGATCGTTGAACGCGTCTGTGCCAACCTATCGGGCCGCCGCCTCGCGCAAGCGCTTCACCAGCGCATCGGCATCCGCATCCACGTTCATCAGCGCCGCGTGCGCCGGCCGCACGAAGCCCTCATCCTGCTGGTGCCGCACGAAGCCCATCAAGCCGTCGTAGAAACCGGCGGTATTCAGCAGCCCGATCGGCTTGGCGTGGATGCCCAGCTGGGCCCAGGTGACCATCTCGAACAGCTCTTCCAGCGTGCCCATGCCGCCGGCCATGGCGATGAAGCCGTCCGACAGGTCGGCCATCATGGCTTTCCGTTCGTGCATGTCCTTCACCACGAACAGGCGCGTCAGGCCCGCATGGCCGACTTCCCGCTCGACCAGCGCCTTCGGGATCACCCCGGTGGCCTCGCCGCCCAGGCGCAGCACTTCGTCGGCGATGACGCCCATCAGGCCGACCTTGCCGCCGCCGTAGACGAGCGCGATGTTGTGGTCGACCAGCGCACGCGCCAGCTGGCGCGCCGCGTCGGCATAGATGGACCTGGCGCCGTCGGAGGCGCCGCAATAGACGGCTATCGATTTCATGAATGTTCCGGGTAAGGGGATGAAGTTCTACGGCGCTTCCCGGCCGTCGTCCGACAGCTTCTTGAGGTACTCCTCGGACAGCTTCTCGAACAGCAGCCGGGTATCGCCGCGCAGGTAGGGGCCGAGCATCGACAGCACCTGGTAGCAGCCGCGCGCGAGCGCGTCGGCGATCGCCTGCTGCTCGCTGTACTTGCGCGGGTTGCGCACGTACTCGTAGGACAGCCAGTAGGTCGCCACCACCACCATGTTGGTCGCCATCGCGCCGATCTGCTGGTCGCTCGCTTCCAGCGAATTCTCGCTGCGCAGGTCTTCGCACAGCTGGCGCGCGACCTTGATCTTGTGGGCGAGGATGGCCTTGAAGTGCAGTTCGAGCTTGCGGTTGCGCGACAGCAGGTCGTTCAGGTCGCGGTAGAAGAAGCGGTAGCGCCAGATCAGCTCGAACATCAGGTGCAGGTACAGCCACACGTCTTCCATGTTCGAGCGCCGCCCCGCCGGCACCGTGAGGATGCGTTCGATCTCGGTTTCGAACTGCACGAAGATCGAATTGACGATGTCGTCCTTGTTGCGGAAGTGATAGTACAGATTGCCGGGCGAGATATTCATCTCCTCGGCAATGACGGTCGTCGTGATGTTCGGCTCGCCGAACTCGTTGAACAGCCTGAGCGAGAGCTCGAGGATGCGTTCACGGGTGCGGCGTGGAGCTTTCTGTAGCATGGAAGGTGGGGTGGTTGGTGTCACCCGCAAGCATATCATTGAACCCGCTGCCCACGGCAGTGCGGGCGGAAGGCGTCATTCGGCGGCGTCCTTCGCGGCCCGGGCGCGCTTGGCCGCGGGGGCCGCGGCCGGCTTGCGCGCGGCGGGCTTTCTTGCGGCCGGCTTCTTCGCCGCGAGAGGGCCATCCGGCGGGCGTTTCTCGCGCAGCGACAGCTCGGCCACCGTGCGTTCCAGCTCGTCGATGCGGCGCACCAGGGCTTCCATTTCGCTGCGGGCCGGCACGTCGATGGTGGCCAGGGCACGCGCCACGCGCTCCTCGAACACCTGCTCGAGCTTGCCCCAGGAGCCCGACGAACGCCGGCTCGCACGCTCGGCCTTGCGCGCCACGGTGTCGGTGGCGTCCTCGACCTGGCGCGCGCGCTTTTGCAGTTCGCTGCCGTCGCGCACCAGGCGCGTGAATTCGCGCCCGCCCTCCTGCTGGGCCTTGGCGAAGGCGCCGAGCCCGGCTTGCCAGATCTGCTGGGCCGAGCTGCGCACGGCGCGCGACAGCTCTTCTTCTTCCTGCTCGAGTTCCTTGAGGTTCTTGCTCATTGATGTCTCACTGCGGTCTCACTGCGTTCTCATGCGTATGCCGCCATTGTAGGCCTGCACGACAGAACGCGAATTCTAAAGCGCAATTTCAAAGAGCGCTTGCCAAAACGATTAGACAACTCGGGACCAGGCGAATGCATGACCGTCGCCTGACGTGGTCGCTCGATGCCGGGAGCGCGTCCCGCAGTCGAGTCGTCAGCGCCGCTCCGGAAGCACAGAAAGAATCGATAGAACGACCTGGCAGCAGGCACATCGCCAACTTCCGGTGCAAGGCTGGCGGCCATATCGATCTCGGATTGCCTGCGCTCATTTGCGCGTGTTCGGCAACAGTGCCGTTGCCAGTCCCAGCAAAGGCAGGAACGAGGTCATGCCGTACACCCAGACAACCCCGTACTGGTCAGCCAGTTGCCCCAACCCTGCAGCCCCGACGCCACCGATTCCGAACATCAGACCGAACATCAGTCCGGAGACCAGACCCACTCGGCCGGGTACCGCTTCCTGGGCATAGACCACTAGTGCCGAGAAGGCTGAGGACATCACCAGGCCAACGATGCTGGCCAGGGCGGCAGTCCAGAACAGGCTGGCGTACGGCAGGGCCAAGGCAAATGGCACGACGCCAAGGAAGGAAATCCAGATGACTGCTTTACGGCCGATTCGATCACCTACAGGCCCGCCAGCGAAGGTGCCCACTGCCACCGATGCCAGGAACAGGAACAGGTAGATTTGGCTCTGCGCGACATTCAAGTCGAAGCGCTCAATGAGGTAAAACGTGAAATAGTTTGTGAATGAAGCTATATAGACGAATTTTGCAAACATCAAGATGCAGATGACCACGACGGCCCGGATCATACCGGCCCGATTCAAACCTTGTTTCTGGTTGCGCGCCAATCCCTTCAACTGCGCTTGACCGTGCGTCAGCGTCCATCCGGTAAGCCGGAACAGCACGGCGACAGCAACCAGCGCAGCCGCCATGAACCATGCAATTGCCGATTGGCCGTGCGGGATGATGATGGCTGCAGCCAGCAGCGGCCCTACAGCTGAGCCGCTGTTGCCGCCCACCTGGAACGCCGACTGGGCGGTACCGAATCGGCCGCCCGACGCCATTCGGGCTACACGCGATGCTTCGGGGTGAAAGGTAGCGGAACCGATGCCGACAACCGCAGCACCGACCAGCAGCATCGCAAAACTGTTGGCGATCGCCAGGAGGGCAATGCCCACCGAAGTCACGATCATGCCGGACGGTAGCAGGTAAGGCTTTGGGTGCTTATCCGTATATAGGCCGATCCAGGGCTGCAGCAAAGAGGCCGTGACCTGGTAGGTCAGAGCGATCAGGCCGATCTCCGTGAAACTCAACCTGAACTGGCTTTTGAGCATCGGGAAAATGGCCGGCAGCAGCGCCTGGATCATGTCGTTTAAAAAGTGGGCAAACGCGGCTGTACCGACAATGCCGGCGAAGAAAGTTGCCTTCCCTTGGTCCGGTATGGCTGCCGGGGACGACACGGGTGTAGAGCTGATTGCTGTCTGGTTGGTCATAATAGTTTGCACATAAAAATTGCTGCCGTTTACAGTCTATGTATAAGCCCGCTGGCCGTCTCTCGCTAGCCTGCCAATAGTTGTAGAATTACTGCCATGGCCTATCACGCTCCGAACAAGCATCACGATTTCCACGACCTGCCACGACCGTTGGTTGCCATGGAAAATCGATGGCCCGCCGGAACGTCTACCGGATGGCATTCGCATCCGAAAGCACAGCTCCTCTACGCGATTGCGGGCGTGATGATCGTTCATTCGGAGGCTGGTTCCTGGGTCGTGCCCCCAAGCCGCGCACTATGGATGGTCGCCGGCCTGCGTCATGACGTCACGATGTCTGGCGACGTGGAAATGCGTACGGCCTATATCGATGCGAACGCCGTGCCCGGATTGCCCGAACGAAGCTGCGTGATCAACGTGTCGCCTCTCTTGCGGGAGCTGCTGGTGGAAGCCGTGCGGATCGCCAGGGATCGCAAGCTCACTGCGCGAGACGAACGGCTCGTCGGCTTGCTGCTCGATGAACTGAGCGTCTCGAACGCGATTCCCTTGCATCTGCCGATGCCGAGCGACCCAAGACTTCAGTCGATCTGCCGGTCGCTCATGGAG
Source organism: Massilia sp. (assembly GCA_039649125.1). GTDB lineage: Bacteria > Pseudomonadota > Gammaproteobacteria > Burkholderiales > Burkholderiaceae_D > Telluria. The sequence continues at coordinate 4,054 of JBBWZO010000063.1, read as the reverse complement.
CAGCCTGGCAGCCGGCTAAGCGCTGGCGATTGGGCCGAAGCCTCAGGCATGGGGGAACGCACCCTTCATCGTTTGTTCTCAAACGAAACAGGCATGACGTTCTCGCAGTGGCGCGAGCAAGCCCGACTGCTTGCCGCGCTCAAGCTGCTCGCCGAAGGCAAGAAAGGGATCGAGATAGCCCTGGACTGCGGCTACGCCAGCCAGAGCGCTTTCTCGGCGATGTTCCGACGACACTTCGGAGTCTCACCGTCGATGTTCTACAGGTGAATCGGAAGGCAGGGTTCCCGGCGGGCCCCGATTCCCTGGCGCGCGTCATCCTCCGGAAGCAGGACCAGACCATGTAAGGTCAGGCGCGCTACAGCGCACGCTCCGCCTGCAGTGCGAAGCCCTCGCGCAAGGCGGCCAGCAAGGCTGCGGCCGGCCATGGCTTGGCCTGGAAGCGCTCGGCATCGCCCGTCGCCAGCGCCGCCGCGACGGCCGCGTCGTCCTGCGCACCCGAGAGCAGGATGCGGTAGATGTCCGGCTGGCGCCGCCTTACCTCAGCCAGCAGCGCCGCCCCCGTCATCCCCGGCATCACATGGTCGCTCACGACGACCGCGACCGTGTCGCGCGCCAGCAGCGCCAGCGCCTCCTCGCCGGAACGCGCGGTAAGCACGCGCCAGCCCTGCCCCTGCACGGTGTCGAGCAATAGTTCCAGCATGAAGGCGTCGTCGTCCACCAGCAGCAGGGCCGGCCGCGGCCGCGCCTGAGGCGGCGTCCCCTCCAGCGCCTGCAGCTCCGCCATCACGGCATCCAGCACCCGCGGATTGCAGCCCAGCGCCACATGGCCGATGCCGCCAAAGGCGATGTTGTGCGCGCCCGGCAGCACGCTCGAGGTCTGCGGCGAGATGATGTTGTCGTGGTGGGTGTAGATCGAGGTGACCAGCGCGCGCGTGGCGGCGCTCTCGCTACGGCCGAGTTCCTGCAGCCAGCCGCTGGCCAGTCCCGCGTCGCGCCGCATCTGGACCACGTTGGGGCCGCGGCCGAACTTCGCCATGCCGGTGCCATGGTGCGGCGTGCCGAGGGTGATCACGCGCGCCACCCGCGCGCTGCCGTAGGCCCGCATCCAGGCCCGCGCCACCAGGCCGCCCATGCTGTGCGCGACCAGCGCCACCTTGTCCGCCCCGGTCGCCGCGCACAGCTCCCCGACGGCACGCTCCACCAGCGGCGCATAGCCGTCGATGTCGCCCAGCACCGGTTCCAGGTCGACGCTCGCATGGCTGATGCGGGCCCGGTCCAGGCGCGGCAGCAGGTAGGCCCAGTAGCCGCTGTTGCAGCCATAGCCGTGCACCAGCAGGACCGGGACCGGCGCCGGCACCGCCGCCGATTCGTAAACACGCAGGCAGGCGCTGGCGCGCGGCATGAACCAGGAGGTGTGCAGCATGCTGGATTTGAACTCTTCGGCCAGCAGGCGCAGGCGGGCGCGCAGGCCCAGCCGGAATTCGGGCGGCGTCGGGCTGGCGAAGCAGGCGCTGAGCAGGAAGTTGTTCATGTTGATCGCGAGCCGCACGAAGGCCACGCTCCCGAAGCCCAGCGCGAGCGCCGCCCACGGGGAGAAGCCGGACCAGCGCCAGGCCGCCAGCGCGATGCCGGCCGCCGCCAGCGCCTGCACCAGCAGCAGGCGCCGCAGCATCGCGCGTGCGCTCACGGGCTTGCTCACGCGTTTGCTCACGGCCTTACGCTCCGACCCGCGGAGCGGGCCTGCCGGTCAGGTGTTCCGCCAGGCCGCTCGCCAGGCGCGCAGCGATGCCGTAGATCGACAGCTGCGGGTTGGCGCCGATCGAGGTCGGGAACAGCGAGCCGTCGTGCACCGACAGGTTCCGGATGCCGCGGTAGCGCCCTTCGGGGTCGACCACGCCGCGCCCGTCGCCGCCCGCCATCGTGCAGCCGCCCATCACGTGGGCCGAGGCCACGCGGGTCAGGTGCAGACGCTGCGGCAGCGCGGCGATCTCGCGCTGCGCCTCCTTCCAGCTGGTATAGCGGCGCCCGGTTTCGTGCCCCGGCATGACCTCGCTCGCGCCGGCCGCGAACTGGACCTCGGCCATCGTCAGCAGTGCCCGGCGCGCGCCGTCCCAGAGGAAGTCGTTCAGCGGGTAATCCAGCACGCCGGCGCCGTCCTTCAGCAGCACCGCGCCGCCGGGCGACTCGGCATGGAAGCCGTCGCGCAGCAGCGCCAGCATGCCCTGGACGTGCGGGAACTGGCGCATCACCTCGGCGTGCCGGGCGCCGAAGCCGTTGAGCGTGGTCGCCAGCAGCACCGGATGCAGCGGCGGCGCTTCGAGCTTGTAGCCGATGGCGCCGTCGATCGGTCCGGTACCGAGGAAGTGGTCGGAATAGACGGTCTGCGGCGCGCCGGCCCAGGCCTCGACGCGCTGCGGGAAGATGCCGGCCGAGATCAGGGTCGGGTGCAGGAAGGTGCGTTTGCCGAGGAGCTGGTCCGGATCCGGCGCGTTCGAGCGCAGCAGCAGCGCCGGCGAGTTGATGGCGCCGCCGGCCACCACGAAATGCCGGGCACGCAGGCGCAGCAGGCGGCCGTTGGGCGCGACCCCATCGGCATGCAGGCCGACGCACAGCAGTTCGTCGGCACGGTCGCCGCGCAGCACGAAACGCTCGGCGCGTGCGCGCGTAACGAGCGTGGCGCCGTGGTCGAGGGAGGACGGAATGGTGGTGACCAGCATCGACTGCTTGGCATTGGTCGGGCAGCCCATGCCGCAGTAGCCGAGGTTCCAGCAGCCTTTCACGTTGCGGCGGATGAGTCCCGATTCGATGCCCAGCTTGCCGAGGCCGCGCCTGAGCAGGTCGTTGTTTTCGTTCGACGCGCCCGGCCAGCCGCTGATGCCAAGGCGTGCTTCCATCATCGCGAACCAGGGCGCCATCGACGCGCTGTCGTAGCCCTGCAAGCCGAAATGGTCGCGCCAGTAGCCGAGCGTGGCCTCCGGTGTACGGAAGCTCGAAGTCCAGTTCACGGTCGTCGAACCGCCGACGGTGCGGCCCTGCAGGATCCTGATGCCCTTGTCCAGGGTCTGGCGCGCGGCCGACTCCTGGTAAAGCGACGGGTAGGCATCGGCTTCGCGCATCCTGAAGTCGCTGGACGAGCGCAGCGCGCCCTCTTCCACGACGAGGACCTTCAGGCCGGCGCGCGCCAGGATCTCGGCGCTCACGCCGCCGCCGGCGCCGCTGCCGACGATGACCACGTCGGCCTCGATGATACGGTCGGCGCCGGGCGCGGCGGCGTCGACGATCTTCCAGCCGCGCGCGATGCCTGCGCGGATCGGATCGGGGACGATGCCGGCGGCGGCGCTGGTGGCTGCACTGACGGCTGCGTTCATGCGGACAGCTCCTTCATCGGACCGGGATAGCCGATGGCCTCCCAGCTGGCGGGCTGCGCGTACCAGGCGCCGAGCGCGAGGTCGTGCAGGGCGCCGTAGGCGCTGCGCAGCAGGCCGAGGCGGTGCAGGCGCCAGCTGTCGAGAAAGGCGGCGACCTCGGTCTGGCCGGCCTGGGCCCACTCCTGGCTGACGCCCGTCAGCAGGCGCCGCGCCGGGGCCAGCGCGAGCAGGCCGAACAGGTCCTGTACTTCCTTCTGCACGGCCGGCGGCAGCTTGCGGATGGCGGTGTGCACGCCCTCGATGGCGGCGCCCAGCGCCTGGCCGCGCTCGGCCTGCGTCGCCGGCAAGGCGCCGGCCAGCAGCGCCGGCACGATGGCCTCGAGCGCGGCGCGCGCTTCGCCGTCGAGCACGAAGAGCGTGGGCCCGGGCGTGTGCACGGCGCGGTAGATGCCGCCGCCCGCGGCCAGCACCAGCGCCGCCAATGCGCCGGCCTTCAGGAAGGATCTGCGGCTGGTTTCCATCGAGGCATCCCCGTTGTTCATCTGTATTGTTATCTTCTTTTAGAGGGCGTAGACAAAATCGAAGGCATAACCATGGCATGCTGTCCCGATATGGGAGGACATGCCATGGCAACGAAAGATCGGTCCGATTCGCAGCCGCCGACGAATCTCGGCGGCAGGCCTTCA
>JBBWZO010000005.1:0-11428 GCA_039649125.1 Massilia sp. | reverse complement strand
TGCGAATTTTTTCATGTCGTTATCAATGAGTGGTCTTCGGAACGACGCAGGGACGCGCGTGCCGTGCCCGGACATGATAAGGAGACATTTTCTTTAATGCAATCACCGACAAACATTTGTTGTTTGTATTAAACATTTGTCGGTGCCGCGGGCGCGGGCGCGGAAAACCGCCATCCGCCCGCGGCCGCATGGCGCTCAGGCCACGGTTCAGAACACGCGCTGGATCCAGCCGTGCTTGTCTTCGGCGCGGCCGTTCTGGATGTCGAGCAGCGCCGTTTTCAGGCGCGTGGTGACGGGGCCGGCCTCGCCGTTGCCGATCATGGCCTCGAAGCCATTGCCCTTGGCCTTGCCGATCGGGGTGACCACCGCCGCCGTACCGCAGGCGAACGCTTCGGTCAGGCGGCCGCTTGCCGCATCCGCTTTCCACTGGTCGATCGAGTACGGCTCTTCGCGCACCACGATGCCCGCATCGCGCGCCAGCACGATCAGCGAGTCGCGCGTAATGCCCGGCAGAATGGTGCCGGTCAGCGGCGGGGTCTGGATCGAGCCGTCTGCGAAGACGAAGAAGATGTTCATGCCGCCCAGTTCCTCGACCCACTTGCGCTCGACCGCATCCAGGAACACGACCTGGTCGCAGCCTTCGCGGGTGGCTTCGGCCTGCGCCGCCAGGCTGGCGGCGTAGTTGCCGCCGCACTTGGCGTCGCCGGTGCCGCCGGGCGCGGCGCGGATGTAGTTCTCGGACACCCACAGGGTCACGCCCGCGGCTCCGCCCTTGAAGTAGTTACCGGCAGGGGACGCGAACACGCAGTACAGGTACTCGCCGGCCGGGCGCACGCCCAGCGCCACCTCGGTGGCGATCATGAAGGGGCGCAGATAAAGAGCAGAACCCTCCGATTGGGGAATCCAGTCGCGGTCGGTGCTCACCAGGGCGCGCACCGATTCCAGGAACAGTTCGTCCGGCAGCGGGGCCATCGCCAGGCGCTCGGCCGACTTGCGGAAGCGGCGCGCGTTGGCGTCGGGGCGGAACAGGGCGGCGCCGCCGTCCGGTTGCGGGTAGGCTTTCAGGCCCTCGAAGATTTCCTGCGCATAGTGCAGGACCATCGTCGACGGGTCGAGCGGCAGGGTGCCGCGCGCCTCGACCTTGCCGTCGTGCCAGCCGCGGCCTTCGGTATAGCGGATGGTGACCATGTGGTCGGTGAACGCGCGGCCGAAGCCGGGATTGGCCAGCAGCGCCGAACGGTCGGCTGGTGGAAGGGGCATCAAACTTTTCTGGATCGACAGGGTCGATTGGCGGTCATTGCTCATACAGTCTCCGGGATACGAAAATGCGCGACAGTGCGGTAGTGCGTCGTCAGGCGGTATTATCAGCCAATCACGGCATTCTGGTGACGTGAATATTGCTTGACCGTGAATGAAGCAATGCTTGTTCGGTAATTCAGGGAGGAATACTTGTTTCGTTCGCTTCCAGATGACCAATCCGGCGTCCCCTGCCTGCCGCCGCCGGGCGCCGGCCTGCTGCTGCGCGCGCTGCTCAAGCGCACGCGCCCGCCCGCCGCCCGCACAGCGCCGACACCGACTTCGCTATTCGTGGCCGGGGCGCGCTCCGGCACGGAAGTGGAACGCTACAATGCCGCCCTCGGTTTCGCGCCCGGCAGCGTGCCGCTCACCTGGTTCTACCTGATGGTACAGCGGGCGCACCTGGCGACGCTGCTGGCGCCCGCGTTTCCCTACCGGCTGGTGGGAATGGTCCATGCCGAGAACGGGCTCGTCCTGCACGGCGAGGCGCGCGGAACTATCCGGCTGTCGACCCGCGTCGCCGTCCAGCCGCCTACCGGTTCCGGCGCCGTGTACTGCGCGCTCGAGACGGCGGGCAGCTGCGCCGGCGAGCCGGTCTTCACCTGTACCAGCACCTACCTGGCCGTGCGCGGCCGGCGCGGCGGCGGGCGTGGCGTAGCCACCGCGGCGCCGGACATCACCGCGGGTGCGGAGCTCGGCAGCTGGCATCTCCCGGCCACGGCCGGGCGCGCCTATGCGCGCGTGTCGGGCGACTGGAACCCGATCCACCTGGCCGGCTGGACCGCGAGGCTGATGGGGCTGCGCGAGCCGATCATCCACGGCATGCATTCTGTCGCCACGGCCTGCGTGCTGCTGGAAGCGCGCAGCGGCCGGCGCGTGACCGCGGTCTCGGTGCGTTTCCGGGCGCCGGTCCCTTTGGGTTCCACCGTCGTGCTGGCCGAAGGCAGCGAACCGGGCAGCTATGCACTCCACTGCGACCGGACGCTGGCGGCCGACGGCCGTTTCGTGCTTGGCTGACGGTGTGGGGAAATTGCAGATTTGGAAGTCAAGACGCCCGAACCGCCTTAGAATGGAACCAATGGTGCACTGCCGCACCCGACCGCTTCCAACACATCACAAGGCCTGCCATGAACGACCACCAAGGACGACCGGTCCATGAACTGACGATGACGGTCCTGATGACGCCGGACATGGCCAACTTTTCCGGCAACGTCCACGGCGGCACCATCCTGAAATTCCTCGACAGCGTCGCCTACGCCTGCGCCAGCCGCTATTCGGGGTCCTATGTGGTGACGCTGTCGGTCGACCAGGTGATGTTCCTCCAGCCGATCCACGTCGGCGAACTGGTGACCTTCCTGGCCTCGGTGAACTACACCGGCACCAGTTCGATGGAGATCGGCATCCGCGTGGTCACCGAAAACATCCAGCAGCGCACCCAGCGCCACGCCAACAGCTGCTATTTCACGATGGTGGCGGTGGACGCCAACCGCAAGCCGCAGGCGGTGCCGCCGCTGGTGCCGGAAACCGAGGAGCAAAAGCGGCGGTTCGAGAAGGCGGAGGAGCGCAAGCGCTCGCGCCAGGCGCTGCATGGGAAGAAGCGCTGAGGCGGTCGAAAATCCATCTACAGCACCCGGCTTTGAGGCGAGACCGGGCGCGGCACGGATGGCCAGCTTCGCACGAAGGGTTGCGAGAGCGTGCAGCTTACGAAATGACAGGCGCGTGCTGGCGGAGAGCTGTATCGATCCATTTACGGCATGATCGTTGGCCAGCCGGCCAGCCTCACTCCAGCTTCTCGTGATGCCCCGTCTCGCCCCGCTTCCGGTAGGCCGACACCCGCATCGCCTCTCTCGGCGCCGATTTTTCGTCGACGAGCAGCGCGCGCAGCTGCCGCATCGTACCCGCCTCGCCGGCCGCCCAGACGAAGCCCTCGCCCGGCCTGGCCTGGCCTGGCGTGCCCAGGTCGAGGCGGCGCCACTGCCGTGCAGCGCGAATTCGAGCGTCAGCTCCCCGGATTGCGCGTCGAAGCGGCGCGGCGTATAGTCGCGCCGCACCTGTTCGCCGTCCGGTCCGTCGAAGATGAATTCCACGTGGTCGTCGAAGGACATCGACAGGAAGCCGCCGAGCGACTCGCCACGGAAGGTGAATGCTGCGAAGTGGCCGCCGAGCGGCGCGCCACGCGCGGCTGCACCGGCATGGCGCGCAGGTCGCCGAAGGGGCACTGGCGGGCTGCGGGGAGGAAGAGCGGCGGCAATTGCTGGCGCTGCTGGAGCGGGTGCAGGCCAACCTCGACGCCGCACCCGGGCGCTGAGGCCGCGGCCGGCCAGGCCGCTGCGAGTGTGAACTGGTCTCAGCGCGCTTTCGTTTGCTGGAAGCCGCGCAGGTAGGCGAGCAGGTCGGCCACCTGGCTTTCGTTGCCCATGCCCCAGAACCGCATCTTCGTGCCGGGCACGACCTCGTCGGGGTCGTCGAGGAAGGCGGCGAGGGTCTTGTCGTTCCAGACGATGTGCGATTTCGCCATCGCCGGCGAATAGGGGAAGTCCGGGGTGCTGCCGGCGCGCCGGCCGAACAGGCCGTTCAGGTGAGGGCCGAAGCCGGCACGCGCCGAGGGGCCGACCGTGTGGCAGGATGCGCAGCGCGACCCGAACAGGCGCGCGCCGCGTTCGAGGTCGGCCGCAAGGCTGGCCAGGGGCGCGCACAGCAGCAGGGCGGCGCCGATTTTCTTGATGGTGTTGCCGGTGATATTCATGCTTGTTCCAGGGTGGTGACGGGGGCCGCCGCGTACGCCGCCATGAAGGTCGCCACGCCGATCGTCGCCGTGCGCTCGATCTGTTCCGGCATCAGCGCCTGCGGCGTCTCGAACAGGTAGCGTTCGCTCCATTCGGCGTCGAGCAGGCCCCTCAGGTGCAGGGCCGCGCGCCCGTGGTCGGTCTCGCGCAGGATACCCGCATCCATGGCCGCGCGCATGAAGCCGGCGAGCCGGGCCGCGATGCGTGCCGCGCCGAGGTCGTAGCGCCGCGATTCGAAGCCCGGGCGGCCCGCCTGCGACACGAGCATGCGCCGCAGCACTGCGACCCGCGGCGAAAAGCTGTGGGCCAGGTAAGCCCGGGCGAAGCGTTCGAGCGTGGGGACGATGTCCGGCGCCGGCGCGTCCGGCGCGTCCGGCGTCTCCAGCGCGCCCTGGAGGGCATCGATGCCGGCCTCGGTCGCCTCGGCGACCAGGTCGAGGAACAGGGCTTCCTTCGAACCGAAGTAACTGTAGAGCGTCGCTTTCGAATAGCCGAGGCGCGCGCAGATGTCGGACATCGACGCGCGGTCGAAACCCGATTCCAGGAAGACTTCCAGCGCAGCGATGCGGATCGACTGCCGCCTGGCTTCGTTCTTGCTCATTGCCGCTGCGCAGGCCCTTACTGCACCCGCGTGACGCGCGCGGCGCTGGTGTGGCCGGCGACCTGCAGGAAGTAGGCGCCGAGCAGGCCGCGCGTCACCTCGACCTGCGGATTGTCCAGCACCGGCAATACCGCGTCGCCTTCGGTGACGCGCCAGACCTGGCCGTTGGCGAGCCTGATGCGGGTGCCGGGCGACCAGCCGTCGAGCCGGCCGTCGACGGTGCTGCGCACCGTGTCCGGCCTGGTCTCCTCCTTCTTCGCGGGCGCAGGCAGGCCGAAGCCCGTATCGGCCCGGGCGGGGGCGGCAGGCCTTGCGGTAGCGGACAGGGGCATGGCGTCGTAACAGGCAAGCCGGCCGGCGGCCTCGGGCAAGGTGCGGCATTTCAGGACGGCGGCATCGTCGGCCAGGGCGGTGCTGGACACGAACAGGAGCAGGGAAAGGGCTGTCTTCATGGGTTTTCCGGGTGGACGTGCCGGCGCAGGCGTGCGCGGCTGCGCGGATTATATCGGCAGCCGGGGCGTGTGCCGGGCCCGCCTGCGGCGGCGGGCGCAACGGCGTGCGCTGCGCTGCGGGCGCCACCCTCAGGGCTGCTGCGGCTGCGCCAGGAAAATCCATGCCACCACGATCACCACCGCGCCGGTGGCCGTGATGCACGACCAGGTGAAAAACCAGGCCGACAGCAGCGTGGCCTGCAGGACGCGTTCGACCAGGCAGCCGAGCGCGAAATCGAGGACGGTCAGGAAGGACCAGCGGCGCAGGTAGACCGGCAAGTACTTGCTCATGCGGCGGTTGTGCTGGGTGGCCGCATGGCGCTCGATGGGCGTACGCGCGCGGCCGACGTCGGCGAACAGCCAGTCGAAGAAGATGAAGCGGTAGAGCAGGGTGCGCAGGCGCGTCGGGGGCGCATCGGACGGATCTGGCTGAACGGGCGGCTGGGTGGTCATGGTGCTCCCTGTGGATTCCCCGGACGTGGTCGGTGTGCGCCGGGCAGGCGGAACCAGTATGCCGCAAGGCGGCCTTGCGGCCATCCCAGCCCCGTCAATCGTGCGGCCGAGGCCAGGTCCGGAGCGGGCCAAAAGCGCGCCCATGAGCCTGTGCTGCTGGGCAAAGCCGTCCCCAGCAGCTACGACGGCGGATTGCGCACCAGCCGACTCCTTGCCATGCAGACCCCGACGCCTGACATCCGCCCACTCGCCCCGCACGACCTGGAGGTCGTGCTGCGCGTGCAGGCCGCGTGCCATCCGCCGGCGATGCAGGAGCCGGCCGCCGTCGTGGCCGCGCGCATCCGGGAAGCGGGCGACACGGGCTTCTTCGCCACGGCCGGGGGCGTCGTGCTCGCCTATGCGTTTGCCTACCGCAGCACGCCGGGGGCCGTAACGCCGCTGGGCGCGGTCTTCAGCGTCGCCGGCGCGCCCGATACGCTGTACCTGCACGACCTGGCGGTGTCGCCGGCCCTGTACATGACGCGCCGGCTATAGCACCGGGCCCGTCTGGCGCGCGTCGAACGCGGCCGCCGTCCACGCCCCCGGTCATCCTTGATATAGTTGCTCCTTTGCGCGCCGCACCCAGCGGCGCCGCATGATCGAACAAGACGAACAAGAGGAATGCATGAAGAAGTCAGCAGTCGTGGCCGCGGCGGCGGTGTTGTCGGTCGCCAGCCAGGCGTCGGGCCAGGAAGTCGTCCGGATCGGCCACTCGGCCGCCGTCACCGGACCGGTCGCGTATTTCGGCAAGGACACCGAGAACGGCGCCCGCATGGCGATCGAGGCGCTGAACGCCCGTGGCGTGGTCATCGGCGGCAAGAAGGTGCGCTTCGAGCTGATGGCCGAGGACGACGGCGGCGACCCGAAGCAGGCCACCAACGTGGCCCAGAAGCTGGTCGACGCGAAAGTCAACGGCGTGGTGGGCCATGAGACCTCGGGCACCACGATCCCGGCCTCGAAAATCTACCACCAGGCCGGCATCCCGCAGATTTCGCCGTCGAGCACGAGCCCGAAATACACCCAGCAGGGTTTCAACACCGCGTTCCGCGTGGTCGCCAACGACGTCCAGCTGGGCCAGGCGCTCGGCCGCCATGCGGTGAAGAACATCGGCGCCCGCCGCGTGGCGGTGATCGACGACCGCACCGCCTATGGCCAGGGCCTGGCAGCGGAGTTCGCGAAAAGCCTGCAGCAGCAGGGCGCCCAGGTCGTGGCGCGCGAGTACACGCACGACAAGGCGACCGACTTCAACGCCATCCTCACCAAGATCCGCGCCGGCAAGCCCGACCTCGTCTTTTTCGGCGGTATGAGCGCCGTGGCCGGCCCGATGCTGCGCCAGATGAAGCAGCTCGGCCTGAACACGAAAATGATGGGCGGCGACGGCATCTGTTCGGACGAGATCCACAAGCTCTCCGGCGGCACCATGACGGACGGCCAGGTGTTCTGCGCCGAGGCCGGCGGCGTCGACGCGGCCGGCAAGCCGGGGATGGACAATTTCCGCGCCGCTTACAAGAAACGTTTCGGCATCGACGTCCAGATCAACGCGCCCTACGCCTATGACGCCGTGATGACGATGGCCGAAGCGATGGCGAAGGCCGGCTCGACCGCCCCCGCGAAATACCTGCCGGCCCTGGCGAAGATCCAGTACAAGGGCGTGACCGGCCTGGTCGCCTTCGACGCCAAGGGCGACATCCGCGACGGCACGATCACCCTGTACACCTTCAAGGGCGGGCGCCGCACGGTGCTCGCGGTCACCAAATAAGACCAACTAAGCCTGGACGGCGCCGCCCCGGCTCAGCGCGCTTCGAGCGTGGCCGTCAGCAGGGCGACCGCATCAAGGGCCCCCATTTTCGCCGCCGCTTCGCGGATCGACATGCCGGCCGCGTCCGCTGCAAGCGGATCGGCGCCGTGCTCGAGCAGCAGGCGCGCGATCTCGACCCGGTTGAACATGGCCGCGATCATCAGGGCGGTCTTCCCATTCGGGCCGGCCGCGTCGACTTGTGCGCCGCGCTCGAGCAGCAGCGACACGACCGCCGCGTCGCCCTTGAAGGCGCCCCCGGCAAGCGGCGTCTGGCCCGCATCGTTCAGGATCTCGGGGTCGGCGCCGGCGTCGAGCAGGACGCGCGCCGCGTCGAGATGGCCGTGGTAGCAGGCCAGCATCAGCAGGCTGTCGCCGCGCTCGTTGCGCAGGTTCGGCGGCAGCCCCTGGGCCAGCAGGGTGGACAGCTCGCCTGCGTCCCCGCTGCGCGCGTACTGGAAGACGCGGCGCACAAAAGCGAGGGTTTCCTCGTCGAGTTCGTCGGGGTTGGCAGGACGTGGCGGCGGTGAAACTTCCATGGGCGCTCCGGGAGGATGGGTCATCGTGGAGCTGTATTAGAGCACAGACGGTGCGGTCGGGGCGTTCGCTCACCGGGCGCGCGCGACGCCGGCGGCTCAGCGCTGGGCCTGCCGTTCGTGCCTCGGGCGGTCCTCCGTGGCCACGGTGGTGCCTTTCAGCAAGGGGTAGGGATTGATCGCTCCGCCGGTCTCGTAGATGCCGTAGTGCAAATGGGGCGGTGTCCCGGCGGCATTTCCCGTGGTACCCACGTAACCGAGGACGGTGCCGGCACGCACGCGCTGGCCCGCTTCGATGTCGGCGTAGCGGTCGAGGTGGGCGTAATAGTGGCGCTGGCCCCCCGGGCCGAGTACCCAGACCACCTGGCCACCGAGCCGGTTGGTGCCGAGGCGCATGACGATGCCCTCGGTGGCCGAGGTGACCGCGGTGCCGCGCTTGGCAAAGATATCGATTCCCTCGTGCTTGCGGCCGCCGCTGCGGGCGCCGCCCCAGGTGTCGCGCAGGGCGCGCGGGGGCACGCCGCGCACCGGCACCGGCACCGCCTGTGCGGGCGGCATCGAGGCCAGCCGCATCGCGTACAGCATGTTCTTGACGTAGGGGCCCACCAGGGCGTAGCCGCCGAGGAGCAGGCCTGCCAGGATGGCGGTGCGCAGGAAGATAAGCATGGTGTGAGCCAGGGAGGTGCGGCCGCGGGGCGCAAGCGTCGCCAGGCTGTGGGCCCGGCGGCGGGCGCGGCCAGGCGTCGGCGGCCTGCGCACGCAAACACGCGGACACCCGGCATCCACCGGGTGTCCGCATCATGCATGCGCCCTGTTGGCGCGGACTTGGTCGCGGCTAGTTTTCCTTGCCCAGCACGTCCTGGTCGAGACTCTTGCCCATGTTCGAATTGCCTTGTCCGCCGTCCTGGACGTTGCCGGCGGGGCGAGAACGGGTGCCGGTGCCGAGTGCCGGCGTGGTGTCGCCGTCGTTCGGCTCGGCCGACTGGCGGTTGCCCGCACGGTTGCCGCTGTCGCCAGCGGCTGGTTTACCGACGCCGCCGTCGCGCACGCCGTCGTTCAGGTTGCCGGTGGTGCCGGTCACACCGGCGCTGCTCGTGCCCACACCGGACAGTTCGTCGTAATTGCGGCCTTTCGTGCCCTTGCCCTTGTTTTCACCCATCGTGGCCTCCTGCTGTGGATTAACGGTTCCTCGATGGTAACGCCGCACCGCGCAGGGACAATAGGAGCATGCGCGCCACCGCTGTAGGAAGTGTCGGACGCGGGCTGGTGAATGCGAAGTGGCCGGCGTCGACCCGCCACCCGCGCACGATTGACGCGGGCCGCTTGGCGGACGATCCGCGGATGCTTTACTGGAGCGCTTTACTGGAGTGTCCCCGCCTTGCATTCTTCTTGTCGTTACGTCTATATCTGCGGAGAAATTTTCTATCTCGTATATGTTGCTTATCCATTTAAGAAATTGTGCGCGGCATGCCGATTTGGTCCGCGCCCGTTCGTCGTGTGAGCAGGAACCGGCGTTTTGCGCGGGATTCGCCCTCCCGCCGCCCACAACCACACCCACAGGAGACCGAACATGCGCTTCATGATCATCGTCAAGGTCACCCCCGAGTCCGAAGCCGGCGTCATGCCCGGCGAAGAGCTGCTCAACGCGATGGCCGACTACCACGGGGAGCTGGCCCGTGCCGGCGTCCTGCTCGACGCCAACGGCCTGCATCCCTCGAACCGCGGCTGGCGCATCCGCTACAGCGGCAACGAACGCAGCGTCATCGATGGCCCGTTCACGGAATCGAAGGAACTGATCGCCGGCTACACCATCATCGGCGTGCGTTCGCGCGAGGAGGCGCTGGAATGGGCGCGCCGCTTCCCCAACCCACGCGGCCAGGGGCTGGACGCGGAAATCGAAGTGCGCCAGATCTTCGAACTCGAAGACTTCGCCCAGACCGAAGCGCTGGAGCGCTTCCGCGAGCTCGACGAAACCAACCCGCCCACCAGCCGGCAGCCTGCCGCCGAGGACTGAGGAGGCCATCATGCACAAGCAGATTTTCGTCAACCTGCCAGTGCGCGACCTGGCGCGCAGCAGGGCCTTCTTCGCCAGCCTGGGCTTCGGGTTCAACCCGCAGTTCAGCAACGACGACGGGGCCTGGATGATCCTTGGCGAGAACATCTTCGCCATGCTGCTGGTCGAGCCCTTCTTCCAGGGTTTTACCGGCAAGCCGGTCGCCGACGCGCGCGAAACGACCGAAGTGCTGACCCGCCTGTCCTGCGAGAGCCGGGAGGAGGTCGACGCCCTGGTCGCGAAAGCGCTGGCGGCCGGGGGACGCGCGCCGAACCCGAAGCAGGATCTCGGCTTCATGTACGGCCACGGCTTCGAGGACCTCGACGGCCACGTTTGGGAACTCGCCTGGATGGACATGAAAGCGGACATGAAGGCTGTCCCGGCCGAGGCCTGATGCGCGCCGGTGTCGACCGGGCCATCGCGGCCGTCTGGCGTATCGAGTCGGTAATCGCGCGCGGATGAGTCGTTGCGTGCTCAAGGCGTCCGGCGTGTCTGCTACACTGATCTGTTTATTAAACCAGCATAGCGCACCCGATTGATCCACACTCCTGCCCCCGAGGGCCTGCCGCCCGTGCTTGCCGGTCCTGTCCTGCGCCGCCTCGAGTCGGGCCGCCTGGTGCTATGGCTGGTCGGCAGCGCGCCGCTCGACCTGATCCTGGTGCTGGCGCCCAGGGGAGGCGCGCCCCGGCGCCTGGCTCTTGACGCGCGCCGCTGTCGTGTGATGCGCGTCGGGCGCCACGCCTGCGTACACCTGATCGATGTCGCGCTGCCCGAGCCGCTGCCGCAAGACACGATCATCGAGTACGACTTGCTCCTTTCGCGGGGCGATGGCACTGAGGCCGGCGTCGCGCATTGGGCGCCGCACCTGCTGCATGCCGGCGCGACGCGGCCGAACATGGTGCTGCGCAGCCGCAGCGACAATATCCTGTTTGGCTCGTGCCGCAAGCCGCATCATCCCGCGCGTGACGGCCTGGCTCGCGCCGATGCCTTGTTGGCCGATCACATCGAACAGGCCGACGAGCGGCCTGCCATGCTCATGCTGTGCGGTGACCAGGTGTATGCCGATGATGTGGCGGGCCCGATGCTGGCGGCGATCCATGCGCTGATCCGGCGCCTGGGCCTGTATGGCGAATGCCTGCAGGGCGCCGTGGTCGCCGACAGCGAGGCGCTTTACCGCCATCAGGCCAGTTACTACCGGCGCGAAGAGCTGCTGCCTGCGTTCAGGTCCAACGAAGCGCTGCGCGAACGCTTCTTCGGCGGCAGCGAAAAGCCGATCTTCACCACGGCCAATGCGCACAACCACCTGGTAACCCTGGCCGAGGTGATGGCCATGTACCTGCTGGTCTGGTCGCCCGTGCCATGGCAGCTGGTGGCGGAT
>JBBWZO010000312.1:0-10652 GCA_039649125.1 Massilia sp. | reverse complement strand
AATGACGGGTCTGGAAGCCGGGCGTGTCGACGTAGATGTACTGGGCATCGTCATGCGTCTGGATGCCGGTGATGCGGTGGCGCGTGGTCTGCGCCTTGCGCGAGGTGATCGACACCTTGGCGCCGATCAGCACGTTCATCAGGGTCGACTTGCCCACGTTCGGACGGCCGACGATGGCGATGTAGCCGCAGCGAAAGCCTTCGGGCGAGGTGCCGGCGCTGGCGTCGCTGCGGTCGTTGAAGAACGCGTTCAGGTCGACTTCGCCTTTGGCCCCGGCTTCGTTTTCCGGAGCGTCCGGGCTGACCGGATCGTGGGCGGCAGCGCCCCCGCCAGCCGGGGTGTCGGCGGCGGGCTGGGCCTGCTCGGGCTTGTTCTGCTCGGGGTTGTTTTCAGTATTCATGCTGACGTCGTTCATGCTTGTTTGGTGGGTGCTGCGGCAGGCACGTCGGTCGTGTCGTCGCCCTGGATGGTGGCAATGCCGGCCAGCTTCAGCTGGGCGGCGCGCGGCTTGGCCTTGCGGCCGGCGGCCGGGGTCTTGCGCAAGGCCTGCTCGGCCGTCTCGAGCGCCAGGCGCGCGGCGGCCTGCTCGCCGGCGCGGCGGCTGCCGCCGCGGCCGAAGACCTGGATATTCAGTTTCGGCACCAGGCATTCGATCTCGAATTCCTGGTTGTGGGCAGCGCCATGGGTGGCGATGACGTTATAGGTCGGCAGCGAGATGCGGCGGCTTTGCAGGAATTCCTGCAGCAGGGTCTTGGCATCCTTGCCGAGGGTGCGCGGATCGACCGTGTCGAGCAGCGGAATATAGAAGGCGCGGATCGTGTCGCGCGCGGCGTCGAAACCGGCGTCGAGGAAAATCGCGCCGAGCAGGGCTTCGAGCGTGTCGGCCAGGATCGAGGGGCGGCGGAAGCCGCCCGATTTCAGTTCGCCCTCGCCCAGGCGCAGGAATTGCGACAGTTCCAGCTTCTGCGCGATCTCGTAGAGCGACTGCTGCTTGACGAGGTTGGCGCGCAGGCGCGACAGGTCGCCTTCGTCGAGGTGGGTGAAGCGTTCGTACAGAATCGAGGCGACGACGCAGTTGAGGATCGAATCGCCCAAAAACTCGAGGCGCTCGTTATGCAGGCTGCTATGGCTACGGTGCGTCAGGGCCTGCTGCAACAGGCCAGCATTCCGGAACGTGTAACCTAGGCGCGTTTGCAATAACTGAAGATTCATGATGGGTTCATTCTAGTACGAACGCCGGAGGCGGCGCGTTTTGCCGGCGGGTCGGGCGGTGTGGCGAGCGTGCGGGGCACGCAAGGCGCACCCGCGTGCAGCTGCGCGCCTGCGGGCAAGCCGCCCGGCGCTGCGGACGGCGACGGGATGCCGGCACGGCGCCGGCACGGGTCCGCTCAGTCCGCTTCGGCCGGCTTTTCTGCCGTGACGCCGCTCGGGTCGGTGGTGCCATCGTAATCGATGACGAGGATGGCGTTATCCAGCAGCGGAATGCGCTTTTCGTAGGCAAAGCTGATTTCCGGGCTGGCGCCGTCGCGGCTGATGACGAGGTCGCGGCCGCGCACGGCTTCCACGTTATTGATTTCAGCAAACTTGTCGAAAGCCTGCCGCATCTCGGCCACCGAGCCGCCGGCCGCCCTGGCGCGCGTGATGCCGTCGCGCACCGAGCGGTATTCGAAATACGAGGGCACGATCTTGATGGCCAGGACCGCGAACAGCCCCAGCACCATCAACACCAGGATCAGTCCGGTGAGCGAGATGCCCCGCTGCCGGTCGAGAAGAACTTGTTTATGCTCGCGCATGTTGCCTCCGCATGTATTTCCTTTGCGATCGGCCTTACTGGATGCGGCCGATGCGCTTCGGATCGCCGAAGTTCATCCACACCAGGAAAGCCTTGCCCACGATATTCTTGTCAGGCACAAAACCCCAGTAACGGCTGTCCGCGCTGTTGTCGCGGTTGTCGCCCATCATGAAGTAATTGCCTTCCGGTACGATACAGGTAAATTTATCGTACGAATAGTCGCAGGCCTCGCGCTGCGGGAAGTTCTCCACGCTGTCGAGGTTGAACGAGCGGGCCGGCTCCGTGTTCAGGATGCGGTGCTGGCTGCCCGGCAGCTTCTCGATGAACTGCTTGTGGTAGACCGGCCGTTCGTCGTCGAGGTAGTCGTCGAGCGGCGTGTACTCGACCGGCTGGCCGTTCACCGTCAGGCGCTTGTTTTCATAGGTGATGCGGTCGCCCGGCACACCGATGACGCGCTTGATGTAGTCCTGGCTCATGTCCTTCGGATACTTGAACACCATCACGTCGCCACGCTGCGGATCGTTCAGCTCAATGATCTTCTTGTTGATGATCGGCAGGCGGATACCGTAGGTGTACTTGTTCACGAGGATCAGGTCGCCGACCAGCAGGGTCGGCACCATCGAGCTCGACGGGATCTTGAACGGCTCCCACAGGAAGGAGCGCAGCACGAACACGAGCGCGATCACGGGGAAGAAACTGCCCGAATACTCGACCCAGGTCGGCTGGCGCAGGTGCGCCGCCTCGATCGCCGCGCGATTGCCGTTGCTGTCGACCTTGATACCGTCGGCGGTCAGCTTGGCCGTACGCGCGTCGTACTCGGCCAGCGCGGCGTCGGCCGCGGCGCGCCGGCGCTTGGCCAGCACGAAGACATCGAGACACCAGATAATGCCCGTGACCACCATGGCCACGAACAGGATGAGCGCAAAGTTCCCCAGGATCGGTTGCAGGTTCATTTATCTTCCACTTGAAGGATGGCGAGGAAGGCTTCCTGTGGAATCTCCACCGAGCCCACCTGTTTCATGCGTTTCTTACCGGCTTTTTGTTTCTCAAGCAGTTTTTTCTTGCGGCTGATGTCGCCGCCGTAGCACTTCGCCAGCACGTTCTTGCGCAGTGCCTTGACGTTTTCGCGCGAAATGATGGTCGCGCCGATCGCGGCCTGGATCGCCACGTCGAACATCTGGCGCGGAATCAGTTCACGCATCTTGGCCGCCACCTGGCGTCCGCGGTACGGCGCGTTGGCGCGGTGCACGATAATCGCCAGCGCGTCGACCTTTTCGCTGTTGATCAGCATGTCGACCTTCACCACGTCGGCGGCGCGGTTTTCCTTGAACTCGTAGTCCATCGACGCATAGCCACGCGAGGTCGACTTCAGGCGGTCGAAGAAGTCGAGCACGATTTCCGCCATCGGGATTTCGTACTGCAGCTTGACCTGACGGCCGTGATAGGCCATGTCCATCTGGATCCCGCGCTTGCTGTTACACAGCGTCATCACCGAGCCGACATATTCCTGCGGCATGTAGAGGTTGACGTTGACGATCGGCTCGCGCACCTCGTTGATCTTCGACGGTTCCGGCATCTTCGACGGGTTGTCGACGCGGATGATCGAACCGTCGCGCATCTCGACCTCGTACACCACGGTCGGCGCGGTGGTGATCAGGTCCATGTCGAATTCGCGCTCGAGGCGCTCCTGCACGATCTCCATGTGCAGCAGGCCCAGGAAGCCGCAGCGGAAGCCGAAGCCCAGCGCCTGCGACACTTCCGGCTCGTACATCAGGGCGGCATCGTTCAGTTTCAGCTTTTCCAGCGAGTCGCGCAGCGCGTCGTACTGGTTGGCTTCGACCGGGAACAAGCCGGCAAACACCTGCGGCTGGACTTCCTTGAAGCCCGGCAGCGGCTCGGCGGCCGGACGGCTGGCCAGGGTGACGGTGTCGCCGACTTTCGCGGCCGTCAGTTCCTTGATGCCGGCGATGATGAAGCCCACCTGCCCTGCCGACAGCTGCGGCAGCGAGACCGAGCGCGGCGTGAAGATGCCGATGTTCTCGACCAGGTTCTGGGAGCCGGTCGCCATCAGGAGGATCTTGTCTTTCGGGCGCAGCGTGCCATTGACCACGCGCACCAGCATCACGACGCCAACATACGGGTCGTACCACGAGTCGACGATCAGTGCCTGCAGCGGCGCGTCCGGGTCGCCCTTCGGTGGCGGGACCTTGGCGATCAGGGTTTCCAGCACGTCTTCCACGCCGAGACCGGTCTTGGCCGAGCAGACCGTCGCGTCGGACGCGTCGATCCCGATGACGTCCTCGATTTCCTTCTTGGCATTGTCCGGATCGGCGTGCGGCAGGTCGATCTTGTTCAGGATCGGCACCACTTCCACGCCCAGGTCGAGCGCGGTGTAGCAGTTGGCCACCGTCTGCGCTTCCACGCCCTGCGAGGCGTCGACGACCAGCAGCGCGCCTTCGCAGGCCGACAGCGAGCGCGAGACTTCGTAGCTGAAGTCGACGTGGCCCGGGGTGTCGATCAGGTTCAGGTTGTAGGTCTGGCCATCGCGCGCCTTGTACTGCAGGGCGGCGGTCTGTGCCTTGATGGTAATGCCGCGCTCGCGCTCCAGGTCCATCGAGTCGAGCACCTGCGCGTCCATTTCGCGGTCCGACAGGCCGCCGCACAGCTGGATGATGCGGTCGGCCAGGGTCGACTTACCGTGGTCGATGTGGGCGATGATGGAGAAGTTACGTATGTTGTTCATTAGCAAAGCTCAAAACCAAAAAGGGGCGAGGCCGCAGGCGGGTGGCCGGCCGGCGCCGCGAACTGCCGGCGCAATACGAAAAAAGCGCTCCGTGGGGGGCGTGTCGACCCCAGGCGAGCGCCTTATTCAACTCAGTTCAACTTATCTCAACGTAAAAAGCTTCCAGGACAGCGACAGGGGCTTTTTTCAAACCAGGCATTTTACCGGATTTCGGGGTAGAAAGCCCGGTTTCTGAGGGAAATTGGCTGGTGGGCGGGCGGTTTCGGGTCTCGTAATGCAGGAATGACCGTGGTGGGTGCCGGAGGGACGTAGGACGGGCGGCTCTACCCGGCAATCCGCGAACACGCGAC
The DNA here is from genome assembly GCA_039649125.1 of Massilia sp. Taxonomy (GTDB): domain Bacteria; phylum Pseudomonadota; class Gammaproteobacteria; order Burkholderiales; family Burkholderiaceae_D; genus Telluria. Next base: position 5,767 of record JBBWZO010000312.1, on the reverse strand, counting down.
GTTATTGCCTGCTTCGCGTTCCGCGGGCATCCAGCCCGCGTCACCCACGCGTTCAAGCACCGGATGAAACACCGCGACGGCTGATCGACCTGTGGTTGAACGCGTGGGCGGCGCAATGGTCGCCTCAATGCGGGTGATCGGGTGGAGCCGCCCACCCTACGTCCTACGCCGCCTGTACGGACTCGCGGTCGATATACTTGCGCACGGCCGCCTCATCGAGGAAATAATGGCACAGCTCCGGCTCGTCGAGCCGGCCGTACAGCACCGGCACCAGCTCGTCGAAGCGTTCGACCAGCGCCGGGTCGGCGTCGACGTCGATCACCTCGACGGCGAACGGCCGGCCCGCCGGCGCGAGTGCCTGCAATGCCGCCAGCATGTCTTCGCAGAGGTGGCAATAGCTGCGCGAATACAGAGTAAATTGCATCACTTGACCGGCTTGATGACGAGGTACTGGGTGACGTTCTCGCGCCGCACCAGCACCGCGATCGGCTTCTTCGGATCGAGCTTGGCAGCCAGGGCATTGAACTGGGCGGCATCCTTGACCTCGACATTGTTCAGTTGCAGGATCAGGTCGCCCGGGCGGATGCCGGCCGTGGCCGCCCTGCCCTCGGACGCTTCCACCGCGACGCCACCCTCGATGCGCAGCTGGCCGCGCTGGGCCGCCGTCAGGTTCGACACGTGCAGGCCGATCGCATTCGGCGCCGCGCCCGGGGCCGGCTTGTTCGGCTGGGGCTTGGCCGTGGCTGTCTTTTCGTCTTCGAGCGCGACGATGGTGACCGGCACGTCGAGCTGGGCGCCGCGGCGCCAGACGGTGACGGCGGCGCGGGTGCCGACCTTCGTGGCACCCACCAGGCGCGGCAGGTCGCGCGTCGTCTCGATCGGCTGGCCGTTGAATTTGAGGATGATGTCGCCGACCTTGATGCCGCCCTTTTCTGCCGGCCCGCCCGGTTCGACCATCGACACCTCGGCGCCACGCGCCTTGCCCAGGCCCAGCGATTCGGCGACGTCCTTCGTCACTTCGCTGATCTGCACCCCGAGGCGGCCGCGCGTGACCGTGCCGGTCTTCTTGAGCTGGTCGGCGACGCGCATCACTTCGTCGATCGGCACGGCAAAGGAGATGCCGTTGTAGGCGCCGGAAAGCGTGGCGATCTGCGAATTGATGCCAATGACTTCGCCGCGCATGTTGATCAGGGGGCCACCCGAATTGCCAGGATTGACGGCGACGTCGCTCTGGATCAGCGGCAGGTATTCGCCGGTGTCGCGCGACTTGGCCGAAATGATGCCGGCGGTCACCGTATTGTCGAGGTTGAAGGGCGAACCGATCGCGATCACCCATTCGCCGACCCGGATCTTGCTCGAGTCGCCGGTGCGCAGGTAAGGCAGGTTGGTCGCGCTGACCTTCAGCAGGGCGACGTCGGAGCGGCGATCGGCGCCGAGCACCTTGGCCTTGAACTCGCGTCGGTCGGTCAGCGTCACCGTGACTTCGTCCGCGCCCTCCACCACATGGGCATTGGTCAACACATAGCCGTCGTCGGAAATGATGAAGCCGGAGCCGACGCCGCGCTGCACTTCCTGCTCCGCCTGCGGCTGGGGCGAGCGCCGGCGCGGGATCGGCTGGCCGAAGAAGCGGCGCAGGAATTCCTGCATCTCCTCCTCGCCCGGCCCGCCCTGCCCCATGCGTACCCGTTCCGTGGTGCGGATGTTGACGACCGCCGGCCCCGCCTTGTCGATCAGGTCGGAAAAGTCCGGCAAGCCGGTCACCACCGGCGTCGGAACAGGCGCCGCGCCGATGGCGGCACCTGGGATGGACAAACCGGCACACGCCAACAGCAGGGCCGACAGGACTACGCTACGGGTTTTGCTTGTCATGGGAGTCAGGAGTGAGGACGGGAATTGACGTTATGGTAAGCCAAAAACTCCCGGCTTGTCGCGTCGTCTCGTCGTGCGCATGTGGCATGGCGCGCCCGGGCGCTGCAGGCGCAGCTGGGCAGGTGAGGCGGCTGGCGAATCGCCTCGCGGACTCGCCTTGACGAAGCGGGCCTTGACGAAACGGACCTCGGCGGCGGGCTTGCAGGCAATACCGGCCGTCAGGCGGACAGCGGCCCCCGGCGACTGCAATGCGTGCAGTGGATGCGCGCGCTCAGGAAGAAGGCGAGGAAGCCGCCAGCACGGCCGGCTTGGCGCGCTCGACCTCGCCCTGGAGCGGGCGGCGCGGATGAAGGGGCTCGGCGGCCAGGCGGGCCGCCAGGCGTGCCGAGAATCCCGGCGACAGGTCGGCGGACTCTCCCGTGCGGAGCACGTCGCCGATCAGGTGATAGACTTCCCATGCTGCGCGGCCGTCGTCGGTACGCAGCGCGGCGCAAGCGAGTTCGTGGTCGTCCTTCGGCAGCGCGTCGTCGCTCAGGGCGGAAATACGTTCGCGGTTTTTTTTGTTCGTGTCCATCGGTGGTTCCATCACAGTAGCGGCGTGATCCAAATTACCAAAAATACCCAGGTTTCAGAGTGCCGATCAAGCTGCCGCGCACCGGAGTGTGGCGAGAATACCGCCACTACCCCTTTTGCCCGGAACGCTGACCGGATTCCCTTACTGCGATCATCGCTACCTACCGACGTTTGTCAGCCGGAAAGTCAAGCAAAGGCTTTAATTTCTCGGCAATGACTTCGCGCGCCCGGAAAATCCGGCTGCGCACCGTGCCAATTGGACAAGCCATTACTTCGGAGATTTCCTCGTAGCTCAAACCCTCAATTTCGCGCAGGACGATCGCCGTCCGCAATTCCAGCGGGAGCGCTTCCATTGCTGCATTGACTGTGTACGCGATCTGCTTGCTCGCCAACACCGATTCGGGTGTATTAATGTCGCGCAAGCTGTCCGCATCGTCAAACGCTTCGGCGCGCTCGGTATCGGCCTCGGTCGAGGTCGGTGCACGCCTGCCCTGTGTGACGAGAAAATTTTTAGCAGTGTTAATTCCTATTCGATATAGCCAAGTATAAAACGCAGACTCGCCGCGAAAATGACGCAGTGCACGGAAGGCCTTAATAAAGGTTTCCTGCACCACATCCTCCGCTTCGGCCGGGTCGTGCACGAGGCGCGACACCAGTCGCATCAGCCTGCGCTGATACTTCGCCACTAACAGATCGAACGCTTGCCGGTCACCGGCCTGGACGCGTTCGACCAGCAGTTGATCACCCTCGCGTTCTGTCGTCACTGACGGCGCCCCTTGGCTGCACCGGCCCAGGGAGACTTCGATCGGCCTGCTGCGCTTCGGACTATCGGCCGGCAATGCACGCTGTACCAGTACAGCGCCCTTCCCGGCCGACATTCCTTCCGCTCGCTACGGTCTCTCGAGGCCCCCATGCATAAGAGTTGGCCTGCTGCAATAAGTTCAAACTATTTCGTTTGTCGTTGCTATCGACGCCGTGCGCCCACACAGGCTGCCCAGCGCCACTCGCAACGCCCGGTATTCAAGCGGAGCCAGGCTATCGCGCAGAACGATCACCACCGTTCGCTTTCCGCCGGCATCGCCCAGGTGCAACAACATCAGGTGCGTCCAGACCAGCGTTTCGGGCAACAGCGTGACGGCAATTCCGTCCGGCGCCGCTGCATCGGCTCCCATCTTCTGTTGTACCGCCACGCGGATGGCGCCGGTTCCAGATACATCAACCCGGTGCGTCTTTGTCGCGCCAAGGCATCCGCGCAAGCAAAACAGCGCTGCAACAAGGAAAAAAGCGGCGCAAAACGGGGCCCCGTTGAAGCGTTCGGGCAACACCAGGGCGACGGTACCGGCGGCACCGCACAGGGCGAGCGCAAACAGCGCCAGAAGCCCGCGCAAGCTGCGTGACGGCGCGACGAGCGCGGACACGGCAATGGACATAAGGAGGAATGGAGAAGCGGAACGCCTGCCGCGCGCGGGATGCGGCAGGGTCAGGCGCCCGATCTGTTAGACAGGACCGGGCGCAGCAGGTTCAAACCCGGTTCAAACCTTGCCGAAGACGAGGGTACCGTTGGTACCGCCGAAACCGAAGTTGTTCTTCACGGCGTAGTCGATCCGCATGTCGCGGGCGGTGTTCGCCACGAAGTCCAGGTCGCAGGCCGCGTCCTGGTTGAAGAGGTTGATGGTCGGCGGCGACACCTGGTTGTGGATGGCCAGCACCGTGAACACCGACTCGAGGCCACCGGCGCCGCCCAGCAGGTGGCCGGTCATCGACTTGGTCGAGTTGACCACCAGCTTGTGTGCATGGTCGCCGAAAGTGCGCTTGATGCCCTGCACTTCGGCCAGGTCGCCCAGGGGCGTCGAGGTACCGTGCGCATTCACGTAGTTCACCTGGTCGGCGTTCAGGCCGGCGTTGGCGAGTGCCGAGACCATGCAGCGGCTCGCGCCACTGCCATCCTCGACCGGAGCCGTGATGTGGTTCGCATCGGCGCTCATGCCGAAGCCCAGCAGCTCGGCGTAGATCCTGGCGCCGCGCGCCTTGGCGTGCTCGTACTCTTCCAGCACCAGGACACCGGCGCCCTCGCCCAGCACGAAACCGTCGCGGTCGCGGTCCCATGGACGCGAAGCCGTGGCCGGATCTTCGTTGCGCGACGACAACGCGCGTGCCGAGGCGAAACCGCCCAGGCCCAGCGGCGAGATGGTCGACTCGGCGCCGCCGGCGATCATCACGTCGGCGTCGCCATACTCAATCAGGCGGCCGGCCGCGCCGATGCAGTGCAGCCCGGTGGTGCAGGCGGTGACGATGGCCAGGTTTGGCCCGCGCAGCCCGAACTTGATCGAGAGGTCGCCCGAGATCATGTTGATAATCGAGGCCGGCACGAAGAACGGCGAGATGCGGCGCGGGCCGCGGCCGTCATACTCTTCCTTGGTCGCTTCGATCATCGGCAGGCCGCCGATGCCCGAACCGACGAGCGCGCCGATGCGATCGGCGTTTTCCTCGGTGACTTCCAGGCCCGAATCCTTCAGGGCCTGGATGCCGGCGGCCATGCCGTAATGGATAAAGGTATCCATATGGCGGCCTTCCTTGCCCGGCAGGTAGTCTTCGACATTGAAGTTCTTCACTTCACCCGCAAAACGGGTCGAAAACGGCTCGGCATTGAACTTGGTGATGTTGGCAATGCCTGACTTGCCTGCCAGTGCGGCGCTCCACGCTTCGGCAACGGTGTTGCCGATGGGTGAAACGCAGCCCAGGCCGGTAATGACGACGCGGCGGTTGCGTGAACGACTCAAGCGATTCTCCCGAAAACTAAAACAGCTTAGGCCTTGACGTGCGCAGTCGCGTAGTCGATTGCCTGTTTGACGGTGGTGATTTTCTCAGCCTGCTCGTCAGGGATTTCCATTTCGAACTCGTCTTCCAGGGCCATCACCAGTTCGACGGTGTCCAGGGAATCTGCGCCGAGGTCGTCAACGAACGAGGACTCGATTTTGATGTCGGCTTCTGCAACACCCAGTTGCTCAGCGACGATTTTTTTAACGCGTTGTTCGATATCCGACATGTTATGGCTCCATTAGGTATGTGTTGCGGAAAGTGCGCGCATTTTATCAGGTTTGCGCCACGAAAAGCTATTTTCGGCATTTGATCCCAATCCGGCCGAAAGTGCTGCTAAAAGATGAGATTGCACCGTAAATTCCCGCCTTCCGTATCAAGCGTGCGGGACTGTTACGGCACTTTCCGGATCAATTCATCAACATGCCGCCATTCACGTGCAGCGTACTGCCCGTGATGTAGGCCGCCGTCGGTCCGGCCAGGAAAGCGACCGCGTGGGCGATGTCTT
>JBBWZO010000372.1:0-5961 GCA_039649125.1 Massilia sp. | reverse complement strand
TGCCCCAGGAATTGCTGAGCACCCGGATGTCGGCTTCGCCGTCGCGCACGCTGGCGATCACGTGGTCGTAGGCTTCCAGGGTAAAGGGCAGGTTGATGCCGGCGCTGGCGCCGTAGCTGATGATGTTCGCCTTGGGCGCCATGCCGCGCTGGTGCCCGTCGGAATCGGCGCCGGTGCCGGCAATGGTGCCGATGCAGTGGGTGCCATGTCCGTATTCGTCGGTGCTCCAGTGGGTGCCCAGCAGGCCGGTGTGTTTCTCGATGATCGCCGTTTCGACGTCGATGCCGTCCGGCGTCAGCGACACGTAGACCTGGGTCGGATCCGTGCCCAGGCCGCCCACCGCTTCGTAGTTCTTCTTGACGTTCGCGAGGTCCGGGTGCAGCCCGTCGGCGCCGGTATCGATGATCGCGACCGTCACCCCGGTGCCGTCCAGTCCGAGCACGCGCTGCACTTCCTCGGCCTTGGTCAGGACGCGGCCTTCGGCATTGAACAGGCGCTGGGTGCGGCTCGGTTCGATGAAGCGGGTCTCACCCCAGCCGGCCACCTGCCGGATCTGGTCCTTCGTCAGCAACACACGCGCCATCGGCAGGACTTTATAGGTCTTGACCTTGCGGACGAGGGTCGACAGGCGCGAGGCGCTCTCCTTCTTGTCGAACACGACGATGACGTCGTAATAGACGTCGGCGAGCTGCTTGTTCAGTTCCTCGGCAAACAGGGAATCGATCTTGGCCGCGGCGAGGGTGCCGGAGGTGCCGGGCAGGATGCTGGTGACGGCTGCGCTGGCGATCGGACCCTGGGCGCCCAGGGCCATGACGAGTGCTGCGACCAGGGTAAAACGACGACGGGTTGTACTCACGACGATGCTCCTCTTGATCTGGTTTTATCGGATGCTTCAGGTGAAACACGGCGTTTCCGTGTGCCGCCTGATGAGTATTCCCTTGGGGTATCACGAGGTCAAACGTGCATATATCTGTGACAAATTTATTTCTGTAAACTGCGAAAAGCGTTGCAATTTTCCAAAGGTTCAATTGTGCGCATAAAAGTTTATGCTACGCATTGTGCAACGGCGCCGTGGATGCGGAGGACATGAAAAAGCCCGCATGAGCGGGCAGGAGGAAGCGTGGCGGGCAGGCTGCATTGTGCAGCCTTGCAGCCGCTCTCAACGTGCGGACAGGAAGCTCTTCACCTCGGCCTGGAAGCGCTGCGGCTGGTCCCACATGATGAAGTGGGCGCTGTCCGGGATGCGCTTCAGGGTCAGCTCCCCGAGTGGCGCATAGGCCGCCTTGTAGGCGGCATCGAACTGCGCCGCCGGGATCGGCACGCTCTTCGGTTGGACGTACAGCACCGTGACCGGCACGGCGATCTTCGGCAGTTCGGGAATCAGGTTGGTGACGATCAGTTCGCGGTAGGCGCGGATGCCGACGTCGGCGTCGCTGGCCATCGAATCCTGGACCGCGCCGGCGCGCATCGCCTCGGTGTCGACCATGCCGGCGATGGTGTCGTTGGCGCGCCGGCTGCGCTGCTCCGGGCTGGCCGCGCGCATGCCGGCGGCGACCTGGTCGGCGACTGCTTCCACTTTCGCCGGTGCCGCGGCCGGCCCGGCGAACATCATGCCGAGATAAGGGAACATGTCGACCACCATCAGGCGCGACAGCGCGTCCGGATGGCGGCTGGCGAGCATCATGCCGATGGTGCCGCCCATCGAATGGCCGATGATGGCCGGCTGCCTGAGCTTCGATTCGCGGATGTAGCGGGCGATTTCGTCCGCTACCGGCGCCGCCACCGTCCCTTCCTTGTTGCCGCCCGCCGGCTGGCCGGCGAATCCCGAAACGTGCACCAGGTGGTAGCGGTAGCCCGGGAGCGCCGCCACGGTCGAGGCCCAGGCACGCGGCGAGGAATTCAGGCCCGGGATCAGCACCACGTCCGGCCCCGATCCCTCGGTGCGCACGGTGATGCGCTCCGAGGCGAAAGGCGCGGCGAGCGCGCTCGCGAGGGGCAGGGCGGCCAGGACCGCCACGGCGGTGGCCATCAGCGTACGGCGCGAAAGCGTGACACTCATTCGTTCTCCTTGTCGTGATCGGGGAAGCCTGCGCGCGTGCAGGCAGGCGTGCAGCGTGCAAGCGGCTAGTGTAGTTGATTAATGTTGATAAAAAATCACAGATTATCACCGGCCCGGCGCAGGTCAACCGGCAGCCGTTGCGGGTATTCCACATGCATGCGAGTTTGCCGGCCGCGCGGCCTATACTGGGAGTGCATCCACCCACAACCAGGAGACTCCCATGAAAGCGATCCACTCCGTCGTCGCAGCGCTGGGCACTGTACTTGTGATGTCAGCCGGCAGCGCGCTCGCGCAAACGGGATTGAGGAAGGCGGACGGCGTGCTGGTCGACGCCGCCGGGATGACGGTCTATACCTTCGACAAGGACACGGCCGGTTCGGGCAAGAGCGCCTGCAACGGCCCCTGCATGAAGATGTGGCCGCCGGTGCCCGCCACCGACGAACGGGTCGCCGCGCCGTACTCGGTCGTCACCCGCGACGACGGCACGAAACAGCTGGCCTACAAGGGCAAGCCGCTCTACCTGTTCGCGAACGACACCAAGCCGGGCGAGAAGAAGGGCGACAAGGTGAAAGAGGTCTGGCATGTGGTGAGCGACTGAGCCGTCGCGGACTAATCCCGGGACCGGTATAAAAACGTACGGCTGACGGCCAGCTTCTCGTCGCAGCCGCGCAGCAGCACCTGCATGCGCTCCGCGTCGACCCGGTCGACGGCAGCGATCGCGCATGCCTGTCACCAGCCCGGCGGATCAACCGGAAGCGTTCTGGGCGACATCCCTTCCAGGCTTTGTCATCGGCAGGAAATATTGATAAAGTAGCCAACCCGCCGCCGGACCCGCCGCCGTGCGCTCAGCGCCAGCGCATGCGGCGCCTCGTACCGCCTACAACTGTCGAGCCAAAAAAACCATACTGTTATTAAAGTCAGTGGTTTGCATGCGACTCTTAAGAGTTTACTTTAAGTTCATTCCGAAGCTTGCTAGGATGGCCGTCCTGACAGTGGAGGGCGATGTGACGGCGCGACACAACAACGATCTGCGGGCTGACCTGGCAACTGCTGCGCGAGTCGATCAGGGCTTGCGCATTTATTTCCAGCAGGGCTTGCACCCGGCCATGACGTTTTTCGAGGAAGCCGGCGTGCCGCGCGCGGTTGCCCTGCGCGCCTTGTGCTCCCCGGACCATTTCCGCCGGCGCGACCGCCGCAGGTTCGCGCGGCCGGGCGCCCCCGGCCACGAGCGCATTGCGCCCGCCCGCCTGGCCGCGGCGGCGACCCTCCCTTCAGCCCGCACTGCGGGCGCCTGAATCGCCAACCTGAATCTCCAACCGGTCATGACGGGTGGCGAGCCCGGTCCAGCTTGCGCCACTGCGGTCAGCAGGAAGCCGGTGCGATCGACCGCGGCACTGCGCAGGCGAGCCGGGATGGCCGCTTTCTTCCCGCTTTTTATCCTTTACCAGCGCCGGTACAGGCCGACCGACACGCCGCGTTCGCGCACGTCGTTGGCGGCGCGCGCAAAGCTGGCGCCGGCCCGCGTGCCCCAGTCGCGTGACCAGTAGCGCACCCAGGTAAGGCTGCCGCCGCCGGAGCGGGCGCGCCCGCCGGCCAGCGAGAGCGGATCGTCGCTGCGGCCGCTGTTGACGGTCGCCTCGAGATAGCTGTCGGCGTCGCCCGCGTAGTAGTAACGGGCCAGCAGGCGCTGGCCGTTGCTGTGCGTGTCTTCGGACACGATGTTCTGGTGGCGCAGCTGCACGTACCAGTTGCCGACATATTTGCCGAGCGTGACCCCGTAGATGTTCACGCGCGATTCGAAGCCGAGCACGTCGTCGCTGAGCGAGGCTTCCCAACCGCCGCCCAGCGACTGGTAAAGCTCGACGCGGCCGGAATTGGCCGGGAACAGCCGTGCGGCGGGCGAACGCTGGTAACGGATGTTCGCGTAGGCGCCCGTCCACAGGTCGGTGTAGGCGTCGAGCGCCCAGGCGTGGCCGGTCTGGCCGAAGCGGTGCGCGCGCAGGGTCTCGAAGCCGATCGAGCCGTGCTGTATGTAATGGCGCACGCTGGCGGTCTGGTCGTTCCAACGCGGGCCGGTATCGACGTCCGTCCAGCTGCCCGCCAGGCTCGCTGCCCAGCTGTAGCCGGGGGCCGACGCCGCTTCCGGAGTGGCGGCAAGCGCCAGCGCCGGCTGGCCGGCATTGGCGAGCGTGCGCGCTTTTTCGTGCTGTTCGTCGAAGGAGGCCGGGCTGGCCGTTTGTACCTGTGCGGATGGGGCAGGAGGGAGCTGGAAGTCGATGGGCATGGAAAGGGAGTGGAAGCGGACGGGCGCACCGGCCTCACTAGTGATAGGGCGCAACTTTGCCGTACCGGCATGGGGGCGTCAAGACGCGCACGCTTCGGCGTGCACGGATGTCGCGTCAAAGAATCCTTGCCAAAGTCGTCATCGAGGTGATGGATTGGCGGGTTCTTCAGCTTGATCTGATGATTTTTGCCACACATCTATTCATGCGCGGGTGTCATTCCTGCAGCCGCCCTGGCGGCCGCTTGATCAAGTCCAACTGCCGAAAGCTGCTGTGTCGCTCCCGCACCCGTCCACACTTCGCCTGAGCATCGACCGCCGACGCGCCGGGTTTGCGGACCGCGAATTCGAAGACCGCTTCATCCGTGATTTCCTTCCGGAGCGCAACGCTCAGTTGAAAGCAAGCATGTTGTCTTCAGCGGGTTTTTATGTCGCGTTCGGCCTGGCCGATATCGCGACGCTGGGCAATACCGCCACCGCATGGGCCATGATCGCCCTGCGCGTGATGGTCGCGCTGGCCGCGCTGTGCGCCTGTGTCGCCATTTCCCGTCATGATGGTGCTGCCCCAGACGGAACTGTCTGGCGCGTATGCCTTGGCCGAACGGATACGCGATGCCTTCGAAAACGCTTCCACATCGATCGGAAACGAGACCTTCGTTTCCACGACCGCCAGCTTCGGCGTCGCCTCGGTGCCGGCGTGCCACCCCTATCCACCGACAACGCCCGAAGCGCTGATCGGCGCCGCCGACGAGCAGCTGTACGCAGTCAAGCGGGGCGGGCGCAACGGGGTGCGCGGCACCATCGTGACGTCCACGCCCGAACTGCTGCGGTCGGGCACCTGAGTCTGAACCTGGGGCGGCGGCCGCGCGCTCGCTCCAGCATCCGGGCGATCGGAATCGAACGAAGGAACAGGGTAAAACGATCGGCAGGCGACGGGCAAAAAAAAGCCGCCCGGCGAGGCGGGCGGCTTGCTGAAGCATTGCGATCGCAACGAAAAACGATCAGAAGGTTTCCCACTCGTCGGCTTCCACGCGTGCCGGCTTGCGCGCGGGCTCTGCCGGGCGGGCGGCGCGCAGGGCCGGGGCAGGGCGGGCCGGGATGGCGCGCTTCGGTGCGGCCACGCTTGCCGCGGTTCCCAGCGCCGGGCCGGCCAGCCTGAACACGCTGACCACCTGCGCCAGCTTTGCGGCCTGGTCCTGCATGGAGGCGGCGGCGGCGGCCGACTCTTCCACCAGCGCGGCGTTCTGCTGGGTGACCTGGTCCATCTGGCCGATGGCCTGGTTGACCTGCTCGATGCCGCCGGTCTGTTCGGCGCTGGCATGGGTGATCTCGGCCATGATGTCGGTGACGCGGCGGATCGACTCGACCACCTGCTCCATCGTGGCGCCGGCCTGGTCGACCAGCTTGGCGCCGGCGTCGACCTTCTCGACCGAGTCGCCGATCAGGCCCTTGATTTCCTTGGCTGCCGCGGCCGAGCGCTGGGCCAGGGTGCGTACCTCGGAGGCGACGACCGCGAAGCCGCGGCCCTGTTCGCCGGCGCGTGCCGCTTCCACGGCCGCGTTCAGCGCCAGGATGTTGGTCTGGAAGGCGATGCCGTCGATGACGCCGATGATGTCGACGA
>JBBWZO010000306.1:0-3139 GCA_039649125.1 Massilia sp. | reverse complement strand
AACCAGTTTTTGTTTAATTTGTTCTTGGCCATTCGCGTAGAATACTGCTTTTATAGGTACATCAAAAAATTATTATGCTTACACTTACACCCGTCGAGCGCAGCGCACTGCGCGCGGAAGCCCATGGTCTCAAGCCTGTGGTCATGATCGGCGAATCGGGCCTGACTGAGTCCGTGATGAAGGAAATCGCGGCCAGCCTCGACGCGCACGGCCTGATCAAGGTCCGCGTCTTCGGCGACGAGCGCGAAGAGCGCGTCGCCATGTACGAACAGATCTGCGAAGAACTCGATGCCGCCCCGGTCCAGCACATCGGCAAACTGCTGGTCCTGTACCGTCCGAAGAAGGAAACCGTCAAGGAACGCAGCAGCAAGGCCGGCAAGGGCATGCGCGAAGTCACCATCGTCAAGGCCAGCGCCAGCGGTACCAAAAAGCCCAGCGTCACCAAGGTCATGATCAAGGGGAACGAGCGGGTCACCGCCGGCGGCAACATCAAGCGCGCCAAAACGCGCCAGGTCAGCACCAAGAAGAATGTACTGAACAAGTGATCGAAAAAACCGAAGCGATGCTTCGGTTTTTTTTGATCTCGCTTTGCGTCTGCCGGCGATTCCTGGCGCTTCGCCCCGAGGCAAGCTGTGAGACGGCGTGGGCACAGGTGTCCACCCTACAACACCACGGATCGTCAGCGGCTCTTCACAATCAATACCGCCGCCAGCACGCTCTCGATCAGGTGGAACAGCTGCGACACGCCATGCATGACGGCAAAGCGCGTCCACAGCGGCGAAGCGCGGATGCCTTCCGGCCCGGCCGCCTCGCGCATCGCCGCCATTGCAGGCTGCAGGCCCACATACATCACCAGCGCGCAGGCCAGCATCGCCAGCACCAGCAAAGTCAGATAACGCCGGCGCGCCGCATCCAGGTCCGCGGACAGCCGCACCAGCACCCCCATCAACAGCGCGCAGGCGATACTGATCCAGGCCAGGCGGCGCAGGAAAGCGCCGACGATGTCGCCGGCAACCGTACCGCCGACGGTGCCGAACACCGCCGGCGCCGCGATGTAGCCGAGCACCCAGAGGGCGCCCGCCCAGATCGCCGCCACCAGCAGGCGCGCGGCGGGCAGGCGGGCCTGGAAACCCGTCATCAGACGTAACGTACTTCGAGGATTTCGTATTCGCGCGGGCCCGACGGCGCCTGCACCTCGACCACGTCGCCGGCATACTTGCCGATCAGGGCGCGCGCGATCGGCGAGGTCACCGACACCTTGTTCAACTTGATGTCGGCTTCGTCGATGCCGACGATCTGGTAGCTCACCTTGCCCCCCGTTTCCAGGTCTTCCAGGTCGACGGTGGAGGCGAACACCACGCGCCCTTCGGCGTCCAGCGTGGCCGGATCGATGATCTGCGCCGCACTCAGTTTGCCTTCGAGTTCGGCGATACGGCCTTCGACGAAGGCCTGGCGCTCCTTGGCCGCGTCGTACTCCGCGTTCTCCGACAGGTCGCCGTGCGAGCGCGCTTCGGCGATCGCGTCGATGACGATGCGGCGCTCTTTCGTTTTCAGCTGATGCAGTTCTTCCTTCAGCAGCTCGGCGCCGTATTTGGTCAGTGGTACGGTAGTGTTCATTGAATATCTGCTTCTGCGATTGTAAAAACCCCGTCCCGCCGGCGGCATGCCGGCGACACGGAGTTTCCAGGTTATTTGGGACGTACCAAGTGAAAACCACAGAGGCGCACGACGCAAGCCGCGCGAGCTCTGTGGTTGACGGGTACTACTCGGTACTACTTAGTGCTGCTTAGTTTAAGGTGTTATGCAGGCCTTGTAAATCATAGACCCGCATCTCGTTCAGGTGGCGCATGCCCTGGATCGCCGCTTCCGCGCCCGCGATCGTGGTGTAGGTCACGACGCGCGCAGCGAGCGCCGAGGTACGGATGGCGCGCGAGTCGGCGATCGCGCTGCGCTTTTCCTCGACCGTATTGATGACCATCTCGATCTCGTGGTTCTTGACCATGTCGACCACGTGCGGACGGCCCTCGATGACCTTGTTCACGGCGGTGACCGGCAGGCCGGCCGCGGCGATGACGGCCGCGGTGCCCTTGGTCGCTACCAGCGTGAAGCCCAGCGAGACCAGGTCGCGCGCCACCTGCACCGCGCGAGGCTTGTCCGAGGCCTTCACCGACAGGAACACGCGGCCCGATTCCGGCAGCTTGATGCCGGCGCCCAGCTGCGACTTGACAAAAGCTTCGCCGAAGGTCTCGCCCACGCCCATCACCTCGCCGGTCGATTTCATTTCCGGTCCGAGGATGGTGTCGACGCCCGGGAACTTCACGAACGGGAACACGGCTTCCTTGACGCTGTAGAACGGCGGCGTCACCTCTTTCGTGATGCCCTGCGCAGCCAGGCTCTGGCCGACCATGCAGCGCGCAGCGACTTTCGCCAACTGGATGCCGGTGGCCTTCGACACGAACGGCACGGTGCGCGAAGCACGCGGGTTCACTTCCAGCACAAAGACGGTGTCGATCTTCTTGCCGTCCTCTTCCTTCTGCTGGATCGCGAACTGCACGTTCATCAGGCCGACCACGTTCAGGCCCTTGGCCATCAGCGCGGTCTGGCGCTTCAGTTCATCGATCGTTTCCTGGGCCAGGGAATACGGCGGCAGCGAGCAGGCCGAGTCGCCCGAGTGCACGCCGGCCTGTTCGATGTGCTCCATGACGCCGCCGATGAAGGTGGTTTCGCCGTCCGAGATGCAGTCGACGTCGACTTCGATCGCGTCGTTCAGGAAGCGGTCCAGCAGCACCGGCGAATCGTTCGACACCTTCACCGCCTCGCGCATGTAGCGCTCGAGGTCGCGCTGCTCGTGGACGATTTCCATCGCCCGGCCGCCCAGCACGTAGGACGGACGCACGACCAGCGGGTAGCCGATCTCCTGGGCCAGCTCGAGGGCTTCGGCTTCGGTGCGCGCGGTGCGGTTCGGCGGCTGACGCAGGCCCAGGTCCTGCAGCAGCTTCTGGAAGCGCTCGCGGTCTTCGGCCGCGTCGATCATGTCCGGCGAGGTGCCGACGATCGGTACGCCGTTCGCTTCCAGGTCCAGCGCCAGCTTCAGCGGGGTCTGGCCGCCGTACTGCACGATCACGCCGACCGGCTTTTC
>JBBWZO010000320.1:0-15571 GCA_039649125.1 Massilia sp. | reverse complement strand
CGACATTGCTGCCGGTCTGGATCGCCGAATACATCTGCGCGATCTTCGCTTCGCGGATCAGGTTGCGGATGGCCGGCGTGCCGATCATGATTTCGTGGGCGGCGACGCGGCCCGAACCGTCCTTCGTTTTCAGCAGGGTCTGCGAAATCACGGCCTGCAGCGACTCCGACAGCATCGCGCGCACCATCTCCTTCTCTTCGGCCGGGAACACGTCGACGATACGGTCGATGGTCTTCGCCGCCGACGACGTGTGCAGGGTGCCGAACACGAGGTGGCCGGTTTCGGCCGCCGACAAAGCGAGACGGATGGTCTCGAGGTCGCGCAATTCGCCGACCAGGATCGCGTCCGGGTCTTCGCGCAGCGCCGAACGCAGCGAATTACTGAAGGACAGGGTGTGCGGACCGACTTCGCGCTGGTTGATCAGGCATTTCTTCGAATCGTGGACGAATTCGATCGGGTCCTCGATCGTCAGGATGTGCCCGTACTCGGTCTCGTTCAGGTGGTTGACCATCGCCGCCAGCGTGGTCGACTTGCCGGAGCCGGTCGGACCCGTCACCAGCACCAGGCCGCGCGGCTTCAGCGCCAGTTCGCCGAAGATCTTCGGGGCGTTCAGTTCTTCCAGCGTCAGGATTTTAGAGGGAATCGTACGCAGCACGGCGGCGGCGCCGCGCTCCTGGTTGAAGGCGTTGACGCGGAAACGGGCGAGGCCGGGAATGGCGAACGAAAAATCGCATTCCAGGATTTCTTCGTACTGCTTGCGCTGGCCGTCGTTCATGATGTCATAGATCATGGCGTGCACGTCCTTGTGCTCGAGCGGCGGCAGGTTGATGCGGCGCACGTCGCCATGCACACGGATCATCGGCGGCAGGCCGGCCGAAAGGTGCAGGTCGGAGGCCTTGTTCTTCACCGAGAAGGCGAGTAGTTCTGAAATGTCCATTTATAATCCCTGTGCCGTGGAGCCTCTAACAAAATCGCCATGGCGGCGTTCTATCGTCTCGCCGTACTAACGTACTGTCTTCGACAATGCGCCCTGTCCTGAGAGCCCCGCGCTCAGGACCCCATGACGATTTTGTTGGACGCTCTGACGTATCGTCACGAATATTTCCTATAGAAAACAATTATGTCCACAATCGCCGATAACTTGCAAGCTGTTGAAGCGACAATTGCCGCTGCCGTGGCCGCCTCCGGAAGGGCCCGTTCGATGGTGCAGTTGCTCGCCGTATCGAAGACGTTTCCGGCGGAATCCGTGCTGGAGGCGCTGGCCGCCGGCCAGCGCGCCTTCGGCGAAAACTATCTGCAGGAAGGCATCGAAAAAATCGCCGACGTGGCGCGCGCGCAACCCGATGTGCCGGTCGAATGGCATTTCATCGGCCCGATCCAGAGCAACAAGACGCGCCCGATCGCGACCAACTTCGCCTGGGTGCACACGGTGGAGCGCCTCAAGATTGCGCAGCGCCTGTCCGAGCAGCGCCCGCCGGAACTCGGTCCGCTCAACGTTTGCCTGCAGATCAACATCAGCGGCGAAGCGACCAAGAGCGGCGCGACAGCCGCCGAACTGCCGGAACTGGCGCGCCAGGTGGCCGCCTTGCCGAACCTGCGCCTGCGCGGGCTGATGGCGATCCCCGAGCCGCAGACCGACCCCGCGCTGCAGCGCGCCGCCTTCGCGAAACTGCGCCTGCTGGCCGAGGGCCTGCGCGCCGACGGCCTGATGGTCGACACGCTGTCGATGGGCATGTCGGCCGACCTCGAAGCGGCCATCCTCGAAGGCGCCACCATCGTGCGCGTCGGCAGCGCCATTTTCGGCCATCGCAACTACGACTAGGACACACCACACAATGAAAATCGCTTTCATCGGCGGCGGCAACATGGCCACCGCCCTCATCGCCGGACTGGCAAAGCAGCTGGACGAACGGGAACGGATCCTCGTGGTCGACCCGAATTCCGACGCACTCGCACGGCTGGAAACGGACTACGGCGTGGACACGGCGCCAGGCATCGACGACCGGATCGGCGCCTGCCAGATCATCGTGCTGGCCGTGAAACCGCAGCAGATGCGCGAGGTCGCCGCCGCACTGGCGCCGCACGTGCAGTCGCAGCTGGTGCTGTCGATCGCGGCCGGCATCCGCAGCGCTGACCTGTCGCGCTGGCTCGGCGGCTACGGCGTCATCGTGCGGGCGATGCCGAATACGCCGGCGCTGATCGGCATGGGCATCACCGGCATGGTGGCGATGGCGGGCGTGAACGCCACCCAGCGCGCCGATGCCGTCGGGGTGATGCGCGCGGTCGGCCAGACCGTGTGGCTGGACGACGAAGCCCTGATCGACCCGGTGACGGCCGTATCGGGCAGCGGGCCGGCCTACGTGTTCTACTTCCTGGAAGCGATGCAGGCGGCGGCGACCGAGATGGGCTTGAGTGCGGAGCAGGGCAAGGAACTGGCGCTGGCCACCTTCGCCGGCGCCACCCAGCTGGCCCTGCAGTCGGACGAATCGCTCGAAACCCTGCGCCAGCGCGTGACCTCGAAAGGCGGCACCACGCACGCGGCGATCACCAGCATGGAAGGGGCGGGAGTGAAGCAAGCCATTATCGAGGCGATGAAGGCGGCGGCGGCGCGTGGGCGCGAGTTGGGCGACGAATTGGGTGCGGATTAGTCCAAACCGTAGGGTGGACGGCTCCACCCGGCAAGGTGCAAATCCGTACCGGATGCGCCGCTTCGCGTGTGGCGGGCATCTAGCCCGCCTCACTCCACGCGTTCAACCCAGGAATGGAATGACGCGACGCGAGGTTTCAGGCGATCGGTGAACGCGTGGACGGCGTCGAGTGCGCGAATACACATAGGTTCGGGTAGAGCCGTCCACCGCTACGATGCGGCGGCGGATTACTCCAGGTATCCGCCGATCCGTGCCCGCACGATCGGCATCAGCCGCTGCACCATCGGCAACGCATTCTGCACGATCTTCCAGGCCGAGGCGCCGGCCGCGGCCAGCGCCAGCACCGGCTGGGGGCGTGCGATCAGCAGGCCGAGGGCGACGCCGGCACCGGCCAGCACCGCCTTCCTGTGCTCGAGCAGGAAGCCGCCCGTGCTCTCGATGTGCGCCACCGGCGCCTTCAGGGCATTCAGGGCGTCGGCCATGTCGCCACGCTGCTGCGCGCATTCGGCGACCAGGTGGGCGCGGCGCACGGCCAGCGGCGTGCGTTCGCTATTCATGGGTGGCTCCCACTTGTGGCTCCCGTGGCCGCTCCGTTCACTGCTCCGGTGCCCTTGATGAAGGCGATGTCCTTGCCCAGTTCCGCCCGGGTGGCGGCCAGCATCGGCCCGCGCGCCCTGAACCCGGCACGCACCTTCGCCAGGATCGCCAGGGCGGCCAGCGCAAACAGGCCGGCCATGCCGCCGACCGCGAGCAGCCGGTGCGATTCCCAGAACAGCAGGATGACGAACAGCGCGACGAGCATCAGGGCGCCGGCGCCGAGGAAGGCGGCCAGCAGGATCCAGGCCACATAGCCCAGCAGCGAGCGTGCTTCCTCCTGCACCTCGACGGCGGCCAGCTCCAGGCGCGTGCGCGCCATGGCGACGAATGTCGTGCCGATGCGGCCGGCCGTGTCAAGGAAGGCCATCAGCGTGGACGGTTGATCAGCATGCCGAGCACGACGCCGACCGCCGCGCCGATGCCGACCGCTTTCCACGGATTGGTCTTGACGTAGTCGTCGGTCGCCTTGGCGGCGGCCTTCGATTTCTCGACGACTTCGAGGTTGGTCAGCCCTTCCTTGGCGCTCGACAGGGCGTTTTCGAACTTGGCCTTGGCGGCCTTCAGTTCGTCGCCGGTCAGCGTGCTGCCGTGACGCAGCCAGGCTTCGGCATCGGCGATCACGGTTTTCAGGTCGGCCACCAGTTGGTCGCGGGAGCCGGTCTGGGTCGGGATTTTTTCCATCATAGGGGACCTCTTTCTGTGAAGATTGAGCCGCCTTCGACAGGGAAGGTGGCGGGAGATGTAATTCGGACAATATTATCCTAATGCATAGTCTAACGCGACACCAAGGAATAATGCCGCACCTAACCAATTGTTATGGCGAAACGCCGCAAAACAGCGCATGCGGTCGCGGTCGCGGATCAGGGTGTAATGGTAGAGCGCAATCCCGGCAGCGACGACCACGCCGCCGACGAACCACCAGCGCAGGCCCAGCATCCAGCCGCAGACCAGGTCGATCGCCAATGCGATGACGTAGCACAGCATCACCGCGGCCACGTCGTAGCGGCCGAAGGTAATCGCGGAAGTGCGCATGCCGATTTTCACGTCGTCGTCGCGGTCGACCATCGCGTATTCGGTGTCGTAGGCCACGGCCCAGAACACGTTCGCCACCAGCAGCCACCAGGCCACGGCCGGCACCGCGTTCTGGATCGCGGCGAAGGCCATCGGGATGCCGAAGCCGAAGGCGATGCCGAGGTAGGCCTGCGGGATCGCGAAAAAGCGCTTGAAATAGGGATAGGTACCGGCGACGATCACGGCCAGCACGGACAATTGCTTGGTCAGCGCGTTCAGTGGCAGGATCAGGAGGAAGGAAACGATCGCCAGCACGGCGGCGACCATGACCGCTTCCCAGCCCTTGATGCGCCCGCTGGTCAGGGGACGGTCGACGGTGCGCTTGACGTGGCGGTCGAAGTCGCGGTCGGCGTAGTCGTTGATGGCGCAGCCTGCCGAGCGCATCAGCGCCGTACCAAGCACGAAGATGACGACGATCATCGGGTCGGGCCTGCCGCCGGAGGCCATCCACAAGGCCCACAGGGTCGGCCACAGCAGGAGAAGGATACCGATCGGCTTGTCAGCGCGGACCAGCCGGAAATAGAGCGCCAGCTTGTTCATGGATTCGCTTCTTGTCTTGCAAGAATATTGTGTTCAAGACAGCGATTTTACCGGGTTTGTAGGGTGGGCACCCCGTGCCCACGCGGAACGGCGCGCATTATCGGCTGATCCATTGGTGCCATCTCGACACATCGCCACCGCAAGATAGAGCCGGGCAGCAGTCACGCAAACCGTGTACCGCGTGGGCCCGGGGTCCAACGTGGCCCGGCCCACCCTACGAAATCAGGCCGCCTTATCGAGCGCCAGCATGTCCACGCCCGGCAAATCGCACTGCGCCACCGCATTGCACACGGCCTCGATCGCCGCGCGCCGGGTAAAACTCTTGCGCCAGACGATCACCACGCGGCGCGAGGGCGCCGGCGACGAGAAGGGCACGAAGGAAAGCATGCCGCTCGGGTCTTCCATGTCGCGCACCGAGGCGCGCGGCAGGACGGTGACGCCGATGCCGCTGGCAACCATGTGGCGGATCGTTTCCAGCGAGGAGCCCTCGAAGGTGCGCTGCATGCCGTGTCCGGGCGAGGAGAAGCGCGCCATTTCCGGGCACACTTCCAGCACCTGGTCGCGGAAGCAGTGGCCGCTGCCCAGCAGCAGCATGGTTTCGGCCTTGAGATCGTCGGCCGGGATGTCGCGCCGCTTGGCCCAGGGGTGGGCCTTCGGCACCGCCACCACGAAGGGTTCGTCGTACAGGGTCTGCATCAGCATGCCGTGGTCGGGCAGCGGCAGGGCCATGATGGCGGCGTCGAGTTCGCCCTGGCGCAGCAGCTCCAATAATTTGACCGTGAAATTTTCCTGCAACACGAGCGGCATCTGCGGCACGTTGTCGATCAGGTTTTTCACCAGCGGCGGCAGCAAATAAGGGCCGATGGTGTAGATCACGCCCAGGCGCAGGGGCCCGGCCAGCGGGTCCTTGTTCTGCTTGGCCAGTTCCTTGATGGCGGCGGTTTGTTCCAGCACGCGCTCGGCCTGGGCCACGATCTGGGCGCCGACCGGGGTGACCGAGACTTCCGATCCGCCGCGCTCGAACAGCGTGACGCCGAGCTCGTCCTCGAGCTTCTTGATGGCGACCGACAGGGTGGGTTGCGCGACGAAGCAGGATTCGGCGGCATGGCCGAAATGTTTGGCGCGCGCGACGGCGACGATGTATTTCAGCTCGGTGAGTGTCATAGGCGTATGGTCAGTCGAATCGCAAAGGTGCAATGATAAGGTCGCCAGCGTCCCGGTAGGCTTCCGAGAAATAGTATTTTAACGGGAATCTTAGTCGATATAATTGTCGGGCGGGCGGATATCGACTGTCCAGTCGCATGCAGTACGCATGCGGTACGCACGCAGTTCCCTGAAAGAGGCACGCATGTCCACTCCCTTCGGGCCGGCCGAGGCCCTGTCGTATATCCAGAAGCTGCTGACCGTGATGCACCAGCAGGGCGGCTCCGACCTCTTCATTTCCGCCGACTTCCCGCCGAGCATGAAGCACCAGGGCGCGATGAAGCCGATGAGCCAGCAGCGCCTGACCGGCGAAGTCACGCGCGCGCTCGCGCTGGCGCTGATGAACGAGCGCCAGCGCGCCGAGTTCGAGGCCGAGATGGAGTGCAATTTCGCGATCTCCCTGCCGAACGTCTGCCGCTTCCGCGTCAACGTCTTCGTGCAGCAGCAGAGCGTGGGCATGGTGGTGCGCACGATCGCCTCCGAGATCCCGAATTTCGAGAAACTCGACCTGCCCGAGGTGCTGAAGGAGGTCGTGATGACCAAGCGTGGCCTGGTGCTGGTCGTCGGCGGCACCGGTTCCGGCAAGTCGACCACCCTCGCGGCGATGATCGACTACCGCAACAGCAACTCGGCCGGCCACATCATCACCGTCGAAGACCCGGTCGAGTACGTGCACAAGAACAAGAACTGCCTGGTGACGCACCGTGAAGTCGGCGTCGACACCCACTCCTGGCACAATGCGCTGAAGAACACGCTGCGCCAGGCGCCGGACGTGATCCTGATCGGCGAGATCCGCGACACGGAAACGATGGAGCACGCGATCGCCTTTGCCGAGACCGGCCACCTGTGCCTGGGTACCCTGCATGCGAACAATGCGAACCAGACCATGGACCGCATCATCAACTTCTTCCCGGAAGAGCGGCGCAGCCAGTTGCTGATGGATTTGTCGGCCAACCTGCGCGCGATCGTCTCCCAGCGCCTGGTGCGCACCGAAGACGGCAAGGGCCGCAAGGCGGCCATCGAGATCCTGCTGAACACGCCGACCATCGGCGAGATGATCCTGAAAGGGAACTTCCACAGCATCAAGGAGATCATGCACAAGTCGCGCGAACTGGGCATGTGCACCTTCGACCAGGCGCTGTTCGAGCTGTATAACAAGGGCCACATCAGCTACGACGAGGCGATCCGCAATGCCGACTCGGCCAACGGCCTGCGCCTGCAGATCAAGCTCTCGGGCGAGCGGCGCGGGCTGGAGGAGGGCGGCGGCGCCAGGTCGCCTTCGCTGTCGATGATGCTCGAAGAAGAAGAACCGCAAGACCCCGCAACACCTGCCTGATTCAAGCTGAACCCGCATTGATCCCTCATTGACCCTATGCCGAATTTCGAAAACAAGATCTGCTCGCGCGCCGAGCTCAAGGCGCGCGTCGCCGCCCTCCCGAAACCCGTGGTGCTGACCAACGGCGTGTTCGACATCCTGCACCGCGGTCACGTGACCTATCTCGCGCAGGCGCGCGAACTGGGCGCCTCGCTGGTGGTGGCGGCGAATACCGACGCCTCCGTCAAACGCCTGGGCAAGGGCGACGATCGTCCGCTGAATACGCTGGCCGACCGCATGGCCGTGCTGGCGGCGCTGGAGTCGGTCAGCCTGGTGGTGGAATTCGACGAGGACACGGCGCTGGAGACCGTGCTCGAAGCGCGTCCGGACATCTACGCCAAGGGCGGCGACTACGAAATGACGGAGATTCCCGAAGGGCAGGCGGTGCTGGCCTATGGCGGGCGCGCCGTCGCCATCGATTTCGAGCACGACCGCTCGACGACCAAGCTGGTGGCGCGGATTCGTGGATGAGCAGGAACATCCCATGAGACACCGGCTCTTCCTGTTCGACCTGGACGACACGCTGCTCGACTTCAAGGCGTCCGAGCAGCTGTCCTTCGACCGCACGATGCGCGAACTCGGGCTGCGCACGCTCCCCGAGGGGCTGTTCGCACGCTACCAGGCCATCAACACCGGGTTATGGAAGTCGTTCGAGCAGGGCGCCGTCTCGAAGGATTTTTTGAAAGTGGAACGATTCCGCCGCACCTTCGACGAGAACGATCTCGACCTCGACCCGGAGGCGGCCAGCCGCCTGTACCTCGAATCGCTGTCGAACACGGTCGTGCTGGTCGACGGCGCCCGGCAGCTGTGCGAGACCCTGGCCGGCATCGGCGAAGTCGGCATCATCACCAACGGCATCGAACACATCCAGCACCGGCGCATTGCCAGCTCGGCCCTGCACGGGCATGTGTCCTTTGTCGCCACCTCCGAAGCCTGCGGCCACGCCAAGCCGGACAGCCGCTTCTTCGACTATACGGTGAACATGGCACGCGCATTTTCTCCTGGCGAGACGGTCATCGTCGGCGACCGGCTCGATGCCGACATCCTCGGCGCGAACCGCTTCGGGATCGACAGCTGCTGGTTCAATCCCGGCAATCTCACCAACGACACGGGGGCATTGCCCACCTGCGAAGTGGCGCACCTGGACGAGGTCATACCGGCGCTGCGCCGCATGGCCCTCGCCTGAGCCCCCGGACAGGGCGGGCGATGCGGAAAACGATGGGTATCTTCCTGCTCCTGGCCGCCACCGGCTACGTCGCCGCCTGCATCGCCCTGTTTGCGTTCCAGCGCACTTTCATCTACTTTCCCCCGCACAGCCCGGCCTTGCCGGCGCCGCACACCTCGACGCTGGCCGTGCCCGGCGCGCAGGTGCTGGTGTCGGAGCGGCCCCTGCGGGGAGACAAGGCCGTCATCTATTTCGGCGGCAACGCCGAGGATGTGTCGGCCAGCCTGCCGCTGCTCGACAGCGCCTTTCCCGACCGCGCCCTCTACCTGATGCATTACCGCGGCTATCTCGGCAGCTCGGGCAAACCGACGGAAAAGGCGCTGGTGGCCGATGCGCTGGCGCTGTTCGACCGGATCCGCGTCGAGCACCGCGACATCGTCGTGATCGGGCGCAGCCTGGGCGCCGGCGTGGCGGTTCAGCTGGCCGCCCAGCGGCCGGTGAGCAGGCTGGTGCTCGTCACGCCCTTCGACAGCCTCGGCGAACTCGCCGTCCAGCAGTTTCCTTATTTCCCGGTGCGCTGGCTGCTGCAGGATCGGTACGACTCCGGTCGACATGCGGCAGGCGTGCAGGCGCCCACGCTCCTGGTCGCGGCCGAACAGGACGAGATCATCCCGGTGCGCAGCACCCAGCGCCTGTTGGCCCGCTTCCCGCCCGGCATCGCCACGATGAAGACGATCGAAGGCGTGGGCCATAACTCGATTTCCGACAGCCCCGCCTATCTCCGGACGCTGCAGTGGGCGCGGTAGGACATTCACGGCAAAACCGCGTCGCAGGTTGTCCACGCCGTGCGCGTCAGGATTTCGTTGTCATTTCACCATTCTAATTATTGGAACAGTTGTTACCGGCCCACGGTATCGCTAAACAGGCTGTTTCCCAAGTGCACGAACTGTTAGACTGTTTAGTTCAAACCTGCCAACAAAAGTGTTGATTTTTATTAAACACATGCTAGGTCGACGCCACTGAACGTGGCGTCTTGCATAAATTCAAAAACTAGGGGAAAGCAATGTCCAACCGTCAGGTTCGTTCGAACCTCACGCCGCTGGTGGCGCAGCGGGCGGTCTGGCTGGCGGCGGACGATGCCCGTGCGCGGCGCGCTGGCCGAATTGCAGCAACTGCTGGCGGGGAGGCGCATCGCGCTCCGCTGGCCGCGCATCTTGCCGCTATTGAGCACGCCGTCGACGAGCTGGAATACGAGGCGGCCCTGGCGCCGCTCGGCGAGCTGGCGCGCCTGCTCGGCCTGAACCTGGAGGAAACCGCATGAGACCCGCCGAACCGCAGAAGGTCCTGGTCGCCGACGACGACGCGATCCATCGCGACGTCCTGTGCGAACTGCTCCAGCCCGAGTACACGGTGCTGCTGGCAAAGAACGGCGCCCAGGCCCTGGAACGGGCCACGCGCCATGTGCCGGACCTGATCCTGCTCGACGTGATGATGCCGGACATGAGTGGCTACGAGTGCTGCGGCGCCTGCGCGCCACGCCCCAGCTCGAACATGTATCGGTGATCTTCATCTCCGGCCTGAATCGCCCGGAAGACGAAGCCGCCGGCCTGAAGATGGGCGCTTCCGACTACATCGGCAAGCCTTTCAATGCGACGGTGGTGCTGGCGCGCGTGGCGCTGCACCTGCAACTGGTGCGCCAGCGCCGCCTGCTCGAGCACCTGGCGCACGTGGACGGCCTGACCGAACTGGCCAACCGGCGCCGTTTCGACGACGTCTGCGGCCTGGAATGGCAGCGCGCGCGCCGCAGCGGCCAGCCGCTGTCGCTGGCGCTGCTCGACCTCGATTCGTTCAAGCAGTTCAACGACGTGTATGGCCACCCGGCCGGCGACCGCGCCCTGCGCGCCGTGGCCCGCGTGGCCGGCACCCACATGCGCGGTCCGGCCGACCTGGCGGCGCGCTACGGCGGCGAGGAACTGGTGCTCCTGATGCCGGAAACGGATGCCGTCCAGGCCCGGCAGATCGCCGGGGCCCTGCGAGAAGCCGTGGCCGGCCTGAACATCGCGCACACCGGCTCGGCAGCCGCCTCGTGCGTGACGGTGAGCATCGGCGGCGCCACCCTCGACCCGGACCGCCCGGAGGGCGCGGCAGCGCTGTTCTGGGCGGCCGACGTGCAGATGTACCGCGCCAAGCAGGGCGGACGCAACCGGGTGATGTGGAGGACCGGCGCGGACTGACGGGCGCAGCCCGCCGTCACCGCGCCGTGGGCAGCTCAGCGGTTCACGCGCCGCCCGCGTACCCGTTCTGGCGCCACGCCTCGTACACCACGACCGCCACCGTATTCGACAGGTTCAGGCTGCGGTTGTCCGGCATCATCGGCAGGCGGATGCGCTGGGCAGGCGGAAAACTTTCGCGCAGCGCCGGGTCGAGCCCGCGCGATTCGGCACCGAACACGAACACGTCGCCCGGCCTGAAGGCGGCGTCGGCGAAGGGGGAGGAGCCGTGGGTCGTCAGCGCGAACATGCGCGCCGGATCGGGCTGCGTGTCGGCCAGGAAGGCCGCCCAGTTCTTGTGCACCTTCATGGTCGCGTAGTCGTGGTAGTCGAGCCCGGCGCGGCGCATCTTGGCATCGTCGAGCGGAAAGCCGAGCGGCTCGATCAGGTGCAGCTGCACGCCGGTGTTGGCGCACAGGCGGATGACGTTGCCGGTATTCGGCGGGATTTCGGGTTCGACCAGGACGACGTGGAACAAAATAACCTCTCTTGTTAATGGGGTGGCGTGCGTGCGAACACCAGGTTCGAGACGCGCGCCGCGCCGGCCGCTTTCAGGGTGGCGGCCAGTTCATTCAGCGTGTGGCCGCTGGTCATGACGTCGTCGACGACGCCGACATGGCGGCCGTGTACCAGGTGGAGCATGTTCGCCGGCACCTCGAAGGCGCCCCGGGTGTTGCGTGCCCGTTCGCGGGGCGACACGCCCGACTGCGCCGCCGTGTCGACGACCCGCGCCGCCAGGCGCGGCTGCAGCGCGACGCCGAGCGCCGCCGCCAGCGGCCGGGCGATCTCGAGCGCCTGGTTGAAGCCGCGCTCGACCAGGCGGCGCCGTCCCAGCGGCACCGGACACAGCACATCCGGCAGGGCCCAGCCAGGACGCGCCAGTATGGCGTCGCGCAGCAGCTCGCCGAACAGGGGCGCCAGCGGCAACTGGGCGCCGAATTTCAGGCCCAGCACCAGCGCGTCGAGCGGCGCCGCGTAGTCAACGGCGACGACGGTGGCGTCGAAGGCGGGCGGCTCGGCGAGACAGGGGCCGCAGTGCCGGCCGGCGTCCTCGCCATCCGCCAGCGGATTCGCGCAGCAGGGGCAGCGTAATGCGTGCGACGCCGCATAACGCGCACGGCAGGGCGGGCAGAGCACCGCGCCGGCCAGCTCGCCGCACAGGGCGCAGGAGCAGGGCAGAAGCGTATCGGCCAGCGTGCGCGGCCAATCGGTCGTCCATCGTCGCAGGCCAGCAAGCATCGGCTCGTATTCCTACAAACATGTACACTCCCGCCATTATCTCATTTCAACGCAACAGAACCATGGCTTCTCCCTCGTCCCCCTCGAAAATGAGCGCGCCCATTGACGGGCAGCGCGTGCGCGCGCTGTTTGCGGAACCGGCGCGCGTGGCGCCGGCCGACTTCCTGCGCCGCGAGATCGCCGAACGCATGCACGAACGCCTGAGTCTGGTAAAAATCGTGCCGCAGCGCGTGCTCGACGCCGGTTGCGGCGCCGGTGCCGACCTCGCCACCCTGCAGAAGCGCTATCCGGCGGCCCAGGTCGTCGGACTGGACGCATCGGGCGCCATGCTGGCGGGAGCGAAAACGCCGGCGCCTTCGATGCGCTCGCTCAATGGCATGCTCAGCCGCCTGATGCCGGCCAGGACCGGCATCGATCTTGTTTGCGGAGACTTCGGCAGCCTGCCATTTGGTCCGAACTCGCTCGACCTCGTATGGTCAAATCTGGCGCTGCATTGGCATCCCCAACCGGACCGCGTGTTTGCCGAGTGGCGCCGGGTCTTGCGCGTCGATGGCCTGCTGATGTTCTCGAATTTCGGTCCCGATACCTTCAAGGAGCTGCGCGCCGCCTTTGCGGCGATGGACGAAACGCCGCACACGCTGCCGTTCGTGGACATGCACGACTTCGGCGACCAGCTGGTCGAGGCCGGCTTCTCGACGCCGGTGATGGATGCCGAACGCATCACCGTCACCTACGGCACGGTCGAGGCCTTGCTGGCCGACGTGCGCGCGATCGGGGGCAACCCGCTGGCCACGCGCCGGCGCGGCCTGGTCGGGCGCGCCGCCTGGCAGCGGATGGTGGATGCGCTGGAGGCGGGGCGCGGGGCGGACGGCAAGATCGGGCTGACTTTCGAGGTCATCTATGGGCACGCGTTCCGGCCGGTGCCGAAGACCACGGCGGCGGGGGAGGCGATCGTGCGCTTCCAGCCGCGCAAGCCGTAGGGTGGCAGGAACATCGTAGGGTGGACGGCTCTACCTGGCTGCAAGAATCACCGCGATGCATACGCCGTCCACGCGTGATGCGTGCAGCCAGTCTGCCTCGCTCGACGCGTTCAATGCCGGATGAACAAACGCGGGGTCTCAAGCAGCAGTTGGACGCGTGGACGACGCACAAGTTACGAACATTCACCCAGCTTGGGTAGCGCCGTCCACCCTACGAAATGAAGGTGGATCGACTATCACAACTGCGCCTTGACGGCGCGACCCGCAAAGCAACGCCCGATGCCCCAACGCACGAAATGCAACAGCCAGAGCAAGGATTTTCCTTGAATAAAAATTAGCGATTTGAGTATAATCAATAACTATTTTTTCGCCCGGCGCCCCCCTGAGGCGCTGAAAAACTAGGCAAAACGGCTGAATAAATAGAAAATTGAAAAAAGCAGCATCAGCAAGTTTCGCGCCCCGTCAGTGTGTCTGCAGTTGCTGATGGACGTGTCATGGTTTATCCGTAGCGCGTCCACCGCCGCGCCGTCGGGAACCAGCTTGCACAATGGTTTCGGAGCGGCGGCGGTTCGTTCATGGAATTGCTGACCGTTTAAAAATATTCTTATTTTGGGTGGTTGGGGACAATTCATGACATATGCAAAGCGACTTCACGCCTTGATGCTCGGTCTCGCCGTATCGGCCAGTATCCCGGCACTGGCAGCCCCTGAAATCACGGGGCGGCCGGTCGAACACCAGTTGAACATGCAGCCTCCGGTGACCGGTATCGGCGCGGACATTTACAGCTTGCACAACTGGATGATGCTGGTCTGCCTCGTCATCTTCGTCGCCGTCTTCGGCGTGATGTTCTATTCGGTGTTCAAGCACCGCAAATCCCTCGGCCACAAGCCCGCCACCTTCCACGAATCGACGGCCGTCGAAATCGCCTGGACGGTCGTTCCCTTCCTGATCGTCATCGGCATGGCCCTGCCGGCCACCAAGACCGTCATCGCCCTGAAGGACACCTCGAACGCCGATTTGACCATCAAGGCCACCGGCATGCAGTGGAAATGGGGCTACGACTACCTGAACGGCGAGGGCGAGGGCATCAGCTTCCTGTCGAACCTGGCCACCCCGCGTGCCCAGATCGGCGAACCGGGCGTCGAGGCGACCGAAACGCGCGGCGAGAACTACCTGATGGAAGTCGACAACGAAATGGTGGTTCCGGTCGGCAAGAAGATCCGCATGGTGTTCACCGCCAACGATGTGATCCACGCCTGGACCATCCCGGCCTTCGCCATCAAGCAGGATGCGATCCCCGGTTTCGTGCGCGACGGCTGGTTCAAGGCCGACAAGGTCGGCGTCTACCGCGGCAACTGCGTCGAGCTGTGCGGCAAGGACCATGCCTTCATGCCGATCGTCGTGCGCGTCGTGAGCGCCGAGGATTACACCGCCTGGGTCAACACCAAGAAGAAGGAAATGGCCGCGCTGGCGGACGATCCAAACAAAGTCTGGACCATCGACGAACTGAAGACCAAGGGCGAGCAGGTCTATGCCGCCAACTGCGTGGCCTGCCACCAGGCCAACGGCAAGGGCGTGCCGAACGCGTTTGCACCACTGGACGGCTCGGAACTCGTGAACGGTCCCAAGCATCCGCAGATCGACGTCCTGCTCAACGGCCAGGATACGCCGCGCTACGCCTCGGCCATGCCGGGCTGGAAGCAGCTGTCGGATACGGAAATCGCCGCCGTCATCACCTATACCCGCAATACCTGGTCGAACAAGGCCGCGGAAAACATCGTTCAACCGGCCGAGGTACTGGCTGCACGTAGCAAGTAACGTAGAAGTTAAAGAGTCCAGGATACTGACATGACTACTCGCACTATCGATCACGCGCACGACGAGCACCACGACCACGACCACGCGCACGAGATGCCGACCGGCGCGCGCCGCTGGCTGTTCGCCACCAACCACAAGGACATCGGTACGCTGTACCTGTGGTTCTCGTTCATCATGCTGCTCTCGGGCGGCGTACTGGCGCTGATGATCCGCACCGAGCTGTTCCAGCCCGGCCTGCAGTTCTTCCGTCCGGAGTTCTTCAACCAGCTGACCACCATGCACGGCCTGGTGATGGTGTTCGGCGCGATCATGCCGGCCTTCGTCGGCTTCGCCAACTGGATGATCCCGCTGCAGGTGGGGGCGTCCGACATGGCCTTCGCGCGCATGAACAACTTCTCGTTCTGGCTGCTGCCGCCGGCGGCCTTGCTGCTGGCCGGGTCCTTCTTCTCGCCGGGCGGGGCGACCGCGGCGGGTTGGACTTTATATGCGCCGCTTTCGACGCAGATGGGACCGGGCATGGACATGGCGATTTTCGCCCTGCACATCATGGGCGCCTCGTCGATCATGGGGTCGATCAACATCATCGTCACCATCCTGAACATGCGCGCCCCGGGCATGACGCTGATGAAGATGCCGATGTTCTGCTGGACCTGGCTGATCACCGC
>JBBWZO010000319.1:0-9279 GCA_039649125.1 Massilia sp. | reverse complement strand
GGACCGTCAGGCGCGACTCTCATCGTGGCGCGGAGCAAGCCTCCAACCAGACGCCGGATAGATTTGAGCAAGCCACACCATCATACAAAATCAGGGTTGCAAAAAGGAGGGTGACCATAGATTTTTTGCCGAACCGCCTGGCCGGGTGCGATACTGCTGCCCTTCGAACAGCGGGGCAGGCATGGCCATCATTTCGCAACTCATCCTTTATCCGATCAAGTCCTGCGCCGGCATGCCGCTGCAGGAGGCCGTCGTGACGGCGTCGGGCCTGGCGGCACAGGGCATCCATGACCGCGAATGGATGCTGGTCGACGGCGACGGCCAGTTCCTGACCCAGCGCGAGTTCCCGCGCATGGCGACCATCGTGCCGCGCGTGGAGGGTGAATCGCTGGTGGTGACGGCGCCCGCCATGCCGCCCCTGCGCCTGCCGCTGGCCGGGGAAGCGCACGGCACGCTGCGCGTGCGGATCTGGGACGACACGGTTGATGCCATCGATTGCGGCGACGCGCCCGCCGCCTGGTTCGGCGAGCTGCTCGGCACCCGCTGCCGGCTGGTGCGTTTTAAACGAGACGGGGCGCGGCCGACGAGCACAAAATGGACCGGCGGCGCACCCGCCAGCGCGCGCTTCGCCGACGCCTATCCGCTGCTGCTGGTGGGCAACGCCTCCCTCGACGAGATCAACCTGCGCCTGCGCGCCGCCGGCCGCGACGCGATCCCGATCGACCGCTTCCGCCCGAACCTGGTGGTGGCCGGTCTCGAAGCGTTCGAAGAAGACTATGTGGAATCGCTGCGCTGCGGCGACATCGTCGTCAGGCCCGTCAAACCGTGCGCGCGCTGCCCGATCCCGGCGGTCGACCAGGCGACCGGCATTCCCGGCCCCGATCCGCTCGATATCCTGCAATCCTGGCGCACCAAGGCCGTGCTCGATGGTGCCGTGTGCGTCGGCATGAACTGCATCCTCACCTCGGGCGCGGGCGGCACCCTGCGCGTCGGGGAAGCGTTCGATGCCAGCCTGTCGTTTTAAGGCCGCGCGCAGGCCGGCGCCGGACCGAAAACGCGGCAAGATCGTTTCCAAGCGCGGAAGGATCGCGTAATGTAACGGGTATTGCTGAAAGGAATGCCCATGCACCAGCCGGACGCGGCGTCGCACGACCTGATAGCCGAAAACGAAGCCCTGCGCGCGCAGATCGGCTACGTCATGGAGCAGGCCAAAAGCAACCACGACATCATATGCCGCCACCAGGCCTTCAACCTCGAGATCGTCGGCGCCGCGACCTTCCAGGAGCTGGTCGGCACGATCTTCAGCAGGCTGCCCGTCATTTGCGAGCTCGACAGCGTGACCCTGTCGCTGGTCGACCCGGACGCCGACATCTACACGGTGATGCACAAGCTGGGCGTCGATTTCGAAGTTTTGCCCGACCTGCTGTTCTGCGAGCACGCGGTCGAGCTGGGTTTCGAGGCCGGCCGGGAGGGACGCCTGCGCCCGCGCCTCGGGCCCTACACCCGCGCCGAGCACCAGGCGGCCTTTCCCCATCCGCCGGCCGGGCTGCGCAGCGTGGCGCTGGTGCCGCTGCTGCGCAACAGGCGCCTGATCGGCAGCCTGAACCTGGGCAGCCTCGATCCCGGGCGTTTTACGAAAGCGCACGGGACCGACTTCGTCGAGCACATGGCCTCGATCATCGCAATCTGCCTGGAAAACGTGATCAGCAACGAGATGCTCAAGTGCATCGGGCTGACCGACCCGCTCACCGGCGTCTACAACCGCCGCTACATGGACCGGCGCCTGGTGGAAGAAGTCGCGCGGGCGCAGCGCCAGGCCTACCGGATTGCCGTCATGTTCATCGACGTCGATCGCTTCAAGTCCGTCAACGACGCGGTGGGACGCCAGGCCGGCGACGAGGTGCTGCGCGAAGTGGCGGCCCGCATCAAGATGGAGCTGCGGCTGGCGGACGCGCTGGCGCGTTTCGGCGGCGAAGAGTTCGTGGTGCTCCTGATTAATGCCGATTTGAACGCGGCCGCGATGGTGGCCGAGCGCATCCGCGCCGGGGTGGCCGGCAGGCCGGTCGACCTGGCGGACGGGCAGGGAATGCAGGTGTCGGTGTCGGTCGGCGTGTCGGCCCTCGACGACGACGCAGGCACGCTGCCGATCGAGGGCGTGGCGCAGCAGCTGCTGGCGCTGGCCGATGCGGCGCTGTACCAGGCGAAGGAAACGGGGCGGAACCGGGTGGTGCGGGCGGGATGAAATAAAATTTCGTCGGCAGCTATCTCGCGAAATAATATTTCACCATGAAGGATGATCGGACCCGTCACCCTACGGTAACGCGACGGGCTCTACAACAACCTGCCCTCGGCCCGCGTCACCGCGTCGGCCGAGCCACGCAACACCACCACGTCCCCCGCCGCCAGCACCGTCTCCGGTTGCGGCTCGACGCGCACCCGCGCCCGGCGGATGCCGCTCACTTCCGCCCCCAGTTCATCGAGCCCCAGTTCCTCGATGCGCCGGCCGACCGCCTGCGCGTCCTCGTTCAGCACCACCGAATGCAGGCGCACATAGGTATGTTCGGGATCGTCGGTGAGGTCGCTCGAGCCGTGGAAGTAGCCACGCAGCGCCGCGTAACGCTCGTCGCGCGCGCTCTGCACCCGGTGCACCACGCGTCGCAGCGGCACGCCGACCACCACCAGCGCGTGCGAGGCGAGCATCAGGCTGCTTTCCAGCGCTTCCGGCACCACCTCGGTCGCTCCGGCCGCGCGCAGGAGGTCGAGGTCGCTGTCGTCGTGGCTGCGCACGATCACCGGCAGCGATGGCGCCAGCTCGTGCACCAGGTGCAGCACTTTCAAGGCCGCGCGGGTGTCGGCAAACGTGATCACCAATGCACTTGCCCGATTAATGCCCGCCGCGATCAGCGACTCGCGCCGCCCGGCATCGCCGTAGGAGACGCTGGAGCCGGCCGCCTGCGCTTCCTGCACCCGCTCCGGGTCCAGGTCGAGCGCGTACCAGGGCAGCTGCTCGTCGGTCAGCAAGGTCGCCACGCTCTGGCCGCTGCGCCCGAAACCGGCCAGGATCACGTGCTTCTGCGCGGCCATCGTGCGGCTCGCCAGTTGCGTCAGCTGGAGCGACTGCAGCATCCATTCGTTGGCCGACACCTTCATCACGATGCGGTCCGACTTGGCGATCACCAGCGGCGCGACCAGCATCGACAGCACCATCGAGGCCAGCACCAATTGCATCAGGAACGGGTCGATCAGTTTCGAGCCCGAGGCCATGTTCAGCAGCACGAAGCCGAATTCGCCGGCCTGGGCCAGCGCCAGGCCGGTGCGCATGGCGACGCCGTCAGAGGAGCCGAAGGCTTTCGCCAGCACCGCGATCAGCGCGAATTTCAGCAGGACGGGAATGACCAGCAGGATCAACACCAGCCACCAGTGTTCGAGCACGAGGCGCACGTTGAGCAGCATGCCGATGGTGATGAAGAACAGCCCGAGCAGCACGTCGCGGAAGGGCTTGATGTCCTCTTCCACCTGGTGCTTGAACTGGGTTTCGGAAATGAGCATGCCGGCGACAAAGGCGCCCAGGGCGAGGGACAGCCCGGCGCGCTCGGTGATCCAGGCCGCGCCCAAGGTGACCAATAACAGGTTCAGCATGAACAGCTCCTGCGAGCGGCGCTTGGCCACCAGCGTGAACCAGCCGCGCATGAGCTTCTGGCCGAAGAAGAGCAGCAGCGCCAGCACCGCCGCCGCCTTGACGCCGGCCCAGGCGAGGGTCGGCGCCAGGTCTTCGGGATTTTTCGCCAGGGAAGGAATCAGGATCAGCAAGGGCACCACGGCCAGGTCCTGGAACAGCAGGATGCCGATGATGCGCCGGCCATGTTCGCTTTCCATTTCCAGCCGTTCAGTCAGCAGTTTCACCACGATCGCGGTCGAGGACATGGCCAGCGCCCCGCCCAGCGCGAACGCCGCCTGCCAGCTCACGGCCAGCTCCGGCATCCATATCGACAGGGTCAGGGCCCCGAGCACGGTGGCGACGATGGTCAGCACCACTTGCGCCAACCCGAGACCGAATACGATGCGCCGCATCGCGCGCAACTGCGCCAGCGAGAATTCCAGCCCGATCGAAAACATCAGGAACACGACGCCGAATTCGGCCAGCGCATGGGTCGAATGGGTTTCCGCCGCCAGCCCCAGGGCGTGCGGGCCGATCAACACGCCGACGGCGAGATAGCCCAGCATCGGCGGCAGGTGCAGGCTGCGGAACGCGACCACGCCGAGCACGGCGCTGCCGAGCAACAACAGGGTCAGTTCGAGGCCGGATGCCATGCAATGCTGTGATGTGGATGCACGTTGTCGTAGTTTGTTACGTCTGGCAAGTTTTTTGCTTTCCCAATTCGTTTATACTTCCGGAATGAGTGTAACCGATGAAAAAACAATGCTGAACAGTTTTGACGAGAACCGGGCCCGGCGCGTGATGGCACTGGCGCGCGAGACGCTGGCCATCGAGGCCGACGCTATTTCAGCCGTGCACGCACGCCTGGACGCCGACGACAGCCTGGTGCGCGCGGTCAGCGTGCTGTATGCCTGCACCGGCCGCGTCGTGGTCTCGGGCATGGGCAAATCCGGCCACATCGCGCGCAAGATCGCCGCCACGCTGGCCTCGACCGGTACCCCGGCCATGTTCGTGCACCCGGGCGAAGCCGCCCACGGCGACCTGGGCATGGTGACCGCGCAAGACGTGTTCATGGCGATTTCCAACTCCGGCGAATCGTCCGAGCTGATGGACATCCTGCCGGTGGTCAAACGCATGGGCGCCCCGCTGATCGCGATGACCGGCAAGCCGCAGTCGCGCCTGGCGCTGCTGGCCGACGTCCACCTCGACATCTCGGTGGCGAAGGAAGCCTGCCCGCTGAACCTGGCGCCGACCGCCAGCACCACCGTCACGCTGGCCCTGGGCGACGCCCTGGCCGTGGCGCTGCTGGACGTGCGCGGCTTCCGCGAAGAGGATTTCGCGCGCTCGCATCCGGGCGGCGCGCTGGGCCGCCGCCTGCTGACCCACGTGCGCGACGTGATGCGCAGCGGCGATGCCATCCCCGCCGTGGCGCCCGAGCTGCCGCTGGCGCAGGCGCTGCTGGAAGTGAGCCAGAAGGGCATGGGCATGACCGCCATCGTCGATGCGGATAGGCGTCCGCTGGGCGTGTTCACCGACGGCGACCTGCGCCGCCTGATCGAACGCCAGCAGGATTTCAGCAAGCTCACCATCCGCGACGTCATGCACGCCGGCGCGCGCACCGTGCACCCCGACCAGCTGGCGGTGGATGCGGTGGCGATCATGGAAGAGTTCCGCATCAACCAGATGCTGGTGGTCGACAGCGACGGCATGCTGGTCGGCGCGCTGCACATCCACGACCTGACCCGTGCCAAGGTGATCTGATGAGTGTTCAGCTGACCCCGTTGGCCCACGTAGAGCGCGCCGCGCGCGTGAAAGTCATGATCTTCGACGTCGACGGCATCCTGACCGACGGCAGCCTGACCTACGGCCCGGACGGCGAAGTCACCAAGACCTTCAACGTCCTCGACGGCCTCGGCATCCAGCTGCTGCAGAAGACGGGCGTGGCCACCGCCATCATCAGCGCCAGAAAATCGCCGATCGTGAACGCGCGCGCGAAAGACCTCGGCATCGACTACGTCTGGCAGGGCTTCCACGACAAGCGCGTGGCCTTTGCCGAACTGCTGGCGCAGACCGGCTTGACTGCCGAGCAGTGCGGCTACATCGGCGACGACGTGATCGACATGCCGCTCCTGAGTCAAGTCGGCTTTGCCGTCACGGTGCCGACCGGCCACCCGGAAGTGCAGCACCGCGCCCACTATGTCACGAAAAACGGCGGCGGGCGCGGCGCCGTGCGCGAGGTCTGCGACCTCGTGATGCGCGCCCAGGGCACCTACGAACAGGCGCTCGCGCCTTACTTTGCCTGACGGATAGACGGACTCCATGGCGACCTACGTCAACAAGCGCACCGCGCACCGCTGGCGCACGCTGGGGCTGATGCTCACCGCGGTGTTCTTTGCCTTCGGCAGCTTCTGGCTGCTGCAGGCGATCCAGGCCGACGACCCGGCCACGGGCGCCAACGCCGTCAACGAGCCCGACTACATCGTCGAGAACTTCAGTTTCGTGCGCATGACCGACACCGGGGTGCCGCGCTACGTCATGTCCGGCGCACGCCTGGTGCACCATCCGGGCCCGGACATGTCGGAAGTGACCCGGCCGGTGGTCGAAAGCATGGCTCCGGGGCGTCCGCGCATGACGCTGAACGCCGAGCGCGCCCAGGTTTTCCATGGCGAGAACCGCGTCGAACTGATGGGCAATGTCGACATCGTGCGCCCGGCCACGCCGGACAGCGAAGCGATGCGCGCCCGGACCGATGCGCTGACGGTGCTGGCCGACGAGGAAATCATCAAGACCAGCCGCCCCGTGCACATGACGCTCGGTGCGTCGAAGGTGGAAGGCGTTGGCCTGGTCGCCGAACACCCGAGCCAGAAGATGCACCTCGGCGGGCGCGGCCAGATCGTCTATCCGCCGCGCCAGCGCAGCGCCCCCACCCCATAACCGGAACGAGAACACATGAAGAAAACCCTCCACCACGTGGTCGCCGCCGCCTTCCTTTCGCTGCTGGCGCTGTCGGCATCGGCCGAGAAGGCCGATTCGCTCAAGCAGGCCGTCGTCGAATTCGATTCGCTCGACGTCGACGAAGTCACGCAAACCCGCATCCTGACCGGCAACGTCGTCGTCACCCGCGGCACGCTGACCCTGAAGTCCGACCGGGCGCTGGTCAAGGAAACACCCGAAGGCTACATGAGCGTCACGCTCACCTCGAACCCGGGACGCGTGGCCACTTTCCGCCAGAAACGCGACGGCGGGCCGGACCTGTGGATGGAGGGCCAGGCCGAGCGCATCGAATACGAAGAGCGCGAGGAACTGGTGAAGCTGTTCTCGAAAGCGGTCGTGAAGGAGCTGGAAAACGGACGCATGACCAATGAACTCGTCGGTCCCTTCATCTCCTACGACAACCGCCGTGAAGTGGCGACCGTGCGCAACGACCCGAGCGGCCAGACGAAAGCCGGCGGCGGGCGCGGCACCCTGATCATCGCCCCGCGCAAGGGAGCAGCCGCGCCGGCCGCCGCCCCTGCGGCGGCGGCCCCGGCGGCCCCGGCGGCCAAGGCGGGTGCGGCGCCTTCCGCAACGGTTGTAGCAGGAAAGAAATAATGAAGGATGATCGCGACAACGCCAGCACCCTGGTGGTGCGGGGGCTGCAAAAAAGCTACGGCAAGCGCCTGGTCGTGCGCGACGTGTCGCTGGAGGTCGGCTGCGGTGAAGTCGTGGGACTGCTGGGCCCGAACGGCGCCGGCAAGACCACCTCGTTCTACATGATCGTCGGCCTGGTGCCGTCGGACGCCGGTTCCATCGAGATCAACGGCACCGACATCTCCAGCCTGCCGATCCACCGGCGCGCGGTACTGGGCCTGTCGTACCTGCCGCAGGAAGCCTCGGTGTTTCGCAAGCTGACCGTGGAAGACAATATCCGCGCCGTGCTCGAACTGCAGCGCGGCGAGGACGGCAAGGCGCTGAGCAAAGCCGCCATCGACGAGCGGCTGGACTCCTTGTTGGCCGAACTCCAGATCGAGAAGCTGCGCGAGAACCCGGCGCTGTCGCTGTCGGGCGGCGAACGGCGCCGCGTCGAGATCGCGCGCGCACTGGCGACCAATCCGCGCTTCGTGCTGCTGGACGAGCCGTTTGCCGGCGTCGACCCGATCGCCGTGATCGAAATCCAGCGCATCGTGCGTTTCCTGAAGGAGCGCGGCATCGGCGTCCTGATCACCGACCACAACGTGCGCGAGACGCTCGGCATCTGCGACCGCGCCTACATCATCAACCAGGGCGCCGTGCTGGCCTCGGGCCGCCCTGACGACATCATCGCCGACGAGTCGGTACGACGCGTCTACCTCGGCGAACACTTCCGCATGTAGCCGCAACATGAAACAATCCCTGCAACTCCGGACTTCGCAGCACCTGGCGCTCACGCCGCAGCTTCAGCAGTCGATCCGCCTGCTGCAGCTGTCCACGCTCGAACTGCACCAGGAGATCGAGCAAATCCTGTCGGATAACCCGCTGCTCGAGCGGATCGACGACCCGCTCGACAATTCCGTGCGCCTGCTGGCCGACGGCGCCATCAACGACTCGCCGGCCCAGGCGCCCGATGCGCCGGTGCCGAACGGGGAAGAGCCCGCCTCCCCAGGAGAGGCGGGCGAGGGGCTTGACGCCAACGGCGGCGATGTCGAGCGCGGCGAGGCCGACGCCGATTGGGGCGATGCGCCGCGCGCGTCAAGCAGCGACGGCGACGACGACGGCCGGCCGCAGCTGGGCGCCATGGGCGTGACGCTGCGCGAGCACCTGTCGGAACAGATCCGGGTCACGGGTGCGAGCACGCGCGACCGCGCGCTGGCCGAACTGGTGATCGACGCCATCGACGACAACGGCTACCTGGAAGAGCAGTTAGATGAGATCCACGCGCGCCTGCCCGCCGAGCTGGAAGTGGAGATGGACGAGCTGCGCTGCGCGCTGGCGCTGGTGCAAAGCCTCGATCCGGTCGGCGTCGGCGCGCGCAGCGCCAGCGAGTGCCTGGCGCTGCAGATCCGGCAGATGCCGGGCGTGCCGCTGGTGACGCGGCGCATGGCCCTGAAAATCGTCGAGGGTTATCTCACCTGGTTCGCCCAGCGCGAATTCAACAAGCTGAAAAAGGCGCTCGACTGCGACGACGAAGACCTGCGCGAAGCCCAGGCCGTGATCCGCCAGTGCAATCCGCACCCGGGCGCGGCGTTCGCGTCGAGCGCCTCGGACTACGTGGTTCCCGACGTTATTGTCCGCAAGACGGGGTCCGGCTGGAGCGTGATGCTGAACCACGAAGTCATGCCGCGCCTGCGCGTGAACAACGTCTACGCGGCCCTGCTCAAGCAGGGCAAGGGCGAAGGCCAGATGAGCGCGCAGTTGCAGGAAGCGAAGTGGTTGATTAAAAATATGCGCCAGCGTTTCGACACGATCCTGCGTGTTTCGCAGGCAATCGTCGAGCGTCAGCGCAACTTTTTCAGCCATGGCGCGGTTGCCATGCGTCCCCTTGTGCTTCGCGAGATAGCTGATACACTAGGCCTACACGAGAGCACGATATCCCGTGTAACCACTCAGAAATTCATGCTGACCCCGCACGGCATGTTTGAGCTGAAGTATTTCTTCGGAAGCCA
>JBBWZO010000311.1:0-6395 GCA_039649125.1 Massilia sp. | reverse complement strand
ACTGATTGATCAGGTCTTCCAGCACGGTGGCCGATTGCGTACGGTTGATTCGATCGCCGTCGACGAGGTTGGTGGTCTCGCCGCCCGGTTCGATGCCGATGTATTGCTCGCCCAGCAGGCCTGCGGTGAGGATCTTGAGCGACGAATCTTTCGGGAACTTGTAGCTTGGATCCAGGTCGAGGCGCACCTGGGCCTGATAAGTCTTGTCGTCGAAACTGATGTCGCCCACCCGGCCGACCACGACACCGGCGCTCTTGACTGGCGCCTGTGGCTTCAATCCACCAATGTTGTCGAATCTCCCGGTCACGGCATAGGTCTCGGCAAACGAGAGCGAGCTCATGTTTCCTGCCTGCAGTGCGAGGAACAGTACGGCGGCAGCGCCCAGCAGGACGAACAATCCGACCCAGACATCGATGATTTTACGGTGCATAGTAATTCCTAGTATTCAGGCCGTCTGTGCGCGGCCAAACCAAACAGTTTATTGACTCAGTTATTGCGTAAACATCAAGGCGGTCATGACGAAGTCAAGCCCGAGCACGAGCAGGGACGCGATCACGACGGTACGAGTGGTCGCCCGGGCGACGTCGGCCGGGGTCGGCTTGACGTGGTAGCCCTGGAACACGGCGGTAAACGTCACGGCGATGCCGAACACGAAACTCTTGATGATGCTGCTGACCACGTCACGCTGGACATCGACGCCGGCCTGCATCTGCGACCAGAAGGCGCCTTCGTCGAGGCTGAGCATCTTGACGGCAACCAGGTAGCTGCCCATGATGCCGACGGCCGAAAATACGGCGGCGAGCACCGGCATGGCAATCACGCCGCCCCAGAAACGGGGCGCCAGCACGCGCTGCACCGGGTTGACCGCCATCATTTCCATCGCCGAAAGCTGCTCGCCGGCCTTCATCAGGCCAATCTCGGCCGTCAGCGAGGTGCCGGCGCGGCCCGCGAACAGGAGCGCGGTCACGACCGGGCCGAGTTCGCGGATCAGCGACAGGGCCGTCAGCGAACCGAGCTTGTCCTCGGCGCCGAACTGGATCAGGTTGACGTAGAACTGCAGGCCCAGCACCAGGCCGACGAACAGGCCCGACACGATGGTGATCAGCAGCGAATAATTGCCGATGAAGTGGATCTGCTCGGTAATGAGCGTCGGACGGCGCCACGCACCCGGCGAAAAACGCAGCAGGTTGAAGAACGCGCGCGTGGCAAAGCCCAGGCTTTCGATCGACTCGCGCACGGTGGCGCCGGCACTTTCCAGCAGACGTAGGATCAGCGGCAGGATCATCGCTGCGCTCCCAGGCCGAGGTCGTCGGCCAGCGTCTTGCCCGGGTAATGGAAGGGCACCGGGCCGTCCGGTTCGGCATTCACGAATTGTTTGACATACGGGTCGGTCGATACGCGCAGCTCGGCCGGCGTGCCTTCGGCGACGATCTTGCCGGCCGACATAAAGTAAACGTAGTCGGCGATGGCGAAGGTTTCGTTGACGTCGTGCGAGACCAGGATGGAGGTGGAGCCGAGCGCGTCGTTCAGGTTGCGGATCAGGCTGGCGGTCAGGCCCATCGAAATCGGGTCGAGGCCGGCGAAGGGCTCGTCGTACATGATGAGTTCAGGATCGAGCGCAATGGCGCGGGCGACGGCAACCCGGCGCGCCATGCCGCCCGAGATTTCGCCCGGTTTCAGCTTCGAGGCATTGCGCAACCCGACGGCGTTGAGCTTCATCAGCACCAGGTCGCGGACCAGCTCTTCCGACAGGTCGGTATGCTCGCGCAGCGGAAAAGCCACGTTGTCGAAAATGCTGAGGTCGGTGAACAGCGCGCCGAACTGGAACAGCATGCCCATGCGGCGGCGCAGGCGGTACAGGCCCTTGGTGTTCAACTTGTGCACGACCTCGCCGCCGACCCGCACTTCGCCGCGTTGCGGACGGATCTGTCCGCCGATCAGGCGCAGTACCGTGGTCTTGCCGCAGCCGGAACCACCCATGACGGCAATGAGCTTGCCGCGCGGGAAGTCCATGCGCAGGTTCGACAGGATCTTGCGATCGCCATAGGCAAACTCGAGATCACGTATTTCTACAAGGTTAGGCACAGGGGGGTAATCGGTTTTGGGGAATCCCGTATTGTAGTGCAGAAACCACAATACCTGCTTGGCACTCCTCAGTTTTGACCGGTTTTCCGACGCGTCCCTACAACACTACTAACCGAAAAGTCAGATATTTCATTCTGCAAGTCATTGTTTTTTTTGGGATATGCATGTACGCCAATGCTGATATTGTTAACTCCAATCAACATTTCTGTATTGCATCATGAACAATGAGCTTGTTGTAGGGTGGGCTCTCGAGCCCACGCGGCATGGTACGGTTGAATAGTCGAAACGACGCGGAACGCGACGGTAGAACCGCGTGGGCACAGGAGTGCCCACCCTACGAAAGCCGAAAAGCTTTAACGCGGCAGCACCGACGAGCCCATCAGGAACTCATCCACCGCGCGGGCGCACTGGCGCCCTTCGCGGATCGCCCACACCACCAGCGACTGGCCGCGGCGCATGTCGCCGGCCACGAACACCTTCGGCACCGAGGTCTGGTAGCAGGTCTCGCCGTCGGTCGTGGCGCGCGCATTGCCGCGCGCATCCTTCTGTACGCCAAAGGCGTCGAGCACCTGCTGGACCGGCGACACGAAGCCCATCGCCAGGAACACCAGGTCGGCCTGCATCTCGAATTCGCTGCCCGGGACTTCCGTCATCTTGCCGTCTTTCCACTCGACGCGGCAGGCGATCAGCTTCTCGACTTTGCCGTTCTTGCCTTCGAAGCGCTTGGTCGCCACTGCCCAGTCGCGCTCGCACCCTTCTTCGTGCGAGGACGAGGTGCGCAGGCGGGTCGGCCAGTAGGGCCAGACGAGCGGCTTGTTTTCGAGTTCGGGCGGTTGCGGCATCAGCTCGAACTGCGTGACCGTCGCGGCGCCATGGCGGTTCGAGGTGCCGACGCAGTCGGAACCCGTATCGCCGCCGCCGATCACGACCACGTG
This sequence comes from Massilia sp., assembly GCA_039649125.1. Taxonomy (GTDB): domain Bacteria; phylum Pseudomonadota; class Gammaproteobacteria; order Burkholderiales; family Burkholderiaceae_D; genus Telluria. The sequence continues at coordinate 3,375 of JBBWZO010000311.1, read as the reverse complement.
CTTGCCGGTGGCCTTGATCTGGTCTTTCAATTTGTCGCCAGCATTCACCCGGTTTTGCTGGGGCAGGAAGTCCATCGCGAAATGCACACCCTTCAGCTCCCGGCCCGGCACCGGCAGGTCGCGCGGCTGCTCGGCGCCACCGGCCATGATCACGGCGTCGAACTGGCTGGCCAGATCTTCGGGGAAGATCGTGTCGCGCGCCATGTTGCTGACCGCCGCGGGGAAATCCTTGCCGATCAGGACACTGGTGCGGAAGGTCACGCCTTCCGCCTGCATCTGCTCGACGCGGCGGTCGATCAGGTCCTTTTCCATTTTAAAATCGGGGATGCCGTAGCGCAGCAGGCCGCCGATGCGGTCGCTCTTCTCGAACACCGTCACGTCGTGGCCGGCGCGCGCCAGCTGCTGGGCTGCGGCCAGGCCCGCAGGGCCGGAACCGACGACCGCCACCTTTTTCCCGGTCTTTACCTGCGGCGGCTGCGGCACGACGTAGCCGTGTTCCCAGGCCGTATCGGCGATTTTCCGCTCGATCGACTTGATGCCGACCGGGTCGTTGTTGATGCCGAGCGTGCAGGCCGCTTCGCAGGGTGCCGGGCAGACGCGGCCGGTCACTTCCGGGAAGTTATTGGTCGAATGCAGATTGTCGCTGGCCGCCTTGTAATTGCTGTGATAGACCAGGTCGTTCCAGTCGGGAATCATGTTGTTGACCGGGCAGCCCGTGTTGCAGAACGGGATGCCGCAGTCCATGCAGCGGGCGCCCTGTACCTTGGCCTGGCCATCGCTCAGGGTGAGGACGAATTCCTTGTAGTTCTTGACGCGTGCGGCGGGTTCCAGGTGATCTTCTTCCTGCCGTTGAAATTCCATGAAGCCGGTGATTTTGCCCACGTTGTTTTTCCTTTTCATCGCGGTGCGCCCTGTTCAGGGCTGGCACCTGTCGTTTGCTCAACGCAGCGCGGCTGTGCTGCGGCTGCTTGAACGCGTGGACGGCGGAGCCGTCCACCCTACGGGTCTGTGCGTGTATATCGACAAGTAATGCGTACGAACTGTGCTTACGCTGCGAGTTCGATCTTGTCGTTCGCTTCTTCCATGCTGCTGTTGTGCATTTCTTCCAGCGCGCGCTTGTATTCGGTCGGGAAGACCTTCACGAACTTGCCGCGGCTGTTGGCCCAGTCGTCCAGCAGGTTGCGGGCACGGGTGCTGCCGGTGTGCTTGAAGTGGCGTTCGATCAGGCGGCGCAGGATGACCTCGTCGGACTCGCGCTCGCCGTCGCGGCTCTGGCTGTGCCAGCCCGAGATGTCGCCCTGCTCCTTGGTCGCGACCACGCGTTCCAGGTTCACCATCGTCGTGTTGCAGCGCGTTTCGAACTCGTCCTTCGGATCGTAGACATAGGCCACGCCGCCCGACATGCCCGCCGCGAAATTGCGGCCGGTTTCGCCCAGCACGACGACGGTGCCGCCGGTCATGTATTCGCAGCCGTGGTCGCCGCAGCCTTCCACCACCGCCACCGCACCCGAGTTACGTACTGCGAAACGCTCGCCGGCCACGCCGTTGAAATAGGCCTCGCCTGCAATCGCGCCGTACAGCACCGTGTTGCCGACGATGATGTTGTCCACCGCCCAGCCGCGGAACTCGGTGTTCGGACGCACGATCACGCGCCCGCCGGACAGCCCCTTGCCGACGTAGTCGTTGCCTTCTCCCACCAGGTCGAGCGTGATGCCGGCGGCCAGGAAGGCCGCCGCCGACTGCCCGGCCGTGCCGTGCAGCTGGATGTGGATGGTGTCGTCCGGCAGCCCGGCGTGGCCGTAGCGCTTGGCGACTTCACCCGACAGCATGGTACCGACCGTGCGGTTGAGGTTTTTCACCGGCGAGATGAACGAAACCCGTTCTCCCTTTTCCAGCGCCGGTTTCGCCTGCGCGATCAGCTTATGGTCGAGCGCGCGGTCCAGGCCGTGGTCCTGCTCGTTGGTGTGGAACAGGTTACGCGGCTCGTCGTTGTGCGGCAGGTAGAAGATGTTGCTGAAATCGAGCCCCTGCGCCTTCCAGTGCGTGATCGCCTTCGACTTGTCGAGCAGGTCGGCGCGGCCGATCAGTTCGTCGTAGGTGCGGATGCCGAGCTGCGCCATCAGCTGGCGTGCTTCCTCGGCCACGAAGAAGAAGTAATTCACCACGTGTTCCGGCTTGCCCTGGAACTTGGCGCGCAGCACCGGGTCCTGGGTGGCGACGCCCACCGGGCAGGTGTTCAGGTGGCACTTGCGCATCATGATGCAGCCTTCGACCACCAGCGGCGCGGTGGCGAAACCGATCTCGTCGGCGCCCAGCATGGCGGCGATCACGACGTCGCGGCCGGTCTTCATCTGGCCGTCGGCCTGCACGCGGATGCGGCTGCGCAGGCCGTTCAGCACCAGGGTCTGCTGGGTTTCGGCCAGGCCGAGCTCCCACGGCGTGCCCGCATGCTTGACGGACGACAGCGGCGACGCGCCGGTGCCGCCATCGTGGCCGGCGACGACCACGTGGTCGGCCTTTGCCTTCGAGACGCCGGCGGCGACGGTACCGATACCCACTTCCGACACCAGTTTTACCGAGATCGACGCGCTCGGGTTCGCGTTTTTCAGGTCGTGGATCAGCTGGGCCAGGTCTTCGATCGAATAGATGTCGTGGTGCGGCGGCGGCGAGATCAGGCCGACACCCGGCACCGAGAAGCGCAAGGAGGCGATGTATTCCGACACCTTGTGGCCCGGCAGCTGGCCGCCTTCGCCCGGCTTGGCGCCTTGCGCCATCTTGATCTGGATCTGGTCGGCCGAGCTCAGGTATTCGGCGGTGACGCCGAAACGGCCCGAGGCCACCTGCTTGATCTTCGAGCGCAGCGAATCGCCTTCTTCCAGCGGAATGTCGACGGCCACGCGGTCGGCACCGATCACGGAAGCGAGCGTCTCGCCCTTGCTGATCTTGATGCCCTTGAACTCGTTCATGTAGCGGCGCGGGTCTTCGCCGCCCTCACCCGTGTTGCTCTTGCCGCCGATGCGGTTCATGGCAATCGCCAGCGTCGCGTGCGCTTCCGTCGAGATCGAGCCGAGCGACATGGCGCCGGTCGCGAAACGTTTCACGATTTCCTTGGCCGGTTCGACCTGGTCCAGCGGAATCGCCTTGCTTGGATCGATCTTGAACTCGAACATGCCGCGCAGGGTCAGGTGACGGCGGCTCTGTTCGTTGATGAGCTGGGCGTACTCTTTATAGGTGTTGAAATTGTTGGCACGGGTCGAGTGCTGCAGCTTCGCGATCGCGTCCGGCGTCCACATGTGGTCTTCGCCACGCACCCGGAAGGCGTACTCGCCGCCGGTGTCGAGCGCATTCGCCAGCAGCGGATCGTTGCCGAAGGCG
>JBBWZO010000291.1:0-2811 GCA_039649125.1 Massilia sp. | reverse complement strand
ATTCGGTTCATTTGAATGCGCTTCCTTACTTCCAAATATTCCAGGGCGTCTGCATGACGCCGGCGACCAGCACCAGCCAGACCAGCGTGATTGGAATGAAGACTTTCCAGCCCAGGCGCATGATCTGGTCATAGCGGTAACGCGGGAAGGTGCCGCGGACCCAGATCATCATGGACACCAGCAGGAACATCTTCAGGAACAGCCAGAAGAAGCCGCCGAAGGCGCCGCCGAATTCCAGGAAGGCGAACGGTGCGTGCCAGCCACCGAGGAACATGATCGATGCCAGCGTCGCGATCAGGATCATGTTGGCGTATTCGGCCAGCATGAACATCGCGTAGGACATGCCCGAGTACTCGACCATGTGGCCGGCGACGATTTCCGATTCGCCCTCGACCACGTCGAACGGGTGGCGGTTGCACTCTGCCAGGCCGGAGACGAAGTAGATGACGAACAGCGGCAGCAGCGGCAGCCAGTTCCACGACAGGAAGTTCAGGCCGTTGCTCGCGGCCATGCCGACGGCCTGGCCGGCGACGATGTCCGAGAAATTCAGGCTGCCCGAGACCATCAGCACCACGACCATCACGAAACCCATCGGGATTTCGTAGGAGATCATCTGTGCCGAGGCGCGCATCGCACCCATGAAGGCGTACTTCGAGTTCGATGCCCAGCCGGCGATGATGATGCCGTACACCTCGATCGAGGTAATCGCCAGCAGCAGCAGCAGGCCGGCGTTGACGTTGGCCAGCGCGGCGTCCGGGCCGAAAGGCACGACCGACCAGGCGGCCAGCGCCGGCATGATCGTCATGATCGGGCCCAGCACGAACAGCTTGGTGGTGGCCTTGGTCGGGATCACGATCTCCTTCAGCAGGAGTTTCAATGCGTCGGCGATCGGCTGCAGCAGGCCGCCCGGGCCGACGCGGTTCGGCCCAATGCGGATCTGGATCCAGCCGATCAGCTTGCGTTCCCACAGCGTCATGTAGGCAACCAGGCCCATCAGTGGCAGCAGCACCACCACGATCTTGGCCATGGTCCAGGCCAGCGGCCAGACCGGACCGAGCAGCGATTCGCCGCCGGTGTAGATGTTATCGATGAAACCGGGCGTTGCCATTACTTGCCCTCCCCTGCTTTTTCAACGGTGATGGTGCCAAACATGGCGCCGAGGGTTGCGGTTGCCGGATGCGCGGCGGCCACACGCACGACGTTCGCCGGCAGGCGGGCGTCGACGTCGGCGACCAGCAATGCGCTGCCCGAACCTTGGGTGACCTTGACGACGTCGCCGGCCTTCACGCCGAGACGCTCGGCCAGTGCCTTCGGCAGGCGCGCCAGCGGCTGCTGGCCGTCGGCCGTGCGCAGCAGCGGCTCGGAACGGCGCGCGATGGCGTCGGCGAAGTAGATCGGCACGTCGGCGAGGCGTTGCAGCGCGCCCGACTCTTCCGAGCGAGCGGCTGCCTGCGGTGCCAGCTTGCTGATGTTGTTCAGCCTGGCCGACAGGTCGGTCACGCCCTTGCCCAGCGCTTCGTCGCGGATCGCTTCCGAGTTGTCGTACTCGAAGCCCTGCAGGCCGAGCAGGTTGCCCAGCACGCGCAGCACTTTCCAGGCCGGACGGGTCTCGCCCAGCGGCTTGACGGTGCCGTTGAAGCTCTGTGCGCGGCCTTCGCAGTTCACGAAGGTACCGGCGGTCTCACTGAACGGCGCGATCGGCAGCAGCACGTCGGCGTACTCGAAACCGTGCTTGAACGGCGACATGGCGACGACCATTTCGGCGCCGGCCAGCGCGGCCATGGCTTGCTGCGGGTTCGCGGCATCCAGTTCCGGCTCCGCATTAAGCAAGACATAAGCTTTCTTCGGTACGCTGAACAGGTCGCGGTTACTCGTCGCGCCAACGATGTGGCCGCCGACCGTGTTCGCCGCTTCGACGAAGTAGCCGAACCTGGCGCCCGTGGCGTTGGCGATCCATTGCGCGGCGGCGTGGATCTTCGATGCGTCCGGATGGTGGGTGACCGCGTTACCCAGCAGGATCGCGCCCGGCACCTCGCCGTCGATGGCGGCCAGCGAAGCGGCGATGGCTTTCGCCACGTCGCCCGCCTGCACGTTGTCATAACCGGCCGGGGCGCTGCTGCCTTTGGCATCAGCTACGGCTACCACGACTTCCGACAGCACGGCGAGCCAGTCGGTCGGCGCGGCGATCAGTTTATTGGCGGTCGGGATCAGGTTGTCGTCGTCCGCACCGTGCAGGACCGACAGCTTGGCGCCGCCCTTCACTGCCTGGCGCAGGCGGGTCGCCACCAGCGGGTGGTCCTTGCGCAGGAACGAGCCGATGACGAAGGCGCGCTTCAGGTTCGACAGTTCGGCGATCGGCATGCCCAGCCAGGGCGTGACCTGGCCGTCCAGGGCGAAATCGCTCTGGCGCAGGCGGAAATCGACGTCCTTGACGCCGAAGCCGCGCATGGCCTTGTTCAGCAGGAACAGTTCCTCGACAGTCGAGTGGGCGGTGGCGACGGCGGCGATCGAATCCGCGCCGTGCTCGTGGCGGATGTTACGCAAGCCGTGGGCCACGTATTCCAGCGCGGTCTGCCAGTCGGTCTCGATCCAGTTGCCGCCCTGCTTGATCATCGGGTTGATCAGGCGGTCGGCATTGTCCAGCGCCTCGTACGAGAAGCGGTCCTTGTCCGACAGCCAGCACTCGTTGATGTTCTCGTTTTCCAGCGGCAGCACGCGCATGACCTTGCCGCCCTTGACCTGGACGATCAGGTTGGTGCCGAGCGAGTCGTGCGGCGAGACCGACTTGCGGCGCTGCAGTTCCCACGGACG
>JBBWZO010000256.1:0-6147 GCA_039649125.1 Massilia sp. | reverse complement strand
CAGCCGCAATCCCGTGCACCAGCCCGAGCGGCACTTTATTGGCGATGCGCTCGCCGAAATACACGGCCGGCACGTTCGCCAGCATCATCCCCAGGGTGGTGCCGGCGACCACGGCCGCCATCTCGGTGTAGCGGGCGGCCAGCGCCACGGTGGCCACCTGGGTTTTGTCTCCCATCTCGGCCACGAAGAAGGCGATCAGGGTCGTCATGAACACGCCTAACTTCGCGAAGGAAGCTTCGGTCTCGTCGATCTCGTCGGGGATCATCGTCCAGATCGCCATGCCGAGGAAGGACAGGCCGAGCACCCAGCGCATCACCGAAGGGCCCAGCAGTTCGCTGACCAGGGCGCCGACGGCGGCGGCAAAGGCATGGTTCAGCAGGGTGGCGACGAAGATGCCGAACACGATCGGCAGCGGGCGGCGAAAGCGGGCGGCGAGGAGGAAAGCGAGGAGCTGCGTCTTGTCGCCGATTTCAGCGAGGGCGACGATGCCGGTTGCGACAAGAAAGGCATCCATATGGTACGCGAAGACTGAAGCGCAAAAGCGCGGATCATAGCAGAGTCGGCGCGCCAGTAGCGCGTCAATACGCCGGCAAGGCAGCCAAAAACCGCTTCTTTCCCGCCCCTGCCGAAAGTGCTATTCTGCTCGCGCCTTTCGCTCAGCCTTGCACATCGCCCCCATGAACACCCATGCCCTCCTGCGCGCCGGCGCCTGCGCCATCCTCGGCCTGTCCTGCAACGCCGCGCTCGCGCTCGACCCCTTGAGCTACGCGAACTATGACCAGGTCAAGACGCGCGCCCTGCACCTCGACCTGAAGGCCGACTTCACGAAGAAGACCCTGGCCGGCCACGCCGAACTGACCCTCGACTGGCTGGACAAAGCGGCACGCCGGCTCGACCTCGACACGCGCGAGCTGGCGGTCTCGAAGGTCGAAGCGCAGGACGCACGCGGACGCTGGGTGCCGGTGGAATACTCGCTAGCCGAATTCGACCAGGAGAAGGGCCAGGCGCTGCGCATCGACCTGCCGCAGCAGGCGCCGAAGGTGCGCATCCACTACCGCACCGCGCCCACCGCGAGCGCGCTGCAGTGGCTGAACCCGGCGCAGACGCTGTCGGGCAAGCGTCCCTTCATGTTCAGCCAGTCGCAGCCGATCAACGCGCGCTCCTGGGTGCCGGTGCAGGACACGCCGTCGGTGCGTTTTACGTATAGCGCCCGCATCGAGGCGCCTGAAGGCCTGCGCGTGGTGATGAGCGCCGACAACGACCCGAAAGCGACGGGCAAGGGTGGCTGGAAGTTCACCATGCCGCAGCCGATTCCCTCCTATTTACTCGCGATCGGCATCGGCGAACTCGAAGCGCGCACGCTCGGCGGACGCACCGGCGTGTATGCCGAACCGCAGCGCATCGAGGCCGCGGCCTACGAGCTGGCCGATACCGAAAAGATGGTGGCCGCCGCCGAATCGCTCTACGGCCCCTATCGCTGGGGGCGCTACGACATGCTGGTGCTGCCGCCCTCGTTCCCGATCGGCGGCATGGAAAACCCGCGCCTGACCTTCCTGACCCCGACCATGATCGCCGGCGACCGCAGCCTGGTCGACCTGATCGCGCACGAGCTGGCGCACAGCTGGTCGGGCAACCTGGTCACCAACGCCTCGTGGAAGCACTGGTGGCTCAACGAAGGATTCACCACCTACGTCACCACGCGCATCCTCGAGGTGCTGTACGGCGAAGAGGTGGCAACGATGAACCTGCAACTGGAGCAGGAAGAGGCGATCGAATCGCTGAAGGACATCCCGCAGGCGAAACAGGCGCTGGTCACGCGCGACCCAGATGCCGGCTCCGCCACCTATACCGACGAAGGGCTGGCCTATCCGAAAGGCGCCTGGCTGCTGCGCACCCTCGAAGAGCGCGCCGGCCGCGCCGTGTTCGATCCCTTCCTGCGCGGCTGGTTCGATACGCACGCTTTCCAGAGCGTTACCACCGACCAGTTCGTGGCCTACCTGCGCGCCAAGCTGCTGGCCAGGCACCCGCAGGTGATGAGCGACGCCGAGCTCGACGAGTGGCTGCATGGCCCCGGCATTCCGGCCAGCGCCCGGTATGCGAAGTCGCAGCGCCTGGGGGCGCTGGACGCGACGGTCGCCGCCTGGCTGAAGGGCGCCTTGCCGACCGCGCAGCTCGACACGAAAAACTGGACCGCCCTCGAATGGATGAAGTTCCTGAACGACATCGACAACAAGGCCGATGCCGCGCGCCTGAAGGAGCTCAACGCCGCCTTCGGCCTGGCGACGACCCGCAATAACGAAGTGGCCTTCCGCTTTTACCGCGCGGCGGTACGCGCCGGCTACCGCGAGGTGCGTCCGCAGCTGCAGGTCTTCTTGAACAGCGTGGGCCGCCAGAAGTTCGTGGTGCCGCTGTACGCCGCACTGCGCGCCAAGGACGAAGACCGCGCCTGGGCCGAGAACGTGTACAAGGCGGCGCGCGAGCGCTACCACCCGGAGACGCAAGGCAGCGTCGATAAGACGATGGCGCAACAGACGGCAAAATAAGCAAGCGGCAGCAACGGCCCGACGGCCACAAATCTAAAAGGAACCGAAGAGTGCAGCAAATGAAAAAACGCATTGCAGCCGCGATCCTGGTCGCGTTCACCGCCGTTGGCGCCCATGTATCGGCCACGGCGGCGCCCGCAGCCGCAGCGGCAGTCGCACCGGCACAGGCAGCGGCGTTCGACCTGGAGCAGGACGTCACCCGCGTCATGAAAGCCTTCGACGTGCCGGGCATCGCGATCGCCGTCGTCAAGGATGGGCAAGTGGTCGCGGCGCGCGGCTTCGGCGTGCGCAAGCTGGGCGAGCCGGCGAAGGTCGACGGCCAGACCCTGTTCGAGATCGCCTCGAACTCGAAGGCGTTTACGGCTGCCGCGCTGGCGATGCTGGTCGACGAGGGCAAGCTGAAGTGGGACGATCCGGTCGTGAAACACCTGCCGGACTTCCAGATGCACGACCCGTACGTCACGCGCGAGATGACCGTGCGCGACCTGCTGGTGCACCGCAGCGGCCTGGGACTCGGCGCGGGCGACCTGCTGTGGTGGCCGACGACGACCTTCAGCACCGACGAGATCATCGAGCGCCTGCGCTACGTGAAGCCGGCGACCAGCTTCCGCGGCAGCTATGCCTACGACAACCTGCTGTACATCGTGGCCGGCAAGATCATCGCGCAGAAGTCGGGCAAATCCTGGGGCGACACGGTGCGCGAGCGCATCCTCAAACCGGTCGGCATGGACACGACTACCACCAGCCTGGCCGAGAATGCCGGCAACCCGAACAACTCGAACGCGCACAGCAAGATCAACGACCGGATCGCCGCCGTCAAGTCGATGCCGGTCGATAACGCGGTCGGCGCGGTGGGCATCAACACGAATGCCGAAGACATCGCGAAGTGGATGAAGGTGCTGCTCGACAGCGGCCGCGTCGAAGGGAAGCTGGGCCCGGACGGCAAGGAGCTGCGCCTGTGGAGCGAGGCGCAGGCGCGCGAGATGTGGACCGCGCAAACGCCGATGAAGATCAACACGCCGAAGCCGCCGCTGGCGGCGACGAAACCGAATTTCTTCGCCTATGGCCTGGGCTTCCAGCTGCGCGACTACAAGGGGCAACTGGTGGCCATGCACGGCGGCGCGCTGCAGGGCTTTTATTCGCGCGTGCTGCTGGTGCCGGAATCGAAGCTGGGCATCGCCATTCTCACCAATGCGGAGAGCGGCGGATCGCTCAACGCGCTGCAGTACCGCCTGCTCGACCAGTACATGACGGGCAGCGCGCCGACCGACTGGATCAAGCTGATCGCCGACCTGGAGCACGAAGCGCACGAAAAGGAAAAGGCGCGCCTGAAGGGCACCGCGACCACGCGCGCGGCCGCCTCGAAGCCGTCGCTGGCCCTGAGCGCCTACGAAGGCCAGTACGAAGACCCGTGGTATGGCGTCGCCACGGTCAAGCGCGGCCCTCGCAACAAACTCATCATGTCGTTCTCGCGCACGCCGGATCTCACCGGCGAAATGGAGCACTTCCAGCACGACACCTTCATCGTGCGCTGGAAGGAGCGCAATTTCAATGCCGACGCCTACGTCACCTTCTCGCTGGACCACGAGGGCAGCATCGAGCATGTGAAGATGAAGGCGGTGTCCACGGAGACCGACTTCAGCTACGACTTCCACGATCTGCTGTTCACGCCGGTGAAGGCGAAGACGGCGAAGCTGTAAAAATGGAAACGGGCCGGTAAACCGGCCCGTTTTTCGTAGGGTGGGCACTCCGTGCCCACAGGGTACGATCGCATCCGTATTCCGCGGCCGTAACGATCCGCTCGCGACGCTTGCCCTGACTGCGAACCTCTTCTACTCCAACTGCATGCGCTCCGCCTGCACCGTTCCGCCCCAATCGGCTGGATATACACCCTGCCGCACGTACCGATGAAACGTCGAAAACGGCCACGCCGCCGCGCTTCCGGCATGCCCATGTCGCACCGGATTGAAATGCACGTAATCCACGTGCCGCTCGAAATCGCGCTCGTCGCGGATTTCATGTTCGTAAAACCGACGCTGCCAGATGGTTGAATCGCGGTGTTTCACACGTGATGCGCTGACGGCACCGTGCGCACGCAGCCCCTCATCGACAAACCGCGACACCGACCGTTTGATCAGGTTCCAGCGCGTCGAATAATCGACGTCACCATCGGGCAAGGTCCAGATGCAGTGCAGGTGGTCGGGCATCAGCACCCACGCATCGATGTGGAAAGGCCGTGTTTTGCGTACGTTTTCCAGCGCCAGGCGCAGCGCGGAGCGGATCGGTGCGTAGCACAGGATGGGCCGTCGTTTGAACGACACCAGCGTGAAGAAATAGGTGGGCCCAGTGCGGGCGCGGCGGTAGCGGGGCATGGTGCGCGCATTGTAGGGAATGTACGCGGCCGTTCGTTACCGTCGTGGGGGATCAATGAGAAGCGTCAACGAAGGGCGGATGACGCGGTTGTATCATCCGTTCCGTATGTGCACGGTTCCGCGTGGGCACGGAGTGCCCACCCTACGTTATTGCTTCACGAATTTCAGCGTCATGCGGTCGCTCTCGCCGATCGCCAGGTACTTCTCGCGGTCCTTGTCCTTGTTGGCCAGCACCGGCGGCAGCGTCCACACGCCTTTTTCGTGGTTCGCCGTGTCCTTCGGGTTGGCATTGATCTCGGACTTGGCGGCCAGCTTGAAGCCAGCGCTCTCGGCCATCCTGATCACGTAGGCTTCGTGCACATAGCCGCTCGATGCCTTCTCGTCCTGCTTCATCGAGCTTGGGAGGCGGTGGTCGACCACGCCCAGCACACCGCCCGGTTTCAGCACCTTGTGGATTTCCTTGAACGTGGTCTTGACGGCCTCGTCGCCGGCGCCGACCCAGTTGTGCAGGTTGCGGAAGGTGAGCACCATGTCGACGCTGTTGGCCGGGGCGATCTCGAAGCGGGTCGGAGGCTCGAACACGCTGGTGACGACTTTCCCGTACAGGGCCGGATTCGAGTCGAGCTTCTTCTTGAACGCTTCGCCATAGCGCTTGCCCGGCTCGATCGCCTGGCCCGCGCCGATCAGCTTGCCCTTGTCGCGCAGGTAGGGCGCGAGGATCTCCGTGTACCAGCCGCCCGAGGGCACCAGTTCGACCACCGTCATGGTCGGCTTGATGCCGAAGAAGGTCAGGGTTTCGTACGGATGGCGGTATTGGTCGCGCTTGGCATTTTCCGCGCGGTGCTCGCCGGCGATGACGGCCTTCAGGGCGTCGTCGGCGTGTGCCGTACCCACGGCGCCGGCGGCGCCGCAGGCCAGCAGCGTGGCCAGGATCAGTCGTTTCATGAAGTCTCCATTCGGTGGTTGGTCGCGGCCCGGGCTTGCCGTCGCCGTCGCGGCTGATGATCGAACATGCAACATGCCCAGTCAAGTAAAGACGTATGCACGCTGCCTGGTGCGCCACGTTGGTGCCCCGCCCTGGCGCACACATTTGGTGCACAACACACTTAGAGCCTATTCTCATAGGGGGAATTTTTAGGCCGTTTTTCCGTCGAAGCTTCCATCTAGGAGGCGAAAATGGCCAAGCAGTATGAAAATCGCGATGACGGATGGCGCATTTCGGATGAGATGTG
>JBBWZO010000188.1:0-5681 GCA_039649125.1 Massilia sp. | reverse complement strand
GCGCCGACATTGCCGCCGGCGCCGACGATGCCCGCCACGCCGCCCAGGGCGGTGGGCGCCACGAACGGCACCAGCGCATAGGTGGCGCCGCAGGCCATGTGGGTGAACAGGCCGAAGCAGAGCATGGCCGCCAGCGCAAAGGCGGCGCCGTCGGCATTCGCGAACCACAGCAGGCCGATGCCCTCGCCCACCATCAGGACGAACAGCACGGTGACGCGGCTGTTCAGGTCACCGCGCGCTGCGCTGCGGTCCGAGAGCCAGCCCCCCAGCGCACGGGCGAACAGCGCCAGCAGGCCGAAGCTGCCCGCCGCCATGCCGGCAGCGCCGAGAGACATGCCGAAATGGTCGACGTAATAGATGGCGGCGATGTTGTGGATGAAGATCTCGATGCCGAAGCAGGCACCGTAGGTGACGAACAGCAGCCAGGCGCGGTGGTTGCGGCAGGCGGCCTTGAAACTCGCCCAGCCGCCCTTGCCGCCACCCTCGAAGGGCACGCCGGCCGCGCGCAGCTCGCTGAAGTTACCGGCCGGGCAGTCCTGGGTGTAGCGCCAGTAGACCCAGGCCATGACCAGCATCGCCACGCCCGGCACCACCAGCGCCACGCGCCAGCCCAGGGTTTCGCTGACGCCCGCCATGACCAGCGCACCCAGCAGCAGGGGCATGAGCGCCTGCGCCGCCCCGCCGCCGCTGTTGCCCCAGCCGGCCACGGTGGCGTTGGCGGTGCCGACCACCTTCGGGGCGAACATCACCGAGGTGTGGTACTGGGTGATGACGAAGCTGGCGCCCACCGCCCCGATCCCGAGGCGGAACAGCAGGAAGCTTTCGTAGCTCTGGGCAAAGGCGACGCCCAGCACGGGAATCGCGCCCAGGGCCAGCAGGCCGGTATAGGTCTTGCGCGGGCCGTAGCGGTCGCACAGCGGGCCGACGACCAGGCGCACCAGGATCGTGATGGCGACGGCCGCGATGTTGATGTTGGCGATCTGCGCCATCGACAGCCCGAATTCGCCCTTGATCACCGGCATCAGCGGCGCGCAGGCGAACCAGGCGAAGAAGCAGACGAAGAAGGCAACCCAGGTCAGGTGGAAGGCCCGCATCTGCGGGGTACGGAAGTTCAGGAGTTCGATGCTGCTCGCTTTGCTGGCCATGTCATCCCTCGTGTTGAAAACAAAAAGGCGTCCGCGTCCCGTGGTGCTTGGCCAGGGAAGCGGACGCCGTTGTCCGTGGAGTCGGCCCAGCGTTGGGCCGGCAAATTGTGAAGGGATCGCCGTTGATCCTGCCTTTAGCGTTTGCAAGAGGCGTGCCAGCGGGTCTACGGGGCGCAGCGGCCCGGTTCGGCGGAGGGCGCGCTATATTGCAGTGCAACATGCGCGAAAATGATGCAGCTTAGTGCACTGGGTTGAATCCCGAACGTACGTGCTTGCCCCGCCCACCCTACGGGTCTGTTCGAGCGCTTTGGCTACACGTTGCGCTGGCGGATCGCAAACGACGCCGCGTACGCGGCCGGGTCGCTGCCGTTCCATACCTTCCCGTCGAGCAGCGTACTGCGGCGCATCGACGCCGACGGCACCTCCACCCCGGCCAGCTCCGCCGCCTCGCGGTACAGCGCGACCTGGTTGACAGCGCTTGCCACGCCCAGGTAATCCGGATCGGTACCCAATAGCCCCCAGCGCCGCAGCTGGGTCAGGAACCACATCCCGTCCGACAGCCAGGGAAAGTTCGCCTCCCCCTCGCCAAAAAAGCGCAGCCCGGGGAAATCCGCGCGGCGCGGCAGCAGGCAGCTGCGCAGCAGGTTGACGCCCGTGTTCACATAGGCGGCGCTGGACAGCACCTCGGCGGCGGCTTCGCGGTTGATCGGGGCGGCGTCGAGCCAGCGCGCCGTCTCCAGCAGGCAGGCCACGAGCGCGCGGCAGGTATTGGGGTGCCGCGCGACGAAGTCGGCGCGGGCGCCGAGCGCCTTGCCGGGGTGGTTTGGCCAGACCTGGCTGCTGGGCGCCGCCAGCACGCCGCTGGCGTCGATCGTGGCGCGCCGGCTCCAGGGCTCGCCGGCGCAAAAGCCGTCCATGTGGCCGGCCTCGAGGTTGGGCACCATCTGCGCCGGCGGCACCGTGACGAGGTGGACGTCGCGCAGCGGGTCGATCCCGGCGGCGGCCAGCCAGTAGCACAGCCACATCGCGTGGTTCCCGGTCGGGAAGGTGTGGGCGAAGGTGTAGCGGCGCGGCTGCGCGCGCATCAGCGCGGCCAGCCCGGCGCCATCCCTCACCCCGGCCGCAGCGAGCGCGCGCGACAGGATGATGGCCTGGCCATTCTGGTTCAGGTTCATCAGCAGCGCCATGTCGCGCGGCGCGCCGCCCACGCCCATCTGCAGGCCGTACAGCAGGCCGTAGAGCACCTGCGCCGCATCGAGTTCGCCGCCCGTCAGGCGGTCGCGCATGGCCGACCAGGAGTGCTGCTTTTCCAGCACCAGGCGCAGGCCGTATTTCTCGTCGAAGCCGAGGACGGACGCCATCACCAGCGGCGCGCAATCGGCCAGCGGCATGAAGCCGATCCGCAGTTCGGTCTTCTCCAGCCGGTCCGATCCGGCAACGTAAGCACTCCGCACACCTGCCATGGTTTCCTTCCCGCGCCGGGCCTAGCCCAGCAAGTCCTCGACGTCCAGGATGCGCTGCGCGATCTCGGCCAGTCTCATGTTCTTGTTCATCGCCATGCTGCGCAGGCGTCCGTAGGCTTCCTCTTCGGTCAGCCTGTAGCGCGCCATCAGGAGGCCCTTGGCGCGGTCGACCACCTTGCGCTCGAACAGCTGCTGGCGCGTGTCGGCCAGTTCGTCGAGGAGTTTCTGTTCGCGCCGGAAGCGCGCCAGCGCGACCTCGAGCACCGGGCGTACCCGTTCGGCGCGCAGGCCGGCCACGATATAGGCCGACACCCCGGCCTCCACTGCCGCCTCCATGCTGGCGGCGCGGTCGTCCTCGGTGAAGAGCACGATCGGGCGGCGCGCGGCGCGGGTGGCGATCACGATGTGCTCGAGCACGTCGCGCGCGTCGGATTCGCTGTCGATGATGATCAGGTCCGGCTGCAGCTGGGCGATGCGCTCGGGCAGGTAGATGTCCGGCGGCAGCGAGGCGACGATGTCGTAGCCCGATTCGAGCAGCCCCACGCGCAGCGCCGCACTGCGCTGCGCCTGGGCGGCAAGCGCGGCGTCGTTCGTGCGCGGGTCGCCGCTGTTGACGACGACGATGCGCAGGCTGCGGGGTGGGGCGGCTGAAGTCATGCCCTGGCAAATGCAAGAAGCGGGCCACGCCTTATGAGTTGCTCTACAGCACGGATATTTCAAGAACAAATATCTCGCGCGTCGACCAACTCAACAATATTCACTCTGCTTATCGCCGGCATCACAAACCGAAAGTTTATTTATGGCTGACGGCCCTCTATACTGCACCGCAACATCGCAGTATTTACCAGGAGATTTCCATGTCGGCATCGACCATCACCCAGACCCAGGCCAAGGGCCTGCGTCATCAGTTCAATAGTGCTTACGGCGCCGTGCGTGCGTTCTCGAACGGGCTGTACGCCGCCCATGGCGGCTGGCATCCGGCCGCGCCGGCGCGCAGCGCAGGCCAGCAAGGCCGCAACGCACAGGCCCGGGGCTGACCATGACGGAACTCGACTTTCTCCCTGTTGGCATTGCCGTGCTCGCCGTCGTCGCACGCGTCCTGATGTTCCTGCTGCGCCAGCACAAGTCGCGCCAGGGCGGCTGATCCCGCAGCGCAGCAGCGTCAATACTCCTTCTCGGCCCGGTAAATACAATCCGGGCCGCGTTTTTTTACATCCCGATTATTCTCCCGGAATCTCCCCTGTCGCAGGGTGGCTGAGCTAGAATGCATGCGCTTTTTTCTAGCCAGAAAGTTATTTCTCATCCCACACCTCATGCACATGCGACTTCCTGCTCTGACTTTCCTCACCGTCCTGGCTGCGCTGCCCGCGCTCCCGGCGGCGGCGGCGCCCACGCCGATCAGCCTCGACCAGGCGATGGCCCACCCGGACTGGATCGGCAACCCGGCCGAACAGGCATGGTGGAGCTGGGACGGCAAAAACGTCTATTTCAAGCAGAAGCGCACAGGCTCGCAACTGCGCGACACCTACCTGGCCAGCCAGGACGGTCCACGCAAGGTCGGCGACGCCGAACTGGCGAAGCTCGACAGCCCGAACGTCGTCCATGACCGCAGGCACACGCGCACCATTTTGGTGCGTAACGGCGACCTTTTCGAGCGCGACCCGAAAAGCGGCGCCCTGGTCCAGATCACGCGCGGCATCAAGGCCGACGACCCGCAGTATTCCAGCGACGAGCGCGCGGTGCAGTTCCGTGTCGGCCACGACTGGTACAGCTGGGACCGCGCCAGCCGCCTGCAGGCGCCAGCCGCGCTGCTGCGCGCCGCGAAAGACCCGGCCGCAACGGACGCCGACGCGCTGCGCGAGATGCAGCTGCGCCTGTTCAGCACCCTGAAGCGCGCGAAAGACGACCGCGACGCCGCCCGTGCCCGCCTTGAAGAAGAACGCCGCGCCGACCCGAGCCGCGCCGTGGCTCCGGTCTACCTGGGCGACAAGCTCACCATCGAAGGCAGCTCCCTGTCGCCCGACGGGCGCTGGCTGGTCGTGGTCACCGCCGCCAAGGGCGGCGACAAGGGCCGCATCGGCAAAATGCCGCGTTACGTGACCGAGTCCGGTTACGAGGAAACGGACGACGAGCGCACCCGCGTCGGCCGCAACAACCCGACCCCGCATGCGCTAAAGCTGATCGACCTCGCGACGAACCGCGTGCAGGACATCCCGTTCGATAGCCTGCCCGGCATCGCGACCGACCCGCTGGCGCAGTTGCGCGCCGCGGCCAAGCTCGCCCCATTGAAAGGCAACCGCCCGCTGCGCATCGCCGACCGCGCCGACGCCGTGCGCTGGACGCGCGACGGCAAGCAGGCCGCCGTGATGCTGCGCGCGGTCGACAACAAGGACCGCTGGATCGCCACCATCGACCTCGCCGCCGCAAAACTGAAGCCGGCGCACCGCCTCACCGACGAAGCCTGGGTCAACTACGACAACAGCGATTTCGGCTGGCTGCCGGACAACCGCACGCTGTGGTACCTGTCCGAGGAAAGCGGCTACGCCCACCTGTACACCCAGGACCCGGCCGGCCAGGCGCGCGCGCTCACCAGCGGCAAGTGGGAAGCCGGCGACGTGCAGTGGAGCTTCGACGGCAGCACCGCCTACATGCTCTGCAACCGCAAGAACCCGGGCACCTATGAAGTGTGCGCCGTGAACGCGAAAGATGGCGGCACGCGCGAAGTGACGGGCCTGGAAGGCGTCGAGCGCTTCGTCCTGTCGCCGGACAACCGCAAACTGCTGGTGCACTACTCGTCGAGCTACATGCCGGCCCAGCTGGCCACCGTGCCGGCAAACGGCGGCGCCGCCGTGAAACTCACCGATACCCGCAGCGCCGAATACAAGCAGCGCGAATGGATCCAGCCCGAATACGTGGCCGTGCCTTCGAGCGACGGCGGCGACCCGGTCTGGTCGAAGCTGTACCGCCCGGCGAAGCTGGAACCGGGCAAGAAGTATCCGGTCGTGATGTTCGTGCACGGCGCCGGCTACCTGCAGAACACGACCAAGCGCTTCCCGGTCTACTTCCGCGAGCA
>JBBWZO010000168.1:0-26310 GCA_039649125.1 Massilia sp. | reverse complement strand
CGGTCGACGCGCACCTGGTGCGTCCTGACGCGCGCCTGATCCAGCTGCTCGATCCGCCCTTCGAGGCGGGGACCCTGCATCCCGGCAGCCTGCGCGGCTACGCGCCCGGCATGCGCGAGAACGGCGGCCAGGCGACCCATGCGGCGCTCTGGTGCGCGATGGCCTTCGCGCGCATGGGGAACAGCGGGCGCGCCTGGGAACTGTTCGACATGCTCAACCCGCTGCGCCTGACCGCCACGCCGGACGATTGCGCGCGCTACCGCCTCGAACCGTATGTTGTGGCGGGGGATGTACACGCGGCCGCTCCCCATGTTGGGCGCGGCGGCTGGAGCTGGTACACTGGCTCAGCCGGATGGATGTACCGGCTGGTCGTCGAAACGCTGCTCGGCATCGAGCGTGTCGGCGAGCGGCTGGTGCTGGCGCCGCAGCTGCCGTGTGGCTGGCCGGGCTTTCGCCTGCAGTACCGCTACCGCGCCACCACCTATGCGATCGAGGTGCGCGTGCTTGAAGTGGCAGCGCTGCGGGTCGATGGCGTGGAGGTCGGCGGCGACACGGTGCAACTGGTCGACGACGGCCAGACGCACCGCGTCGAGCTGCATGTCGCGCGCCGGCACGCATCCGCCGTCGAAGCCAAACGCGAACAAACTCAGTCCAAAACCATTACATGACCGATAAAAAAATCCTGTGCGCCGCCGGCGCTTCCCTGCTGCTGACCTGTGCCGCCGCCGGCGCCGCCGACTGGAGCGACACCTCGATCAGCTGGCGCTACGGCACCCGCTTCGCCGAGCCCTTCAATCCCGAGCACATCAAGAAGCACATCTTCGCGCTGACCCATGCCAGCGGCTACAAGTACGGCAGCAACTTCTTCAATGTCGACCTGCTGCAGTCCGATAAAACCGATCCGGCCTCGCTGACGCAAAACGAAGGCGCCCAGGAAGCCTATATCGTCTACCGCCACACGCTCGACATCGGCGCGTTGCGCGGCACCGAGATGCGCTACGGCCCGGTGAAGGGCGTGGGCGCGACCTTCGGCTTCGACTGGAACACCAAGAACGACGTCGGCTACAACTCGCGCAAGCGCATGCTGGTGGCCGGTCCTACCCTGATGTGGAACGTCCCGGCGGGCTTCCTGAACACCAGCTTGCTGCTGCTGCGCGAGAGCAATGCGCCGAGCGGCGCCTTCCCGCCGATCTCCAACGTGCGCGGCCGCTACACCTACGACACCCACGCGATGCTCTCCGTCACCTGGGCGATTCCCGTGCCGCTGAACGAGCGCCTGTCCTTCGAGGGCTACGGCAACTACATCGGCGCCAAGGGCCGCGACGAGGTCGGTTTCGCCACCGGCCCGGAGACGAACATCGACATGGCCCTGATGTACGACATCGGTTTCCATTTCGGCCAGCCGAAGAACCGCTTCCGCGTCGGCCTCGAATACCAGTTCTGGAACAACAAGTTCGGCAATACCCGCGCCACCACCGGCGGCCGCGGCCAGCGTGCCAGCACGCCGATGGTACGCGCCGAATACCACTTCTGACCGGTTTGGCGGTTGCAGGGCTTCCCTATCGTGCCGGCATATTGCGAATTGGAATGGCATAATATTGCGACAACTTTATGCCAACGCCATTCGCAGCGTTGAGACGGGTAGATAGGGATGTCGAATGCAAGTCATTAAAGATATAAGGCGTGCCTGGGCGCACCTGCGCTCGGGGAAGGGCGGGCACGCCTACCTGCCGCTCTGGCGCCAGTCGCTGGAGATGGGCGCCTTGTTCCTGGTGCGCGGCATCGGCCCCGGCTATTACCTGCAGGCGCGCTGGTGGCGCCCCTCGATCCCCTTTACGGACAAGTGGGACCACGTCAACAAGAAGGAATACAACGCCTTCATCGACCGCTGGAACCGGCCCGGCTACCAGAAGAGCTCGCAACACAAGGTGATCGAGAAGGCGATCCTGCAACTGGTCGGCGTGCCGACTCCCCGCTTCATCGGCTACCTGCACGCCCAGCGCGGCGCGCGCGCCGACGGCATCCCGCTGCGCGGCGTGGCCGACCTGGAGCAGCTGTGCCGCGAATTGATGGGCAATAAGGTGTGTTTTAAACTGGTCGAGGGGTATGGCGGCGCCGGCTTCGCCGCCTTCGAGATCGGGGAGGCGAATGGCAAGCCCGTGTTCCGCCATCCGGTCACGGGCGCCGAAACGGCGATCGCCGACTGGTGGGGGCAAGCCGGACAGAACCGCGAAGGCTATATCGTCGAGCATTACCTGCACCAGCACCCGGTGCTGTCCAGCATCCACGCCAACTCCGTCAACACCCTGCGCATCTGGCTGTACCAGGCGCGCGGCGAGTGCCGGATCGCCGGCGCCTTCCTGCGCGTGGGACGCAAGGGCAGCATGGTGGACAATACCAGCCAGGGCGGCATCTTCTGCCCGGTCGAGCTGGAAACGGGGATACTGACCCATGCGGCGAATGCGAAAAACCCGCTCGAGACCATGGACACGCACCCGGATACGGGCGGGCGCATCAGCGGCGTGCAGCTGCCCTACTGGCGCGAGTGCCAGGAGGTGGCCATGCGTGCGCTGCAGGCCTTCCCGCACGTGAACCTGGCCGGCGTCGACGTCGCCATCAGCGTCGACGGCCCGCGCATGATCGAACTGAACGTGCGCCCGGACCAGATCGGCTGCGCGCGCATCGATTTGCCGCTCAAGCAGGTCGACCGCTGGATGCGCGCGGCATAAACGCCAGGCAGCGCCACGCCGCTGTATTTTGTCAAAAAAAGTATAAATACTGACAACAAATAGGGGCGCTGGCGCAAGCTGTCGTCATGATGCAGTTGCAACAATTGCATCATGAAAACCATATCCCTTACCCCCTCCCGCCTCGCGCCGCTGCTGCGCGTCCTCCTGCTGTGCTGCTGCGCTTCCGGTGCATTCGCGGCGCCCGACGAGCACAGCGAATTCGAAGCCACCCTGCACGTGCCCTACCGGGCGGCCGGCCCCGGCGTGTCCGGGTCGCGCACCTTTACGCTGACCTTCGATTTTCCGAACGCCAGAGTGCCGCAGGTCGTCGACTGGCAGCTGGAACTGATCCACCCGCGCGGAGGCGTCGTGCGCCGCTGGCAGGACAGCACGCCGATGCCGCAGGGGCCGGTGTCGGTCGCCATCCGCTGGCCGGAGACGGACGCGGGCAAGCTGGCGGCCGGGGTCTACCAGGTCCGCCTGCGCGCAGGCAGCCGCGACGCGGCTTCCAGCGCGCCCTCGGCGGACGTGCACGAGCAGGCCTGGCAGACCGAGATCGGGCCGCAGGTGGCCCCCAGGCTGCCGCGCTTTGCCCCGCTGCCGGCCGGGCGCGCGCCGTTGGCGGCCGCGCCGGCGCCGGGCGCGCTGCCCTACACGGTGTATCTGGGCAACCTGCACAGCCAGACCAACCACAGCGACGGCGGCGCCGAACTGTCGGACTGCAAGGGCGCCAAGGAGCCCCTGAGCGCGAAATACGGCCCGGACGCGGCCTTCGCCTATGCGCGCCGGCACGGCCTCGACATCCTCGTCGCCTCCGAGCACAACCACATGTTCGACGGCTCCGACGGCACGCAAGTAGAGGCCGATCCGGCCACGGCGACCGGGCTCTACCGCAAGGGGAGGGAGATGGCCGCCGCCTTCAGCACCAGCGACCCCGACTTCCTCGCCGTGTACGGCATGGAGTGGGGCGTCATCAACAACGGCGGCCACATCAACATTTTCAACAGCGACCAGTTGCTCGGCTGGGAGAAGAACAACAAGGGCCAGCTGCTGGCCGACATCGCCACCCCGCGCAGCGATTACGCGGCGCTGTACACGCTGATGCGCGAGCGCGGCTGGGTCGGGCAGTTCAACCACCCGTCCATCAGCGGCCAGTTCAGCGTGAATGGCACGCCCTTCGGCTACACGCCGGACGGGGACGAGGCGATGGCGCTGTGCGAAATCGTCAACAGCACCGCGTTCTCGACCAACGACAAGGAGGGAGAGACCCGGCGCAGCAATTTCGAGATGGCCTGCAACAAGGCCCTGGAAGCCGGTTATCACGTGGCCTTCAGCACCAACCAGGACAACCACTGCGCCAACTGGGGCAGCGCTTCTCCCAACCGCACCGGCGTGCTGATCCCGAACGGCGTGCCCCTGAGCCCGGCCAGCTTCATCGACGCGCTCAAGGCGCGCCGGGTATTCGCGACGATGGACAAAACGGCGCAGCTGGTACTGACCGCCAACGGCCGCATGATGGGGGAACGGTTTACGAATGGCGGGCCGCTGACCCTGGTCGCGAATTTCGCCAGCACGAGCGGCAAGGCGGTGGCATCGGTGGCGATCATGGAAGGCGTGCCGGGGAGAAATGGCAACGTGACGCAGATGGCGAGCGAGGCGACGGTAACGTTTTCCCCATCACCGGGTGCGCATTTTTACTATGCAAAGGTGACGCAGGCGGACGGCAGCGTGCTGTGGTCGGCGCCGGTGTGGGTGACGCAGGAGGAGGCGAGGTAGGGTGGACGGCTGCACCCGATACCCGGCATGTACGAAAACAATGCGCCGTCCACGCGTTCAACACCTCATGCGAGGACGCGACGGCGCGGCATTGCGAAGAGTGGTTGAACGCGTGGACGGCGCCGAAGCCGCAGGAAAACCAGGCAGCCGGGTGTAGCCGTCCACCCTACGTTTATTCGGCCATCTGGCTCTGCAGGTAATTCTGGATCCCGACCTTCACGATCAGGTCAAGCTGGGTTTCCAGCCACTCGATATGCTCTTCGGTGTCTTCCAGGATGAGCAGCAGCAGGTCGCGCGAGACGTAGTCGGCGGCCGCTTCGCAGGCGGCGATGCCTTCCTTGACGGTCAGCTGGGCGGCGCGCTCGAGCTTCAGGTCGGCGGCCAGCATTTCCTCGGTGTTCTCGCCGATCAGCAGCTTGTGCAGCGCCTGCAGGTTCGGCAGGCCGTCGAGCATCAGGATGCGGTCGATCAGCTTGTCGGCGTGTTTCATTTCGCCGATCGATTCGTCGTATTCCTTCTTGCCGAGCTTGAAGAAGCCCCAGTGGCGGTACATCCGCGCGTGCAGGAAGTACTGGTTGACCGCGGTGAGTTCGTTGGTCAGCTGCGCATTGAGCAGCCGGATGACGTTGGGATCGCCCTTCATGATGTGCCTTGTTGTTGGTGATGTGGTTACCCGACATCATAACAAAAGGGGGCGATAGGGCGCGCGGCCGACAGTGGCCGCACTTTAGGAGAAGACTGGTTCAGGCCAGTTGCGACGCGCGGAAGCTCAGTTCGGTCACGACGGTCTTGCTGTCGAGGGCTTCGTGCAGCACTTCGCGGGCATAGCTGATGCACTTGCCGCAATCGGTGCCCAGGCCGAGCTCGGCGCGCAGGGCGGCGATCGAGGTGATGCCGAGGTCGATGGCCTGGCGGATTTCACGGTCGGAGATGTTGTTGCAGACGCAGACGATCATCGAAGTAATTCCTGGCAATGTCGGTCGGGTAGTAAAAAAGCTTGAACAATGACGTTAAAATAATGAGAATCGTTCTCATTCGTGTTCTATTCTGCGGAAACTTTTTGAGGAACGCAAGCGATTTTGTCGTGTGATCGTTTCTGCAAATAGAAATAATTCGCATTTAGGTTTATGATGCTAGTATCTGTCTCATCAGCGCCACATCACTGGAACGCCGCCATGACCTTAGTCCCCACCTTGACCACACTCGACACGCTGAAAGCAGGGCAGAGTGCCACCGTGATCCACCTCGCGCCTGGCGTGCAGGGCAGCGTGGACGTGCCACGCCGGCTGATGGAGCTCGGCTTCGTGCCGGGCGAGCGCATCCGCATGCTCAAGCGCGGCCTGCCGGGCGGCCCGGTGGCGGTCAAGGTCGGCGAATCGACCTTCGCGCTGCGCAAGTTCGAGGCAGCACTCGTATCAATCCAGCCGGAATAATCGATGGGTGTCATGGAACAACAGGTGGCGACGGGTTCGCCCCTGATCGCATTACTGGGTAATCCGAACTGCGGCAAGACCGCACTGTTCAACCGTCTCACCGGCGCGCGCCAGAAGGTCGCGAACTACGCCGGCGTCACCATCGAACGCAAGGAAGGCAGCTTTACCTCCCCCGCCGGACGCGCGCTGCGCGTGCTCGACCTGCCGGGCGCCTACAGCCTCTCGGCCCAGACCCCGGACGAGGCGATCACGCGCGACGTGGTAGCCGGCCTGCGTCATGGCGAACGGGCGCCGGACGTCATCGTCTGCGTCGTCAACGCGACAAATTTGCGCCTGAACCTGCGCCTGGTGCTGGAAATCAAGCGCCTCGGCCTGCCGATGGTGCTGGCCCTGAACATGGTCGACGTCACCAAAAAGCGCGGCATCGAAATCGACACGGCAAAATTGTCGCAGGAACTGGGCATGCCGGTGGTGGAAACGGTCGCCATCCAGGCCGGCGGTGAAGCGGCGCTGCTCGAAGCGCTGGACCGCATGCAGCTGGACGCGCCGCGCCAGCCGAAGGCGCTGTCCGCCATCGACGCCGTGCCGGTCGAAGAGACCCAGCGCGAAGTGCGCCGCATCCTCGATGCCAGCACCAACTACGCGCACGACAAGGGCAACCTGTCGGAAAAGATCGACAACGTGGTGCTGCATCCGGTGATCGGCCCGATCCTGCTGGCCGCGCTGATGTTCGTGATTTTCCAGGCCGTGTTCAGCTGGGCCGAGGCGCCGATGGACCTGATCACCGGCACCGTCGAGGGCATCGGCAGCTGGATCGGCAGCGCCATGCTTGATGGGCCGCTGCGCAGCCTGATTGTCGACGGCATCATCGCCGGCGTCGGCGGCGTGCTGGTGTTCCTGCCGCAGATCCTGATCCTGTTCTTCTTCATCCTCATCCTGGAAGACATCGGCTACCTGCCGCGCGCGGCCTTCCTGCTCGACCGCATGATGGGCGGCGTAGGTTTATCTGGCCGCGCCTTCATCCCGCTGCTGTCCTCGTTCGCCTGCGCCATTCCGGGCGTGATGGCCGCGCGCACCATCCAGAACCCGCGCGACCGGCTGGTGACGATCATGATCGCGCCCCTGATGACCTGCTCGGCGCGCCTGCCGGTGTACGCGCTGATCATCGCCGCTTTCATTCCGGACCGCGAAGTCGGCATTTTCAACTTGCAGGGCCTGGTGCTGTTCGTGCTGTACGCACTGGGCATCGTCAGCGCGATGGGCGTGGCCTGGTACATGAAGCGCCGCGGCGGCAGCGGCCAGCACCCGCTGATGATGGAACTGCCCGCTTACCACTGGCCGCACCTGCAGACGCTGGCGATCGGCCTGTGGGAACGCGCCCTGATCTTCCTGCGCCGCGTCGGTACCCTGATCCTGACGCTGATGGTGCTGGTCTGGTTCCTGTCGAGCTTCCCGGGCGCACCGGAAGGCGCAACCCAACCGCCGATCTACTACAGCGTCGCCGGCATGCTGGGACGCGCGCTGGCCGTGATTTTCGAGCCGATCGGTTTCGGCTGGCAGATCTGCATCGCGCTGGTGCCGGGCATGGCCGCGCGCGAAGTGGCGGTCGGGGCGCTGGGCACCGTGTACGCATTGGCCGGTTCCGGCGACGACGTCGCCAACACCCTGGGCCCGCTGATCGCCGGCTCCTGGCCGCTGGCCACCGCGCTGTCGCTGCTGGCCTGGTACGTGTACGCGCCGCAGTGCCTGTCGACTTTGTCCGTGGTGCGCCGTGAGACCGGCAGCGCCAAATATGCCTGGATGATGGCCGGCTACATGTTCGCGCTGGCCTACATCGCCTCCTTCATCACCTATCGCGTCGCACTGGCGCTGGGCGGAGGCTGAACGTGTGGCAGGAACTCGTCGTCGGCCTGGTCGTGGTGCTTGCCGCCGTGTACGTCGGCGCGAAATACCTGCCCGCCGCCTGGCGCCTGCGCATCGTCAACCGCCTCTCGCGCGGCGGGGCCGATTCGGCACTGGTGGGCTGGCTCGATACCGGCGGCAGCTGCGGCAGCGGCTGCAAGACCTGCAATACCTGCGACACGCCGGGTGAACCGACCCCGCCGGCGGGCAGCAAGCATCGGGTCATTAAATTGCACGAGAAGCGATAAGTCGATCATTCGTACACGTAGGGTGGACTCGTCATTGAAGCCCCCAGCTTCAATGACTCCACGCGTCTAGACCGCCAGTAAACCTTACCGGTTCCTCACATCCCGCTACCTCTGCGTCCCGATTGACGCACCACATCTGCCCGTGCGCGGCATCGTCATACGATGCCGCACCATGTCCCGCTACCGCCGCCAATTCACCGGAACCACCTACTTCTTCACGGTCGTCGCGTACCAGCGCCGTCCGATCTTCTGCCTGCCAATATTCCGCGCTGCCTTGCACGACGCGGTTCACACCGTGCGCCTGACCCGGCCGTTCGTCGTCGACGCCTGGGTGCTGCTGCCGGATCACATGCACTGCATCTGGACCTTGCCGGACGACGACCGGGGTTACTCGACGCGCTGGGAAGAAATCAAGCGTCACGTGGCGAGCGCATGCAAGGACACTTTGCATAATCCGAAGCTCCTGACGAATGCCGGGCGCAACCGCAGAGAATCGACGATCTGGCAGAGGCGGTTCTGGGAGCATCAGATCCGCGATGAGACTGAGATGGAAAAGTATGTCGATTACATTCATTTCAATCCGGTGAAGCATGGAATCGTGCGGCGGGTGTGCGATTGGCCGCATTCGACGTTTCATCGGTATGTGCGTGAGGGGGTATATGCCAATGATTGGGCGGGCACGCCGGAGATTGCGGAATCGGATTTGGAATAAGCGGTGGTGGTGAGCAACCGTATGAAAGGTGGACTTGGGAGTCCACCCTACGGAGTCCACCCTACATCACGACTGATCCAGTCCCAGCGCCTTTATCAAGCGCAGCGCATCGTAAGGCGCGTGCACCTTGATGTCGTTGTCGAAGTAGCAGTACACATCGCGGCTGGCACGCGGGGGCGGAGCTTCCGGCGACACCCGGCAGCCGTCTTCGTTCGGCTGGCCGCCCGTGCTCCAGGCCCGGATGCGCGATGCCCACAGGGCGATGGCCTCGTCGTCGTAGCCGCTCGCATATAACTCCTTGTCGCCGTGCAGGCGGATGTAGACGAAGTCGGCCGTCACGTCCTCGATGTAGGGCCAGCGGCCCGCGGTGTCGGCCGCGACCAGGGCGATGTTGTACTTGCGCAGCAGGTCAATGAAACGTGCGTCGCGAAAGCTCTCGTGGCGGATCTCGACGGCGTGGCGCATCGGGCGGTTCGCGTCCAGCGCCAGCGACACTTTGCCTTCCATGCGCGGCTGGTACTGGTGGGCGAGTGCCAGCGCGGACGCCGTGTCCTGGGGCAGCAGGCTGAAAAAACGCTCGAAGCGCTCCGGGTCGAAACGCACCATGGCCGGGAACTGCCACAGGAACGGGCCGAGCTTCTCGCGCAGTTCGAACACGCCCGAGGCCAGCACGTTGGCCAGCGGCCCCTCGATGTCGTTCAGCTTCAGCATGTGGGTAATAAAACGGTTGCCTTTGACTGCGAACAGGAAGCCGGGCGGCGTCGCCCGGTACCAGGCGGCGTAGCTCTCGGGGCGCTGCAGCGAATAGAAGGAGCCGTTGATCTCGATGCTCGGCAACTGGCGTGCGGCGTAGTCGAGCTCGCGCGCCTGCGCCAGCCCGTCCGGATAGAACACGCCGCGCCAGGGCGCGTAGCGCCAGCCGGAGATGCCAATGTGGATCTTGCCCATGGACCCATCATAGATGGGGCTGTCCGACGGCTCGGTGCGCTGCCGTACGATGCAAAGGGGCGCATGACCCTGTCAAACCGCTGCAATCGGAAGCCGGCGTGCCTTTTTGTAACGACGCAACAGTGCTAAGCTAACGGTCTTCCATCCCGGCCCAATCGCCAATGATCACCGTCCACCACCTGAACAATTCGCGCTCGCAACGCATCCTCTGGCTGCTCGAAGAGCTGGGCCTGGCGTACGAGATCAGGCACTACCAGCGCGACCCGAAGACGATGCTGGCGCCGCCCGCGCTGAAAGCCGTGCACCCGCTGGGCAAATCGCCCGTGATCACCGATGGCGACCTGGTCGTCGCCGAATCCGGCGCGATCGTCGCGTACCTGGTCGAACACTACGGGGAGGGGCGCCTGGTTCCCGCCGCCGGCACGCCGGAGAAGCTGCAATACACGTATTTCCTGCACTTCGCCGAGGGCTCCGCGATGCCGCCGCTGCTGATGAAGCTGGTATTCGACCGCATCGAGAACGGCCCGATGCCCTTCTTCGCGAAACCGATCGCGCGCGCCATCGCGCGCAAGGTGAAGGACAGCTTCATCAACCCGAACATCAAAGGACAGCTCGACTACCTGGAATCGGAACTGGCCGCGCGCGAGTGGTTCGCCGGGCAGGCCTTCACTGCCGCCGATATCCAGATGAGCTTCCCGCTGGAGGCGGCCGCCGCGCGCGGCGGGCTGGACACACGCTACCCGCGCCTGTCCGGCTTCCTGCAGCGCATCCATGCGCGCCCGGCCTATGTGCGCGCGCTCGAACGCGGCGGCGAGTACGCCTACGCGAGGTAAGACGCATGCCGAAGCTGCTTGCGATCGACGGCCTGAACATCGTGCGCCGGGTGTACGAGGCCAGTCCGGAGCCGGACTCCGACCTGAAGGCCGGCATCGCGCTGCGCCATGCGTTTTATTCGTTCCGCAACCTGCTCGAGGCGCACGCGCCGAGCCACGTGCTGGCTGCCTTCGACCATGGCGGCGAGACCTGGCGCCATGCGCTGTACCCGAGATATCGCGAGCACCGCGACCCGATGCCCTCGTACCTGCGCGAGGCGCTGCCGGAATTTCACCAGCGCCTGCAGGGCGCCGGCGTGCACGTGGTGGTGGTGCCGGGCGTCGAGGCGGACGACGTGCTGGCCACCTGCACCATGCGCTGGCTGCAGGAGAACCGGGGGGACGCGATCGTCGCCACCACCGACAAGGACCTGCACGCCCTGATCGCGCATGGCGCCCTGGTGTGGGATCATTTCAAGGGCGAGTGGCACGACGACGCCTGGGTGCGCAACAAGTTCGGCGTCGCGCCCGAACTGCTGCACGACCTGCTGGCGCTGATGGGCGACGCCACCGACGGCGTGCCGGGCGTCTCGAAGATCGGCATGAAGACGGCGGCGCGCCTGCTCAATGCCTACGGCAGCCTGGATGCCGTGATGGCCGGCGCCGGCATCCTCAAAACCCCGCTGGGCGAGCGCCTGCGCGCCGAGCGCGATATCCTGTACCTGTCGCGCCAGTTGGTGGAGCTGAAAACCGACGTGCGCCTGGGCGTGACGTGGAAGATGCTGGCGTACGATTCAATATGATATTTGGAAGGACTTCGTCCATGGACCGGGCCATGCTCAAGGCGGTAATAGTCGATTCGAACGCGATTTCGCGCGGCTTGCTGAATACGGTGCTGCAGGATGGCGGCTACGAGGTCGTCGGCCAGACCCATACCGGCCACGGCGCGCTGCTGCTGGCGCATAAATTCCGTCCGCAGATCCTGTGCATCGCGCGCGAGCAGGTCGAAGACGGCAGCAACGCCGTCGAGCAGCTGCGGGCCACGCTGCCGAAAACCCTGGTCTTCATGGTCTCCGGCACCCTCGACGCCGCCACCATCCAGGCCGCGATGGCGCGCGGCGTGCACGGTTTCATCGTCAAGCCGTTCAAGGCCGACGCCGTGCTGAAAACCATCCGCAACACGGTACTCGCCCTCGTGCGCCGCCAGCAGGCCGGCGGCGGCGGCGCCAGCGGCGCTAGCGGCGCCTGATTTCCTCGGCCGCGATCGCCGCCAGCTCGCCCAGCGCGCGCAGTTCGCGCTCGCGCAGGCGGCGCGGCTCGCGGTCCATCACGCACAGCGCGCCAAGACGGTGGCCGTCGCGGCCGGCCAGCGGAAAGCCGGCATAGAAGCGCAGGTGCGGTGCGCCCGTGACCAGCGCGTTGTCGCGAAAGCGCGCATCGAGCCGCGCATCGGGCACCACCATCGGCCCGTCCTGGGCGATCGTGTGGTTGCAGAATGCGTCTTCGCGCGCCACCTCCGGCAGCACGATGCCGACCTGCGACTTGAACCACTGGCGCTTCGCCGTCACCAGGCTCAGGAACGCGATCGGGCAATCGGTCACCTGGGTCGCCAGCCAGGTCAGGCGGTCGAACACGGCTTCCGCGCCGCTGCCGACCAGTTTGCTCGCACGCAGGGCTTCCAGCCGCGCCTGCTCGTTGTCGGAAAGGGGACGGGCCGCGGCGGGCAGGAATTCGGCGGCCTCAGGAGCAGGCGCCCGGTTCGGGATGCCTGCCCGTTCGCGCAGCAGGGCGCTGACGTCGCTCCAGCGCACGCGCCGGTGTCCGCCTGGCGTCTTCCATGCCGGCAGCAAGCCATTCTCGATCCACAATTGGGCAGTGCTGATCGCAATGCCCAACAGCTTGGCCGCTTCGCGCGTGGTCAGGATCGGATCGCCCGGATCGTCGGGGCTGGAAGGATGCATATCGTGTCTTTCAATAAACCATAACTGGTTTTTATTTTACTTCAGGAAATTGAAAAATCGACGAAATTGATGATGTAATCAAGAGTCATAGTGCATTTCTCCCACACAGTAGGAAGAATAACGCCCGAAAACGAAAAATCTTGTTGACCTGGAGAAATTTGACGATCAGAATGAGTTTACCGTCATTTTCGTCATTTATTGGCCGGCCATGGCCGGTACTGAACAAGGACCACCATGATTCACCCTCCGCCGGCCCAGCTGGAAGCAGCCCGTCTCGACGCCCTGCGCAAGCTCGACCTGCTCGATACGCCGCCGAACGAGGCATTCGACCGGATCACGCGCATGGCGGCCCAGTTGTTCGGCCTGCCGGTCGCGGCCATCTCGCTGACCGACAGCGACCGCCAGTGGTTCAAGTCGCGCGTCGGCGTGGAGCACTGTTCGATTCCGCGCGAGCGCGCGCCCTGTGCGCAGGTGGTCGACACCGGCGACACGCTGGTCATTCCCGACCTGCAGCTTGACCCCTGCTACCGCGACAGCTTTCTTGCCGCCAGCGGCGTGCGTTTCTATGCGGGCGCACCCCTGATGACGCGCGACGGCTACTGCCTGGGTGCGATGTGCGTGCTCGGCACCGAACCGCGCACGGCCAGCGACAGCGAGCGCGCCGGCCTGGCCGACCTGGCCAAGATGGTGATGGCGCAGGTCGAACTGCAGCACGCGATCGGCCGCGTCGACCCGATCAGCGGCATTCCGAACCGCATCCAGTTCATCGACGACCTGGCTGACCTGGCGATCGACTGCCCGCCGGGCGAGGAGCGCCTGGCGGCGCTGGTGAACCTGGCCACGCCCGAGCAATTGAGTCACGCGGTGCGCGCAATGGGGGCAGGCTACCTCGACGAGATCGTGCTCGAGGCGGCGCGCATGCTGCGCGCGGCGCTCGGCCCGCAGCACCGGCTGTACCACGTGGGCACCACCCAGTTCGCCTTCCTGGCCGAGCCGGGCACGGACCTCGGGCGCTTCTGCGACTGGCTCGAGGCCTGGCTCGACCTGCGCGCCGAGAACACGAGCGCCCGCTTCGTCACCACCGGCACCGTTGGCGTGGTGCCGTTCGCGGTCGGCAGCGTCGCCCCCCTGCACCTGCTGCGCGACCTGTACAGTGCAGCGCACGACGCCATCGAGGGCGCGCACCGGGTGCGCGTGTTCTCGGCCGAGCAGAATGCAGGCTTCCTGCGCCGCTTCCTCCTGGTCAACGAGTTCGGCGGCGCGCTGGAAGACGACAGCCAGCTGCGCCTCGTGTTCCAGCCGAAGGTCGAGCTGGCGACCGGGCGCTGCATCGGCGCCGAGGCGCTGCTGCGCTGGCGCCATCCGGTGCTGGGCGAGGTGCCGCCCGGCGAGTTCTTCCCGGTGATCGAACAGACCTCGCTGGCGCGCGCGACGACGCGCTGGGTGGTCGAGCGCGCGCTGCGCCAGGCCGCCAGCTGGCACCGCGCCGGGCTGGCGCAGCAGGTGGCGGTGAACGTCTCGGCGGTGAACCTGCTCGAACCGGATTTCTGCGCCTGGGTGCTGGCGCGCCTGCGCGCCCACGAACTCGATCCCGGCGCGCTGGCGATCGAAATCACCGAGAGCGCGCTGATGAGCAAGCGCCAGCTCGCGGCCGCCACCCTGGAGGGGCTGGCCGCCGGCGGCGTGCAGCTGGCAATCGACGATTTCGGCACGGGCTACAGCAGCCTGGCCTACCTGCACAGCGTGCCGGCGAAGGCCATCAAGATCGACCAGAGTTTTATCCGCGGCCTCGACCAGGACGAACGCAAGCGCGCCCTGTTGACGACGATGATCAAGTTGGTGCACGACCTGGGCCAGGTGGTGGTGGCCGAAGGGGTGGAGACGGCGGCCGAGGCCGCCTTCCTGCGTGGCGCCGGTTGCGACCAGGTGCAGGGTTACCTGTATGGGCGCCCGCTGGCACCGAGCGAGTTCGAGCGCTGGATCTGTGCCGAGTGGACGGTGGAAAGGCCGCGCAGGGTGTGCCAGGCGGATGCGGCCTGCGCGTAAAACTATCCTCGCAACATACCCGTAGGCAGTTCGAATATGCAAACGAAAACGGCGCACCGTCAGTCGGTGCGCCGTTCTTCATCCAGGTTCGTCGATTCTCGGAACTCTTCCCATCCATCGGCACCCGCCGTGGCGTCGGCGCCGGTACGGAACACCGCCACCGTGGTCGCCGGTGCCGCTGCCTGGCCGCGCTGATTGTTAAACGCCTTGGGCGCCGTCGATGATGCCGCCGCCGAGACAGATGTCGCCGTCGTACAGCACGGCCGACTGGCCCGGCGTCACCGCCCATTGCGGATCGGCGAAGTCGAGCGCAAAGCGTTCCAGCCCGCTTGCTGCGACCGTGCAGGCCACGTCCTGCTGGCGGTAGCGCGTCTTGGCCGACAGCAGTCCGGATGGCGCTTCGCCGGCCACCCAGCTGGCCTGGCCGGCTTCCAGGCGGTTTGATAACAGCCACGGATGGTCGTGGCCCTGTACGATGTACAGCGTGTTGCTGGCGATGTCCTTGCGCGCCACGAACCACGGTTCGCTGGTGCCGTCGGCATTTTTATGCGACTTCAGGCCGCCGATGCCGATGCCCTTGCGTTGGCCGAGCGTATAGAACGACAGGCCGATGTGCTCGCCCACCGTCTGGCCGTTGTCGAGCTTGATCGGCCCCGGCTTGTGCGACAGGTAGCGGTTCAGGAAGTCGCGGAACGGGCGCTCGCCGATGAAGCAGATGCCGGTCGAATCCTTCTTTGCCGCGTTCGGCAGTTTCAGCTTTTCGGCGATCTTGCGCACCTCGGTCTTCGGAATCTCTCCGAGCGGGAACAGCGACTTCGACAGCTGCGCCTGGTTCAGGCGGTGCAGGAAGTAGCTTTGGTCCTTGGTGTGGTCGCACGCCTTCAGCAGCTCGAACTTGCCGGCTGCGTTCTGCCGCGCGCGCGCGTAGTGGCCGGTGGCGATCAGGTCGGCACCGAGTTTCATCGCATGGTCGAGGAAGGCCTTGAACTTGATTTCGGCGTTGCACAGCACGTCCGGGTTCGGCGTGCGGCCGGCCTGGTATTCGCGCAGGAATTCGGCGAACACGCGGTCCTTGTATTCGGCGGCGAAATTCACCGCCTCGATGTCGACCCCGACCACGTCGGCCACGCTGGCCGCGTCGATCCAGTCCTGGCGCGACGAGCAGTATTCGGAATCGTCGTCGTCTTCCCAGTTCTTCATGAACAGGCCGACCACCTCGTAGCCCTGTTCCTTCAGCATCCAGGCCGCGACCGAGGAGTCGACTCCGCCCGACATCCCGATCACGACTTTTTTCTTGCTCATGTTACGTCCGTGTAGTTTCAAGCCCGTCTTCGAACACCGACGGGTGGGTGTACAGCAGGGCAAGGTCGGTGCACTTGCCTGCCAGGTAATCGTCCACGCACTGCAGCACGATCGGACTGCGGTGGCGCTCGCTACTCGCGGCGATCTCGTCGCGCGTCATCCACAGCGTACGCAGGATGCCGTCGTCGAGCGGCAAGTCGTACTGCCTGCCGGCGGTGCCGCAAAAGGTAAAGCGCAGGTAGGTGATATCGGCATTGCGCGACTTCGAGTAATAACGCGACATGTACATGCCGACCAGCCCGGTCGGGATGAATTCGTGCGCCGTCTCTTCCAGCGCCTCGCGCACCACCGCCTGCTCGAGCGATTCGTTTTCGTCGAGGTGGCCGGCCGGCTGGTTCAGCTTGATGCCTTCGCTCGTTTCTTCCTCGATCAGCAGGAAACGGCCATCGCGCTCGATGATGGCGGCAACGGTGACTGACGGTCTGAAGGTATGGGTCATGCGCGTCCTCGACAAATGAGCCGATATTCTACAGCGGCGCGCAAAGCGTTGCTCGCAGGTACGTGTGCAATGCAGCAAAAAAGCGCCAGATGCCTTGATTTGATACAAAAAACCTCGTTATTTTTTTCCTTCTGTATCGAATCCGCCGCAAAATCGCCTGCTTGACTGCCCTGTCATTTTTACTAGCAAAACAGGCATGTTTACGTGTTAGATTGTGAACACAACACTAAAAGCAAGGAGGAATGCATGAGAATCGGCATTCCGGCCGAAACACGGCCGGGCGAGACCCGCGTAGCGGCAACTCCAGAGACAGTGAGGAAACTCGCAGGCAAGCACCAGGTCGTCGTCCAGGCCGGTGCCGGCCTGTATGCGGCGGCCCTTGATGAGGCCTACGCGGCCGCCGGCGCCACCGTCGGCAGCGCGGAAGACGCCCTGGGCTGCGACATGGTGTTAAAAGTACGCGCCCCGAACGAAGCCGAACGCGCGCGCATGCGCCCTGGCACGGTCGTGGTCGGCATGCTCAATCCCTTCGACAGCGACAACCTCGCCGCCATGACGGCCAGTCGCCTGACCGCCTTCGCGCTGGAAGCGGCGCCGCGCATCACGCGCGCGCAGTCGATGGACGTGCTGTCGAGTCAAGCCAACATCGCCGGCTACAAGGCCGTGATGCTGGCCGCAAACACGTATCAGCGCTTCATGCCGATGCTGATGACGGCCGCCGGCACCGTGAAGGCCGCGCGCGTGCTGATCATGGGCGTCGGCGTGGCCGGCCTGCAGGCGATCGCCACGGCGAAACGCCTGGGCGCCGTGATCGAGGCATCCGATGTGCGCCCGCCGGTCAAGGAACAGGTCGAGTCGCTCGGCGCCAAGTTCATCGACGTGCCTTTCCTGACCGACGAGGAGCGAGAGATTGCGCAGGGCGTCGGCGGCTATGCGCGCCAGATGCCGGCCGACTGGATGCGCCGCCAGGGGGAACTGGTGCACGAACGGGCGAAACTGGCCGACATCATCATCACCACCGCGCTGATCCCGGGCCGCGCGGCGCCAACCCTGATCCGCGAGGAGACGGTGCGCGCCATGAAACCGGGCTCGGTGATCGTCGACATGGCGATCGAGCAGGGCGGCAATTGTCCGCTCACGGAGCTGGGCAAGACAGTCGTCAAGCACGGCGTCTACATCATCGGCGAGCCGAACCTGGCCGCGCTGGTCGCGGCCGACGCCTCGGCCCTGTATGCGCGCAACGTGCTCGATTTCCTGAAGCTCGTGTTCGACAAGGAAGACAAGTTCGTCATCGACCGCGAGGACGAGATCGTGCGCGCGACCCTGCTTTGCCATGCCGGCGAGGCACTGCGCGGCGAAACCGCGGGCGGCGCTGCGCTGCGCGCATAACAAGGAGACAGGCATGGACATCAGCCATACCATCATCAACCTGATCATCTTCGTGCTGGCGATCTACGTCGGCTACCACGTCGTCTGGACCGTCACGCCGGCGCTGCACACGCCGCTGATGGCGGTGACCAACGCGATCTCCGCCATCATCATCGTCGGCGCCATGCTCGCCGCCGGCCTCACCGAAGGCGTACTCGGGCAGTCCATGGGCACGCTCGCCGTGGCGCTGGCAGCGGTGAACGTGTTCGGCGGCTTCCTGGTCACCCAGCGCATGCTGGAGATGTTCAAGAAGAAGGAGCCGAAGGGGGCGCCAAAGGCGGCCGACAACGTTCCGGCTGCGCAAAGGGAGGGCGCATGAACTACATCAGCATGAATGTGGTCACCTTGTTCTACCTGGTGGCCTCGGTCTGCTTCATCCAGGCCCTGAAGGGGCTGTCGTCGCCCTCGTCTGCGCGCATGGGCAATACCTTCGGCATGGCCGGCATGGCGATCGCGGTGGCCACCACCATCGCCCTGATCTTCAAGCTGCAGGCCGAGCTGGCCAATTCCGCCACCGCCGCGGACGGCGGCCAGGGTATGGGTTTTCCGCTGGTACTGCTGGGGGTGGTGGTCGGTGGCGCGATCGGCGCCTATGCGGCGAAAAAGGTCGAGATGACCAAGATGCCGGAACTGGTCGCGGCGATGCACTCGCTGATCGGCCTGGCCGCCGTGTGCATCGCGATTGCCGCCGTGTCCGAACCCTGGGCGTTCAATATTGCCGAGCGCGGCGGCGCGCTGCCCTTCGGCAACCGCCTGGAGCTGTTCATCGGCACCTTCGTCGGCGCGGTGACCTTTTCCGGTTCCGTGATCGCTTTCGGCAAGCTCTCGGGCAAGTATAAATTCCGCCTGTTCCAGGGCGCGCCGGTGCGCT
Source organism: Massilia sp. (assembly GCA_039649125.1). Taxonomy (GTDB): domain Bacteria; phylum Pseudomonadota; class Gammaproteobacteria; order Burkholderiales; family Burkholderiaceae_D; genus Telluria. Next base: position 7,643 of record JBBWZO010000168.1, on the reverse strand, counting down.
TCGGCGGCCAGCACATCCTGAACCTGGTGCTTGCGATCGCCATCATCGCGCTGGGGCTGGTGTTCTGCTTCGACGATAACGTGGCGCCGGCCTGGACGCCGTTCATCATCATGGCCGCATTGTCCTTCGTGCTGGGCGTGTTGATCATCATCCCGATCGGCGGCGCCGACATGCCGGTGGTGGTGTCGATGCTGAACTCGTATTCGGGCTGGGCGGCCGCCGGCATCGGTTTCTCGCTGAACAACTCGATGCTGATCATCGCCGGCTCGCTCGTCGGGTCGAGCGGCGCGATCCTCTCGTACATCATGTGCAAGGCGATGAACCGCTCCTTCTTCAACGTGATCCTGGGCGGCTTCGGCGGCGAGGCGAGCACGGACGAGGGGGGCGCGAAAGAGCAGCGTCCGGTGAAATCCGGTTCCGCGGAAGACGCGGCCTTCATTTTGCAAAACGCCGAGTCGGTCATCATCGTGCCCGGCTACGGCCTGGCGGTGGCCCGCGCACAGCACTCGGTGAAGGAGCTGGTGGACAAACTGACCGAACACGGCGTAACCGTGCGCTACGCGATCCACCCGGTGGCCGGCCGCATGCCGGGCCACATGAACGTGCTGCTGGCCGAAGCCGAGGTGCCCTACGACCAGGTGGCCGAGATGGAAGACATCAACGGCGAATTCGGCCAGACCGACGTGGTGCTGGTGCTGGGCGCGAACGACGTCGTCAACCCCGCCGCGAAGGATCCGAAGTCGCCAATCGCCGGCATGCCGATCCTGGAAGCCTACAAGGCGAAAAGCATCATCGTGAACAAGCGTTCGATGGCATCCGGGTATGCGGGGCTGGACAACGACCTGTTTTATCAGCCGAACACGATGATGGTGTTCGGCGATGCGAAGAAGGTGATCGAGTCGATGGTGAAGGCGGTGGAGTAGGGACAGCTCGTCACTTGGGCCAGGGTCGACGCGCATTTCTATCTGTAGGGTGGACTCCCGAGTCCACGCGTGCAGAGTGAGCCTTGTCGCGAGGTATGCACACGCTGAGCAGCGTGCGCGTCGAAACGGTTTGAGATAGAGAAAACCAGCAGCGCTTGAGGGCGGCCCGTCTCTCGCACCTTCCGCTTGTTGGATGACGGTCCGGCCCGTAGCCAAAAGGGTGCGCCCGTACCGCGTGGGGTCATCGAGGCCGGGGGCCTTGATGACGGTGCCCACCCTACGAAAAGCTCAGCCCTGCCGATGCGGCAACAGCGCCGACCCGCCGCGCCGGCCGTATATCATGAGTTCGGCCAGCAGTGTGCGCGCCGGTTTCACGGCATCCAACGCCGCCAGTCCGAGCCCGAGCGCCGATTGCAGCGGACCGCTGCCGACAAAGGCACGCGCCATTGCATCGGTCAGGGCGATCGTCACCTGCCGGTCCTGGGCGCGTTCGTCGAGGAAGCGCCCGATGCCTTCCGGCCCCGGGCAGCGCGCCAACAGCCGTGCCAGCACGGCCGCGTCGCGCAGGCCCAGGTTCAGACCCTGTCCCGCCACCGGATGCAGGGTCTGCGCCGCGTTCCCGATGGCCACCGTGCGCGTCGTCGCGCGCGCCTCGGCGTTCAGGCCGAGCGGGTAGGCCAGGCGCGCCGACACCTTGGTAAAACGTCCGAGCCGCGCGCCGAATGCCTCGTTCAGCTCGCCCAGGAAGCGCTCCTCTTCCATCGCCTGCAGCACTTCGGCGCGCTCGGGCTTCACGCACCAGACCAGCGCATAAGCGTGGCCGTCGGCGCCGTCCTGCGGCAGCAGCGCCAGCGGGCCCTCGTCCGTAAAACGCTCGAAGGCGCGGTGCAGGATCGGGTTGCTGGCCGTGACGCGCGCGATCACGGCGCTCTGGCCATAGTCGCGCGTCCTCGCCTTGTCTTCCTGCGAACCGAACACGCCGCCCTCGGCGCCGACCACGACCTGCGCCGTCAGCAACCGGCCGTCGTCCAGCGTCAAGCCGACGTGATCGGCCGTCTCGTCGAGGGTGGCCACGCGGGCCGGGCGGATGGTCTGGACCCCGGCCCGTTCGCAGGCGCGCGCCAGCGCGTCGACCACGTCGCCGTAGCGCGCGACATAGCCCAACGCCTCGAGCCGGTGCTCGTCGCGGTCCATCAGGCTGCGCCCGAAGTGGCCGCGGCGCGAGACGTGGATCGTGTGGATCGCCGTGGCCGGCCAGGAGCCGCCGAGCGGCCAGGCGCCGACTTCCTCCAGCAGCATGCGGCTGCCCCAGGCCAGCGCGATCGAGCGCGGGTCCGAAATCGACTGGCCGAGCGCGCGCGCGTCGATCAGCGCGATGCGTCGACCGTCGATGCCGCGCTGCGCCAGCAGCGCCGCCAGCGCCAGCCCGACCGGGCCGGCACCGCAGATCGCGACGTCGAACGTGTCCTTGTGCTGTTCCATGCTTAACCTCTCATCAGCGCTTCGATGTCCTGCACGCTCTTCGGCGCGGCATCGGAGAGCACGCGGGCACCGGATTCGCCGACGATGACATCGTCCTCGATCCGGATGCCGATGTTCCAGAACTGCTCCGGCACGCCCGGGGCAGGGCGCACGTAGATGCCCGGCTCCACGGTGAGTGCCATGCCCGGCACCAGGGGGCGCGACGGTTTGCCCTCGCGCGCCAGGTTCCGGTAACTGCCGGTATCGTGCACGTCCAGCCCGAGCCAGTGGCCGGTGCCGTGCATGTAGAAGGGCAAGTAGGCACGCTCGGCCAGCACGTTCTCGGCGCTGCCGTACTTGCCCTTGTCGAGCAGGCCGAGTTCGAGCATGCCCTCGGCCAGCACCGCCAGCGCCGCCTCGTGCACGTCGCTGTAGGGCCGGCCCGGCACCACGGCGCGGATCGCCGCCGCCTGCGCCAGCAGCACCAGTTCATACAGACACTTTTGCGCTTCGCTGAAGCGCCCGTTCACGGGGAAGGTGCGGGTGATGTCGGACGCGTAGCTGTCGAATTCGCAGCCGGCGTCGATCAGCACCAGCTCGCCGTCCCGCAGGGGCGCATTGTTGGCGTTGTAGTGCAGGACGCAGGCATTCGCACCGCCGGCCACGATCGGCGTATAGGCGGGGAACTGGGCGCCGCTTTTCCGGAATGCGTAGAGCAGCTCGGCTTCGAGTTCGTATTCGAACATGCCGGGTTTTACGGAGCGCATCGCCCGTGCGTGGGCCTGGCCGGAGATCGTCGCCGCGCGCAGCATCAGCGCCTGTTCGTGCTCGTCCTTCACGAGGCGCATCTCGTCGAGCAGGCCGATCACGTGGTGCAGGCGAGACGGGGCGACGACGCCGCTGCGCACCTTGGCGCGCACGGCGTTCAGCCAGCCGGCCACGCGCGCGTCGAGCGCGCTGCCGGTGGCGTAGTACAGGCTCGGAACGTCGGCCAGCAGGCAGGCCATCTGCGCGTCGAGTTCGGCGATCGGCCAGGCATCCTCGAACCCGAAGGTCTCGCGCGCGGCCGCCGGGCCGTGCCGGAAACCGTCCCAGATCTCGCGCTCGACGTCTTTTTCGCGGCAGAACAGGATCGCGCGCGCGGGGCTGTCGCCGCGGGCGGCAACGAGTACCAGCGCGCTTTCCGGTTCCGTGAAACCGGTCAGATAGTAAAAATAGCTGTCGTGCCGGTACGGGTATTCGCTGTCGCCGTTGCGCATCGCTTCCGGTGCGGTGACCAGCACCGCCACCGCGCCCGGCTCCATGCTCGCTGCCAGGCGGGCGCGGCGCGCGGCAAACGGATTCACGCGCCGGCCTTTTTCGCCAGCGGCGCGTTCAGTTCCTCGAGCTGCTCGACCGTGCCGACGTTGACCCAGGGGCCGTGGTAGAGCTCACCGCCGACGCGCTTCTGTTCGATGAACTTGCGCATCAGGGGGCCGAATTTCAGGAATTCGCCGGCGCGAATGCCGTCGAACATCTCCGGGCGGTAGACGCCGATGCCGGCGAAGTTCCACTTCGGGTCGCCGTCGTTGGCGAGGGTGTACATGTCCAGGCCGAAGTCGCCGTTCGGGTTGTGCCACGGGTTCGGCGTCAGGTACAGCCAGGCGATGTCGCGTTGTTCGACCGGGATCGGCTGACCCAGCATGTCCTTGTCGGGCAGGGCTTCGAGCACCTGGGCGAAATCGAAGTAGGGCGCGTAGATGTCGCCCGACACGGCCAGGAAGGGTTCGTCGCCCAGCAGGTGCAGGGCATTGGCGATCCCGCCGGCCGTCTCCAGCGGGGTCGGCTCGTGCGAATAGACGATGCGCGCGCCGTACCGGCTGCCGTCGCCGAGTTCCTCCTCGATCATGTGGCCGAGGTGCGAATGGTTGATGACGATGTCGGTAATCCCGGCACGCACCAGGTTGACGACATGCCAGGTGATGAGCGGACGGCCGCGCACTTTCAACAGGGGTTTCGGGCAGGTGTCCGTCAGCGGACGCATGCGCTCGCCGCGGCCGGCGGCGAAAATCATGGCTTTCATGGGCTTCTCGGAAATGCGCTCAGAAGGTGTAGCCTACCTGCGGCGCCTTGTCGTCGAACGCGTCGAGCAGGCGCACCAGGGGCTTGAGTTCGGTGTAGCGGTTGGCGGTCTTGCGCACGTAGTCCATCACGGTCGGCAGGTCGCCCATGTAGATCGGCTTGTTGTCGCGGTAGTTCAGGCGGCAGAAGATGCCGAGGATTTTCAGGTGGCGCTGCAGTGCCATGAACTCGAAGTCGCGATAAAAGGCGTCGATGTCCGGATTGACCGGCAGCCCGACCTGTTTCGCGCTCTGCCAGTAGCGCACCACCCAGTCCAGCACGATTTCCTCGTCCCACTGGATATAGGCGTCGCGCAGCAGCGAAGCGAGGTCGTAGGTGACCGGGCCGTAGACGGCGTCCTGGAAGTCGAGCACGCCCGGGTTGCCCTGGTCGAGGAACATCAGGTTGCGTGAGTGGAAATCGCGGTGCATGAACACCTGCTGCTGCGCCAGCACGTTGGCGGTGATCGTCTCGAACACTTTATCCAGTTGCGCCTGCTGGGCCTCGGTCATGGTCGCGCCCAGGTGGCGGCCGATGTACCACTCCGGGAACAGGTTCATTTCGCGCAGCACGAAGGCGCGGTCGAACTCGGGCAGCACGCCCGGCCGGCTGCTCATCTGGAATTTGATGAGGGCGTCGACCGCGTCCGAGTACATGAAGGCGGAATTGTCCGAGTCCAGGCGCTGCAGGTAGGTCGTGGTGCCGAGGTCGGACAGCAGCAGGAAGCCGCGTTCGACATCGCGCGCGACGATGGCCGGCACGGTGACGCCGGCTTCGGCCAGCAGGCCCTGGACGTGGATGAAGGCCGGCACGTTTTCGCGCTCGGGCGGCGCGTCCATGGCGATCAGGGTGTCGCCCAGCGTTGCGCGTAGCGCCGGCACCACATCGAGGCGGAAATAGTGGCGAAAACTCGCATCCGACGATGCCGGGCGGCGCGAACCGACTTCCACCAGGCCGAGCGTGCCCAGCCATTCGGTCAGCAGGGCCAGGCGGGCGTCCTGTTCGGCGGAAGTGGAGGTGTTTTGATACAAAGAAGACATGAAGCGTCCAGGGGAAACCGGTTGAGGGGAACTATTCCCATATAATAAGGGATTCAGTGCGACACGTAGTCGCTAATTTGCCGCCATGCGGCAATGCTTTCGAAGCAGGTCATACCGCAAACATTCGCTAAGTCCTTGATTTTCAGAGGATGTTAGCGTGGGCTCCATAGGTTCGTCCAGCGAATCTAGTACTTCTTAGCCTTCAATCATCCAACCATACAATCTTAGAACCGCAAAATTGCGCGCAGGATTCTTCTGCGTCGTGAGCTTTATTGCACCTAAAATTGGCCAAATAAGGTCGGTTGTTGCTTACAAACAACGAGAGTGAAAGAAATTTCATCGCCCGTTCAAAATAAGTAGATCCACAAGGATCTTGAAAATGAACTGTTCGTCCGAGCGCAAACTCTCGGATGTCTTGTCGTACCCGTAACTATAGGTGCTACGACCGGACGTACGACCGCCCGTCACCTACTTGGACTCTTACCGCCGGCAACGGTGGTGGGTAGACGCTCCAGGGACGATGTCTCCTGCATTCGCAGCACTGCGCCCACGTGAGTGGCGCAGTGGAAAATCTCAGCAGAAGGGATTTAGGGGCTAGGTGAGTGCTGCAAGGGTAACGTAAGTGAACCGTCGGTTGAACCCCCGTAACTATTAAAAGGCCAAAGCTGCTGACAGGCCTTAACCAAAAGGTAACGTGGTCGGATATTTCTGTTGAATCAAGGGATACGTCGTCATTAAAGACCATCGGGGGATAGGCGGGCCCTAACCAGCTAACTGTGATGCTGTTGATCACTTTGGCATCTGAGGGAACGTGGTAAGCCTGATTCCTCGCCCGCGACCATGCAAGATCGGAAGCGTGGCAGGTGACTCGGGAGAGAAGCTGATGAGGGAGCAGGTATAGGAGGATGGAAAAAGCGAATGTCTCACTGTAATGGTGGGAATAGGGATTCAGACTTTGTCCTACCGTTAAAGCGGGCAGACTTCCATCTGGTGAAATAGTCGCCATGCGACTGCATAGACAACAACTACCTCGAGGGGACGAAACTTGCCCCTCGGGGGCAAGCTGCGTCCTCGAAGGGTCAACTAACGAGGTTCAGCAATGATAGAGACCAAGCATCACGGTTCTGCGTCCTCGCACTTTCCTGACGAATGGGGCGCCATCAATTGGCGTCAAGTTCAGAAGAACGTGAGACTCATGCAGCATCGTATAGCGAAGTGAATCGCCCCGGCGTTCGTGGAGGCCGGTTAGTGTGAGTCAGGCCGGGATGGCTTGACTGCTCAGTCGCTTGTAATAGTTTGCCTCAGCTTCAGCTGGCGGTATATAGCCGAGCGGTTCCAGCAAGCGGTGGTGATTAAACCAGGATACCCATTCCAGCGTAGCCAGTTCGACGGCCTCACGCGTCTTCCAGGGGGCACGGCGGTGGATAAGTTCAGCCTTGTAGAGCCCGTTGATCGTCTCAGCCAGGGCATTATCGTAGCTGTCGCCCTTGCTACCCACAGACGGTTCGATGCCGGCTTCTGCCAAGCGCTCGCTGTACTTTATCGATACATATTGCGATCCCCTGTCGCTATGATGGACCAGTTCGTTCCTTTCGGGCTGACGAGCGTACAGGGCCTGTTCCAGGGCATCGAGCACGAAGTCGGTCCGCATCGAGCTGCTGACGCGCCAGCCGACGATGCGCCGGGCAAATACATCGATGACGAAGGCGACGTAGACAAAACCCTGCCAGGTCGAGACATAGGTAAAATCGCTGACCCACAGCTGGTTCGGCCGCTGGGCCTTGAAGTGACGGTTGACGCGATCGAGCGGGCATGGCGCCTTCGCGTCGCCAACGGTCGTGCGCACAACCTTGCCGCGCATGACGCCGCGCAGACCGGCCTTGCGCATGAGGCGCTCCACCGTGCAGCGGGCCACGTCGGTGCCCTCACGCCTGAGCTGCCGCCAGACCTTGTCAGCCCCGTAGACCTGCAGGTTTGCCTGCCAGACGCGCTCGATGTCGACACTCAGGACGTCATCACGCTGGATGCGGGCACACCGTAGTGCCGGGTTGCGTTGCTGCGCCGCGTGGCGCCAGTAGCCCGACGGCGCAACCTGCATCACCTTGCAGATCGGCTCGAC
>JBBWZO010000148.1:0-9473 GCA_039649125.1 Massilia sp. | reverse complement strand
CGTTGTGCGGGCCGTATTCGACGGCGAGATTGCGCGCCAGCTGCATGTCGGCCGCCTTCGAGACGTTGTAGGCGCCGATCACGGGCGAGCCGCGCAGCCCGCCGATCGAGGACACGATGATGATCGCGCCGTCGCGCCGTTCGATCATCTGCGGCGCCACCATCCCTATCAGCCAGTGGTTGGCCAGCACGTTGTTTTCAAAAATCTTGCGGAACTGCTCGTCCGCGATGCCGGCCATGGGTCCGTAATAGGGGTTCGATGCGGCGTTACAGACGAGGATGTCGATCTTGCCGAAGGCGGCGTTGGTGGCGTCCACCAGCGCCTGCAGCGCGTCTTTCGACGAGATGTTGGCCGGCACGGCAATCGCTCTACCCGCGCCGTGCGCCGTGTTGATCGCGGCGGCGACCTCGTCGCAGGCGGGCGCCTTGCGCGACGAGATCACCACCCTGGCGCCCTGCTCCGCCATCCGCAGCGCGATCGCCCGGCCGATGCCGCGCGACGAACCGGTGATGACGGCGACTTTCCCGCTCAGGTCGAACAAAGACATTGTTTCCCTCCAATTTAGCGATTTTTATACGACGCTGATACGACACCTACACGACGCCGGCTGCCTTCAATTCCGCCAGCCGCTCTTCCGACAAGCCAAGCAGGTCTTGCAGCACCTCCTGTGTTCCTTCCCCCAGCCGGGGCGGCGCGCTGCGCACCGGCAGGCGCTCGCCATCGAAACGGTAGGGGGAGGCCAGCACGCTCACCGAACCCACCTCGGCATGCGGCATGGTCGTCACCAGACCGGCATCGAGGGCCCGGCGCGAGGTCAGCGCTTCATGCAGGCCGGCCACCTCGCCGCAGGGAATGCCGACCGCGCTCATGCGCTCCAGCAGGTCCTTGCGCTTCCTGCGTGCCAGTTCGCGCCGGATTTCGGGCATCAGTTCTTCACGGTGAACGGTGCGCGCGAGATTCGTCCTGAAACGCTCGTCGGCGGCGATGTCGGGACGCTCGATCACCTCCACGCAGAAGCGCAGGAACTGGCTGTTGTTACCGACGGCGACCACCAGCGGCCCGTCCGCCGCTTCGTACACGCCATACGGCATGATCGACGGATGGGCATTGCCGTAGCGTGGCGGGTCGTTCCCGCGCAGCAGAGCCTCGAGGCCATAATAGGCGGTGATCATCAGCCCGCAGTCGAACAGGGCCATGCCGATATGGCGCCCCTTGCCCGTCTTTTCGCGCTCGTACAGCGCCGCGAGCACGCCCTGGGCGGCATACATGCCGGTCATCATGTCGACTGCCGCCACACCGAATTTCAATGGCGGCTGGGTCGGCTCGCCGTTCAGCGCCATCAGTCCCGCCTCGCCCTGGATCACGAGGTCGTAGCCGGGCCGCGTCGCCTCCGGGCCGGTGCGGTCGTAGCCGGTGACCGAGCAGTAGACCAGGCCCGGCTGCTCGCGGCTCAATTCCTCGTAGCCGAGGCCGAGCCGTTCGATGTCGCCGAACTTGAAGTTCTGGATGACGACGTCGCTCTTTTTCACCAGATCGCGCGCGATCTGCTGGCCCTCGGGCGTCTTCAGGTCCAGGCACACCGAGCGCTTGTTGCGGTTGACGCTGTTGAAGTAGGCGGTTTCGGTGGAGCCGATGCGCATGCCCCAGTCACGGGTGTCGTCGCCCCGCACCGGGTGCTCGACCTTGATGACTTCGGCGCCGAGGTCGCCGAGGACCATCGCGCACCAGGGCCCGGCCAGTACGCGCGAGAAGTCGATCACGCGCACGCCGGCCAGCGGCAAGGAGGTATCGGGGCTCACGGGCCGGACTCCGGGCGCGCTCATGCCGCGAGCGTCCTGCCGAGTGCGATGTAGCGTTCCAGGTGATGGTCCTCGTCGCCCAGCTGGTGGTCGATCATCACGAGGCGCTTGGCATAGTGCGCCAGCGGCAGCTCCCAGGTCATGCCGATACCGCCGTGCAGCTGGATGCACTCTTCGGCCACCAGCGCGCCGATGCGACCGATGCTCGCTTTCGCGGCCGAGAGCGCGCGCTCGCGCGTAATGCGTTCCCGATCGAGGGCGGCGGCCGCGTTGATGACGCTCGACCGGGCCTGCTCGATTTCGAGCAGGAGGTCGGCCATGCGGTGCTGCAGCGCCTGGAAGCTGCCAATCGGCACGCCGAACTGCTTGCGGGTGCGCAGGTAATCGAGGGTTGCCAGCTTGGCTGCTTCCATCGCACCGAGCGCCTCCGCGCACAGCGCCAGCACGCCGCGCCCGACGGCACGTTCGATGACGGCATAGCCCTGCCCTTCCGCGCCGAGCAGCGCGGCGCCGTCGAGCCGGACCCCGTTGAAGCCCAGTTCGGCGACGCGGCCGCCGTCCATCGTCGGCGTGCCCAGCACAGTGAGGCCAGGCGCATCCTTCGGCACCAGGAACAGCGAGATACCGGCTTCCTCGTCGACCGCGCCACCCGTGCGCGCCGACACCACGAACAGGTCCGCCTGGTCCCCGTTCAGCACGACGGCCTTGGCGCCATCCAGTACCCAGCCGTCGCCGTCGCGCCTGGCCGTGCTCTGCACGCGGGCCAGCTCGTAATGCGTACCCGGTTCGTCATGCGCGAACGCGGCGACGATGTTGGCGTGCACGACATCGTTCAGCGCTTCCTTCTGCGCCTCGCTGCCGGCAGCGGCAATCGCTTCGGCGGCGAGGATGGCGCTGCCGAGCAGCGGTTCGAGCACCAGGCCACGGCCCAGTTCCTCGAACACCACGGCGATATCGAAACCGCCGCCGCCGAAACCGCCGTCCTCTTCGCGCACCAGCGCGCCGATCACGCCCAGCTCGGCGAACTGCTGCCACAGCCCGGTCGAGAAGCCCTGCCCGCTGGCGGCGATGCGCTTGCGCGTCTCGAAGCCGTACTGTTCGGCGATGAAGCGCCGCAGGCTGTCGGCCAGCATGCGCCGTTCTTCCGTGTGTTCGAAATTCATGTCTTGCCCTTACAGTCCGAGGATCATCTTCGAGATGATGTTTTTCTGGATCTCGTTGGAGCCGCCGAAGATCGACAGCTTGCGGTTGTTGAAGTACTGCGCCGAGGCCGCAGCGGCAAAGTCGGGGCCGAACTGCGGACCCTCGTAGCCGGCGTCCAGCATCTCCTGCGTGAACGGGCGAGCATACACGCCCATCGCGCGGCGCGTCAGCGCCAGGATCTCCTGGCGGATCTCGGTGCCGCGGATCTTCAGCATCGAGCTCTCCGCGCCGGGCACGCCGCCGCCGGCCACCGCCGCGATCACGCGCAGATTGGTCGTCTTCATGTTCTCGAGATCGATCTCGACGCGCGCCAGGCGCGTCGCGAACGACGGGTCGTCGAGCAGCGGCTTGCCGTTGCGGGTCTGGCTCGCTGCGATGCGCTTCAGGCGCGCGAGACCGGCGACCGAGAAGCCGACGCCGGCGATATTCGTGCGCTCGTAGGTCAGCAGGTATTTGGCGCAGGTCCAGCCGCGGTGCTCTTCGCCGACCAGGTTTTCAAACGGCACACGGACGTCGGTGAAGAACACTTCGTTCACTTCATGCTCGCCGTCGAGCGTGATGATCGGGCGTACCTCGACGCCCGGCGTGTTCATGTCGATCAGCAGGAAGCTGATGCCTTCCTGTTTCTTCGCCTCGCGATCGGTGCGCACCAGGCAGAAGATCATGTTGGCGTACTGGCCGAGCGTGGTCCAGGTCTTCTGGCCGTTAACGATGTAGTGTTCGCCGTCGGCATCGACGCCACGCACGGCCGTCGTCTTGACCGCAGCGAGATCGGAGCCAGCCCCCGGCTCCGAGTAACCCTGGCACCACCAGTCGGAGCCGTCGAGGATGCGCGGCAGCCAGTAGCGCTTTTGCGCTTCGTTGCCGTACCTGATCAGGACCGGGCCGAGCATGTTGACGCCGAAGGGCACGATGCGCGGCGCGTTCGCCAGCGCGCACTCGTTCTCGAAGATGAACTTCTCGATCGCGTTCCAGCCCGGCCCGCCGTAGGCGACCGGCCAGTGGTTGGCCAGCCAGCCGCGTTCGTTCAGGATCGCGTGCCACTCCACCATGTCCTCCCTGGTCAGGTGCCTGCCATTGGCTACCTTGCCCGACAGGCGCTCCGGCAGCTTCTCGACCAGGAAAGCGCGCACCTCGCTGCGAAATTGTTCTTCTTCGGGTGTGAAATCCAAATCCATGACGATCCTCAGTAAATCTCGAACAGCCCGGCGGCGCCCATGCCGCCCGCGACGCACATCGTGACCACGGCGTATTGTGCACCGCGCCGCCTGCCTTCCAGTAGCACGTGCCCTGCCAGACGTGCGCCGGTCATGCCGAACGGGTGGCCGATCGCGATCGCGCCGCCGTTCACGTTCAGGCGCTCGCCCGGAATGCCGAGGCGCTGCTGGCAATAGAGCGCCTGGGAGGCGAAGGCTTCGTTCAGCTCCCACAGGTCGATGTCGTCGGTCGTCAGGCCATGGCGGGCCAGCAGCTTGGGCACGGCGAACACCGGGCCAATGCCCATCTCGTCCGGTTCGCAGCCGGCCACCGCCAGCCCTCGGAAAGCGCCCAGCGGCTCGAGGTTGGCGCGCTCGGCCTCTTTCGCCTCCATCATCACGCAGGCCGAGGCGCCGTCGGACAACTGCGACGCATTGCCGGCGGTGATGAACTTGTCCGCACCCATCACCGGCTCGAGTCTGGCCAGCGCTTCATAGGTGGTGCCGCGGCGGTTGCAGGTGTCCTGGTCGACGGTCACCTCGCGTTGCGAGACCGCGCCGGTTTCCTTGTCCTTGACCGCCATCGTGGTGGTGCAGGCGATGATCTCGTCGCGGTAACGGCCGGCCAGCTGCGCTTCTTCGGTACGGCGCTGGCTCTCTGCCGAGAAGCGGTCCTGCGCCTCGCGCGCAATGCCGTAGCGCGCGGCGACGATGTCGGCGGTGTCGATCATCGTCATGTAGAGTTCGGGCTTGTGTTCCAGGATCCACGGATCCATGCCCGAATTGCCGTCGTCGCGGCTGCGGATGTGCGAGATGCTTTCGACGCCGCCCGCGATCATCGCGGGCGCGCCGTCGACGACGATGCGCCCGGCCGCCATCGCGATGGCCTGCAGGCCCGAGGCGCAGAAGCGGTTGACGGTGCTGCCGGCGATGCCGATGGGCAGGCCGGCACGGATCACCGCCTGGCGGCCGATGTTGCGCCCGGTCGTGCCTTCCGGATTGCCGCAACCGAGGATGGCGTCCTCGATCAGGCCAGGATCGATCTTCGCGCGCTCGACGGCGGCGCGCACGGCAAACGCTGCCAGCGTGGCGCCCGGCGTGATGTTGAACTCCCCGCGGTACGCCTTGGTCAGCGGCGTGCGGGCGGTGGAAACGATGACGGCTTCGCGCATGGCGAGTCTCCTGGTGGAATGCTGTGATTGTCAGTGCGACTGGTTGATCTGGTTCAGGCTGGCGAAATCCGCGCCGCGCTCGACCAGGTCGACCAGCAGCGGCGAAGGCCGCCAGAACAGCGGATCTTCCTGTGCAAACTCGCGGATGTCGGCCAGGATCGCCGGCAGGCCGACGGTGTCGGCGTACTTCATCGGGCCGCCGCGGTAGCGTGGGAAGCCGTAGCCGTGCACGAAGGTGACGTCGACGTCGAGCGGGCGCAGCGCGATCTTCTGGTGCACCACATTCGCGCCCTCGTTGATCATCGCGGCCAGGTAGCGGCGCACGATCTCTTCGTCGGTAAAACTGCGTGGCGTGACGCCGGCGCGTTCGCGCTCGGCGTCGATGATCGCTTCGACTTCCGGATCCGGCGTGCCGGTGCGGGCGCCGTCCGGGTACAGGTAGTAGCCGCGGCCGGTCTTCTGGCCGAACCAGCCGCGCTCGCACAGGCGGTCGGCGATCTGCACGTAGCGCGCCTTCGGGTCGCGCGTGGCGGCGCGGCGCTTGCGGGTGGCCCAGCCGATGTCGCCGCCGGCCAGGTCCGAGACCTGGAAGGGGCCCATCGGGTAACCGAAGTCGCGGATCGCCTTGTCGATCTGGTAGGGCGAGGCGCCGTCTTCCATCATGGCGTGCGCGGCCTGGCCGTAGACGGCGAGCACGCGGTTGCCGATGAAGCCATCGCACACGCCGGCGCGCACGGGCACCTTGCGCAGTTTTTTTGCGAGCTCGAAGGCGGTCGCCACCACCTCGGGCGCGACTTGCGCCGGAACCACGATCTCGAGCAGCTTCATGATGTTCGCCGGGGAGAAGAAATGCAGGCCGATGACGTCTTGCGGACGCGAGATGCTTGCGGCGATCTGGTCGATATCGAGGTAGGAGGTATTCGTCGCCAGCACCGCGCCCGGCTTGCACACGCGGTCCAGTTCCGCGAACACGGCCTTTTTTACGGCCATGTCCTCGAACACGGCTTCGACCACCAGGTCCACGGAGGCCAGCGCATCGTATGCGGTGCCGCCGGACCAGCGCGCCATCACCGCGTCCTTGGCCTCGAGCGTCATGCGGCCCTTGGCGACCAGGCCGGCGTACACCTTCTCTACATTCGCGCGGCCGCGCGCCAACGCTACTTCGTCGCGTTCGATCATCGTGACCGGCAGCCCTGCGTCGAGGACGGCTACGGCGATGCCGGCGCCCATGGTGCCGCCGCCAACCACGCCGGCGCTCGCGATTGGGCGAGGAGCGACGCCGCGCGTTTCCGGCGCCTTGGCCGTTTCGCGCTCGGCGAAGAACGCATGCACCAGTCCGGCGCGCTGGGGGCTGTCCAGGCATTCGAGGAAGAGCCTGCGCTCGAGCGCCAGGCCGTCATCGAACGGCAAGTCGAGCGCGGCCTGTACCGCATCGACGATCTTCAGCGGCGAGAACAGGCCGCGCGACTTTTTCGCGGTGTCGGCACGCACGGCGTCGATCACGGACGCCTGCGCTTCGCGGTCGCGCAGGGCGCCGGCGTCGCGCGTACGCCGCACCGGCGCACCGCTGTCGAGCAATTCGCGGGCGTAGGCCACGCCGCTTGCTACCGGGTCGGCCCCGTCGCCGACCCGGTCGACCAAACCAAGCCCGGCCGCTTCTGCGGCGTCGAGATGGCGGCCGCTCAGCATCAGGTCCAGTGCCGCTTTCGCGCCGATCAGGCGCGGCGTGCGCTGGGTACCGCCGGCGCCGGGAAGCAGTCCGAGCTGCACTTCGGGCAAGCCCAATCTGGCTGCCGGCAGCGCAATACGATAATGCGCCGCGAGCGCGATTTCCAGTCCGCCGCCCAATGCCGCGCCGTGGATGGCGGCGACCACCGGCTTGGCGCAGGCTTCGATGCGGTTGCAGACATCGGGCAAGGCCGGGGCGAGCGGCGGCTTGCCGAACTCGCGAATGTCGGCGCCGCCGATGAAGTTGCGCCCGGCGCCGACCAGCAGCACGGCAGCGACCCCGGGGTCCGCGTCGGCCGCTTCGATCGCCTCCATCAGGGCGGCGCGCACGTCGACCCCGAGCGCGTTGACGGGAGGATTGTCGATCGTTACCAGGAGAATGTCGCCACGCTGTTCGCGCGACACGCAGGCAGTTGCGCCGGTACTCATCAGTGCTCCTTTTCCATTTTTCGGTTTGCACAGCGAAACCACGTTTCGCACAATGAATTCTAAGCGAACGATACCTTGTTTGCAACGACGGTGTAAAGAGGTCGGGTCCGGCAGGGACGCCAGCCTGCCGGGTGCCCCGGGCGTGGCAAGCCAGGTCCTCGTCGCTACGACGATTCTGTTTCGCAATACAAAACACGGATCCCACCCGGCCATAAAAACCAAAAGTTGGCGTTCAACTTTTGGGGGTCAGTTCAGTGGCAATGATTGGATTGGCGGTCATGCCGCCTGCGTGAACGGGTTTCGGCGGCGTCGCCCGGCAAGCCGGCCCGTTCCTCGCTTCGACCGGTAGCGGCAGTGGCTACGAGCTCCAGATTTGTAGAGCTCGGCCAGCGGCGTGGTGCGGATGTTTTTTTCTTCGGAGACCGTCTGCGCCGTGTCGGCCATGCGAACCAGCGCGATCGCGGCCAGTGCGATGCGGTCAAAGAGCGAAGCGCTGACTTGCCCGGCGGTGTAGAGCGGCATCGATACCTCGCCAGCGCGCGGCCAACAACGACAGAACACCGTGGCAAGTTGGGCAGTTCCGACGCATGGCTGGGGCGTTCGGATAAATTACGATTGTCTACAGCTATAGATTTTTCATTAAAAATAGATTGTGCCGCCGTACGCGGCAGTAAGGGCCGCCGCGCGTTGCGTTTGCGCTAACATGTTCATGTTCATGCTCATGCTCATGCTCATGCTTATACTCACCTTATAACTATATCTGGAGGCGAAAATGGATTATGCAAAATTGCTGTTTGCCGTCGAGGTAAGGAAACTAGCCATCAGCATGCACCAAAGCGCTCGCGCCGAATTCATTCAGTCCGGTCCGAGAACCTTTGATGATGTAGCAAACTATGACGTCAAACATTGCCTGACGTCTTACGTCAGCAAAGCACTTGCGGAGATCGAATTGACGGTCTATCACATGGAACATCCGACGGCGCACCGTTCGGGTCACCCACTTTTAACGGTTCTTGACAAGGGCTGACACTTCAGCGTCCGCGTCTGAACGGCGACGCCATCATGGGGCGTAGACGCGGCGGGCTTCTTTGGCTTGCCGCGCACCATAAAGCACATCATCAGCGCGTCGGCCACGTTCGGCGACGGGATCTTCTTCGTGCGCATCTCGTCCTTGCCGACCAGCTGGATCAGCTGCGAGCCGGCGGTGCGCTTGCGCTGCTACCGGACCAGCTCGGTGTTGAGCTGCTGCTGTTCCCGGAGACCATACAAGAGCCGGGGCACGCTCAGAGAAAGGTGTCCGCCCAAATATTTTGCGCCCAGCTCATCGCGTACATCCCTTCCAGCACGTTCGCGGCGGTGGATACGCCGCCGGAACCGGGCACAACCAGGAGGGTCTTTTTGTCCGCATCGTAGGCGTGCACGGAGGCGACGTGGATGACCTGCGTGTCCGAGACGAAGCTGTAGCAGGTGTTCGTCAGCATCGGGGTCGGGCCGGGCGCGCGTCCATTCACCAGGTCGACCACCGCGGCGGCGCAGACCTTCGCGTGCTGGTTCGCCATGTGTGCCGATTTGGGCATCAGCGGCGCAGTCTGGATGGCGTCACCGAGTATGTGGACATTCCTGGCCTGTGTCGATTCGAAGGTCGTGAAGTCGACTTCGCACCAGCGCTTGTTCGCATTGGCCAGGCCACTTTGCACGGCGATGGCGCCGGCGCGTTGTGGCGGGATCACGTTCAGTACCGTTGCCTGCACGCGGTCGCCGAGTTCGGAGATCACGGTGCGCGACGCCGCATCCACGTCGATCGCCTTGAAGTTAGGGCGGTATTCGATGATGCCGGCGTAACGCTCGGACCAGATGCGCTTGAATAACGCGCCTTTGGAGACCACGTCATCATTGGCGTCAAGGATCAGGACTTTGGATCTTGGTTTGGCGCGGCTGAAGTAGTG
>JBBWZO010000145.1:0-9284 GCA_039649125.1 Massilia sp. | reverse complement strand
AAGGCCTGCCGCCGAGATTCGTCGGCGGCTGCGAATCGGACCGATCTTTCGTTGCCATGGCATGTCCTCCCATATCGGGACAGCATGCCATGGTTATGCCTTCGATTTTGTCTACGCCCTCTTAGTCAGCGGCGCACCTTGCGCCCTCCTCAAGGCCGGCCTCCCGGCCGGTCTCCGCATTTCATCACCTGTCGTTACACCTCCTGCGTCGAGCCGAGTGCGGCACGCGCCTCCCTTCGTTCGCCCGCGTTGACAAGACCGGCCCTGTCCCGGCCTCCACATGTCTCCCGTGCTCCTGGTTCGCGCGTCCGGCAAGCGAGAAAAATACCCTGAATTTTCTAGACAAACCCTGCCGCACCTCCTATACTAATTCTTAGAGATCTAAGCTTATTGGATCTGGACTTGACCCTGCTTGACAGCAGAACAGTGGCTGCGGGCACCCGACTATCTGGAGAGAGACATGCTGACCAAAGAGGAAAACGATCTGCTGTGCCGCGTCGAGGGCGACGCGCCGATGGGCCAACTGATGCGGCGTCACTGGCAGCCGGTGTGCCTGATCGAGGAGGTCAGCGAGCCGGACGGCACCCCGGTGCGTGCACGCATGTTCGGTGAAGACCTGGTCGTGTTCCGCGACACCGATGGCCGTGTCGGCGTCATGGACGAATACTGCCCGCACCGCAAGGCCTCGCTGGCGCTCGGGCGTAACGAGGATGGCGGCCTGCGCTGCCTGTACCACGGCTGGAAGATGGACGTCGAAGGCAACGTCATCGAGATGGCATCGGAACCGGCCGCCAGCTGCATGGCCAACAAGGTCAAGCACCTCGCCTACCCGACCAAGGAGTGGGGTGGTTTCGTCTGGACATACATGGGCCCGGCAGAAAACATGCCCGAATTTACGCCGCCGGCCTGGGCGCCGACCGCCGATACCCGAGTCAGCATCGCCAAGGTTCTGATTCCGTGCAATTGGGCGCAGATCCTGGAAGGCGCGATCGATTCCGCCCACAGCTCGAGCCTGCACTCGTCGGACTTCGTGCCGGCGCGTGTGACCGGCGCCGAAGCCACCGACAAGAACTGGCTGCGCCCGTCGACCGACAAGGCGCCGCGCATGCAGGTCCAGCGCACCAGCTATGGCTTCCGCTACGCCGCGATCCGCCGCCCGATCGCCAACGCCGCCACCCATGACTATGTGCGTTCGACCATCTTCGTCGCCCCGGCCACCGCGCTGATTCCGCCGAACAACCTGTACAACGTCGCCAACATCAACGTTCCCATGGACGACACCAACACGGCGTTCTACTTCATCGCCTGGGGTCACCCGTCGCAGACGCCGGAAACGGAAACCTGGCGCAAGTTCCTGGGTCAGCAAGTCGGCATCGACCTGGATCAAAACTACCGCCCGCTGCGTAACCGTGAAAACAATTTTCTGCAAGACCGCGAGAAGATGAAGGCCGGTAATTTCACCGGGATCAAAGGGTTCCCGAACCAGGACCTGGCGATGTGGGTGACGATGGGGCCGACCGCCAACCGCAGCGACGAGCGCCTGGGTGCGAGCGACATCGCGGTGGTCGAGTTCCGCCGGCGCATGCTGGACGCCATCCAGGAGTTCCAGCGCACTGGCGTGGCCATCGGCACCGGCGAGCTGAAGATCCCGGCCAGCGATGTCTCGTACCAGGCCATCGTGCCGAAGACCATCGACTGGCGCAACTTCGGGGCCGAATACATCTGGACCAAGCCGGTGGCGGCCCTCGAGCCCTCGTATAACACCAGCGGACCGAACGAATAAATTTCACATAACCAGAACTACAGGAGACACCCGGCATGGCCAAGCTGAACCTTTCCGTCGCCATGGGCGATTACGACCGTACCCGCGCGCTACTCGACGGCACCGTACAGATCGATGGCGTCGATCCGGTCTACATGACTTTGTCGCCGGAGGAGATTTTCTTCCGCGCCTTCCGCAACGTCGAATTCGATATCAGCGAACTGTCGCTGTCGAGCTATCTGGTGAAGGCATCGAAAGGGGAGAGCCCGTACGTGGCGATTCCCGTATTCCTGTCACGTGCCTTCCGCCACACCTCGATCTATGTGCGCAAGGACCGCATCAAGCGTCCGGAAGACCTGAAGGGCTGCCGCATCGGCATCCCGGAATACCAGTTGACCGCGATCGTATGGGCCCGTTCGATTCTGCAGAACGACTACGGCGTGGCCCCGGAAGACGTGACCTGGGTGCGCGGGGGCATCGACGAGCCGGGCCGTCCCGAAAAAATCAAGCTGCAGCTGCCGCCGGGCGTCGAGATGGAAAACGCACCGGAGAACCGGACCATTTCGGACATGCTGGACAAGGGGGAGATCGACGGCTTCATCGCGCCGCGTCCGCCAGGCGGCGCAGCGGCCGGCAACCCGAACGTGGGCTGGCTGTTCGACGATCCGACCGCGACCGCCAGGGAATACTACCAGCGCACCGGCGTCTTCCCGATCATGCACGTGGTTGGCGTGCGCAAGGAACTGGCGGCCGAGCATCCATGGCTGCCGGGTGCGGTGATGAAGGCCTTCGAGCAATCCAAGAAAGCCGCGCTGCACAAGCTGGCCGACACCTCGGCTACCAAGGTCACCCTGCCGTTCGTCGAAGAGCAGCTCAAGGCCGCGCGTGACCTGATGGGCGCGGATTTCTGGTCGTATGGCGTCGAGCCGGCCCGCAAGACGCTCGAGACCTTCCTCCAGGCGCACCATGCGCAGGGCCTGTCGTCGCGCCTGCTGTCGGTCGACGAGCTGTTCCATCCGGCGACCTACGAGTCGTACAAGATTTAAGTGGCAGCGCTCACGGCCGGCATGCCCGGCCTCTACCAATGAATGAGGACTATGTTCGACAATAACGAAACCCTCGAGGCGGCGCGCGCGCGCAATGTACGCGACGCGCTGTATGAAGACATCGGCCGCGGCGACTGGACCGCCCAGCTGGTGGCCCCGGAAGCGGCTGCCACGGCCCAGGTCACGGCGAAGGAGGCTGCGGTCCTCTGCGGCAGCGCGTGGTTCGACGCGTGCTTTCAGACACTGGACCCCGGGGCCCGTATCGAATGGCACTTTGGCGAAGGCGCCCAGGTGCCCGAAGGCGCAGTCGTGTGCACGATCGCCAGCCGGGCCCGCGCGCTGCTCAGCGCCGAGCGCGCGGCGCTGAACTTCCTGCAGATGCTGTCGGCGGTGGCGACCCGGACCCGCCGGTACGTGCAGGCCATCGAGGGCGTGTCGCCCAATCCCAAAGGGTGCCTGCTGCTGGATACCCGCAAGACCTTGGGCGGCCTGCGCCAGGCGCAGAAATACGCGGTGCGGGTCGGCGGCGGTGCCAACCACCGGATGGCGCTGTGGGACGGGATCCTGATCAAGGAAAACCATATCAAGGCGGCCGGCAGCATCGCCGCGGCACTGGACGCGGCGCGCGCGCTCAACTCCGGCACGAGCATCCAGATCGAGGTCGAGGACCTGGAGGAGATGGCCGAAGCGTTGCAGGCCGGCGCCACCAGCATTCTGCTCGACGATTTCACGCTGGAAGCGATGCGGCACGCGGTTGAGATCAATGCCGGCCGCGTGGTCCTCGAAGTGTCGGGCGGAGTCGACCTCGATAGCGTACGCGCGATCGCGGCCACCGGCGTCGATCGCATTTCCACCGGCAAGCTCACGAAAGACATCAGCGCAATCGACCTGTCGCTGCGACTGCTGTAGCCAGCCGGCAGCCGGCTCCGACAGGCCATCCCGAAGCCGTAATCGAGGAAGACACAGATATGCAAGCAAACACTGAAGCTTTGATGCAACTGCGGATTGCCAGCGCCCACGACGCTGCCAAGGGCATCCGGACTTTCGAACTGGTGGCCCAGGATGGATCCGACCTGCCGCCGTTCACCGCGGGCTCGCACGTGACCGTGCGCGCACCGAACGGCGTGCTGCGCAAGTACTCCTTGTGTAACGACCCGAATGACCCGAGCCGGTACGTGATCACCGTCAAGCGCGATGCCAACGGGCAGGGGGGCTCCATGAGCATGGTCGACGAAGCGAAGCAAGGCGATATCCTGCCGACTTCATTGCCGGAAAACGCCTTCCCGCTTGTCAGCAGTACGGCTGGCTACATCTTCATCGCCGGCGGCATCGGCATCACCCCGATCCTGTCGATGATCCGCTCGTTCGGCGAACTGCCTCCGGCGCCGTGGAAGCTGTACTACTTTACCCAGTCGCCGGAATCCACGGCGTTCCTGGAAGAGCTGAGCGCCCCTGAGCTGCGCAGGAACGTGGTGATTCACCACGACTGCGGCGACGCCGCGCAGGCGTTCGACCTGTGGCCGGTGCTGGAACGCCCAAGCAACAAGCATATCTACTGCTGCGGCCCGCGCGGACTGATGGAAGCGGTGCGCGACATGGCCGGCCACTGGAACAGCGCGAATGTTCACTTCGAGAGCTTCGTCCAGGGCGGCGCGCCGAAGAAGGACGACAAGCCATTTACGGTCAAGCTCGCCGCCAGCGGCAGGGAGTTCGAAGTCCCAGTCGGCAAGACCATCCTCGATGTGCTGCGTGAAGGCGGCTGCGACGTACGCACATCGTGCGAGAGCGGCACCTGCGGCACCTGCCGCACGCGCCTGGTCGAAGGTGTGGCGGATCATCGCGACATGGTGCTGATGCCCGAAGAGATGGACGACCAGATCATGGTCTGCGTCTCGCGTGCCAAGACCGACCGGATCATCATCGATCTCTGAGGGCGAGGCCATGACACAATGCACTATCCGTCTTGGCGTCGCCGGCCTGGGGCGCGCGTTCTCGCTGATGCTGCCGACCTTCCTGGCCGACGCCAGGATCGAACTGGTCGCCGCCTGCGATCCACGCTTGAGCGCGCGGACGCAGTTCGCGAAGGACTTTTCGTCCAGTGTCTACGAAACGATCGAGCAACTTGCCGCAGACCCGGCGGTCGACGCCATCTACGTGGCCAGCCCGCATCAGTACCATGCGGAGCACACGCGCGTCGCGGCGCGCCACGGCAAACACGTGCTGGTTGAAAAGCCGATGGCGCTCAGCCTGGACGAGTGCGACCGGATGATCGCTTCCTGCGCCGCCGCCGGGGTCCACCTGATCGTCGGCCACTGCCACAGTTTCGATTCGCCCTACCTGAAAGCGCGCTCGCTGGTGGCCAGTGGCGAATTCGGCAAGGTCAGGATGATCCACGCGCTGAACTACACCGACTTCATGTTCCGCCCGCGGCGGCCGGAAGAATTGAGGACCGAAGAAGGCGGCGGCGTGGTGTTCAGCCAGGCCGCGCACCAGGTCGACGTGGCGCGCCTGCTGGCGGGCAGCCGGGTGACGCGAGTGCGCGCGGTACTGGGTGCCTGGGACCCGTCGCGTCCCACCGAGGGCGCCTACAGCGCCATGCTGTGGTTCGAGGATGGCGCCTTTGCCTCGCTCACGTACAGCGGTTATGCGCACTTCGATTCGGACGAATGGACCGGTTGGATCGGCGAGATGGGCGGCACCAAGGACCCGGACAACTATGGCGCCGCGAGGCGTCGGCTGCGTACCCTGCAGTCGCCCGAGGAAGAGGCGCGCCTCAAGGCCGCAGGGACCTACGGCGGGCCGGACTATAAACCTCCGGCTACCGGCGCGGCGACCGGGGTGCCGGCGTTGAACCAGCATTTCGGCCCGGTGATCGTCACCTGCGACCGGGCCGACATCCGGCCGCTGCCGTCCGGGGTGCTGGTGTACGGCGACGACCTGCGCCAGCATCATCCGCTGGCCGCGCCGGCGGTGCCGCGCTTCGAGGTGATCGACGAACTGGCCGGGGCGGTGGCCGATGGCGTGCATCCGCTGCACGACGGCGCCTGGGCCCGCGCAACCCTGGAGGTTTGCCTGGCACTGCTGGCATCGGGCCGCGAGCAACGCGACGTCGTGCTGCCGGCCCGCGCATGACGCCGCATTCGCTCGGCGTCGCCCTGGCCACCGCTGCGCTCTGCATGTTTTCGGCCAACGTGCTGGTGATCAAGCAGGCATCCGAGCGCGTCAGCCTGAACCTGGGCTTCCTGCTCTCTGTCTGCGTCAATCTGCTGTTCTGCGCGCTGCTGCTCGCAGGCCAGCTCATGCTGTCGGGGACCGACATCGGCTGGTCGTGGCGCGCGGTGTGTTTCTTCATGCTCGGGGGGGCCTTTTCGACCTACCTCGGGCGCTGGTTTTTCTTCGAGGCGGTGGTGCGCATGGGGTCGGCCAAGGCCAGCCTGTTCCAGGTCAGCAGCCCCGGATTTGCCGCGCTGATCGCCTGGGTCACGCTCGGTGAAGCCCTATCGCCGGCTCGGCTCGGGGCGATCGTCTTCACGATCCTCGGCCTGGCCCTGATCGGCTACGTGCCGGGCATGTTCTCGCGGCCGCGACGCCGGACGCAAACGGTCGACGCCGCGGCCGCCCGTCCGGACGCCGGTCTGTTCGCGCGCCTCAAGGTTTCCACCCTGATGCTCGGCACGGGTGGCGCGATCGCTTATGCGATCAGCACGGTCGTGCGCGGCGCCGCGATCCGGGACTGGAATGCGCCGCTGGTCGGCGCCTTCCTCGGCGCCGCGACAGGGCTGCTGCTTCACGTCGTGTTCAGCCGGGACATTCGCACGGTAGCGGCGAGCCTGCGCACGGCCGACCGCCGTGGCGTGGTGCTATTCATGGCAAGCGGCGTCCTTACTATTCTGGCGCAGATCTGCTCGATCTGGTCGCTGCGCTACATCGACGTGGCGCTGTCGAACCTGATCACCCTGAGTACCCCGCTGCTGGTCATTCCTTGCGGGTATTTCTTGTTCGAGAAGAAGGAAATGCTGTCGCAGCGCACCTGGATGGGCGGCGCGATGGTGCTCGCTGGCGTGGCGGCGCTGACACTTTCGCGTTAGGAACGCGCCGGCAGGCGGAGGCAGGGCGGCGCAGCTACACCGCGGCGCCTGCGCCCCGTACATGCCACCTTCCAGGAGACCGGCGGGCAGTTACGGGGCCAACTTAGCGCTGTTCAAAACGCTGTGAAAACGCTCACTCAGGAGCGTGACCTCGCGAGAGAGGTGGCTCGGACGCTGCGCCTTCAACGCGACAACGCGATCGCTACATCAACCGCAGAAAGCGCAAGGGTCGAGCAACTTAACAATGAGACAGATCGCATGCGCGAGAGGGAAGACATGGCTCGCACACCCAAAGGGCACGCGTCACGCGTCAAAGAGTTCACGAAGTCTCGCCGGGAGACACGGCTAAGAGCGCCTGACAAAACCTTCAGGGCAGGGCGCGGCGTCGAAGACAGTGCGACGGTACGGCGAGACGCTGCAACGCAGCCATGGAGGTGTTGTCAGGCGTTCTAACCGGAGGCGGCTGCAGCGCAATACGCCTAAAATCGCTCCGAAAAAACAGGGGACTGGCAGGTGTAGAAACAGGGCATTTTTAGGTGCGAGCGTTTTGGTCTCGACGGTTAGCGCTGCATTCGACACATCACTGAGCAACTCGACATTAGCAAATATATTGTCGAGTTCGTTGTGTCGAGCCGATCTTGCCGGGCGGAAGGCGATACCCCACCGCCGACAGTCCCGATCCCGTCTCGACGCCCGCATGCATATTGATCTCGGCCAGACATCGTCCTGACCAGGCTCCTAAGCTTCCGGTGTGTGCAGGCGCCTAACATCAGTTGGCAGGTTCCGTGTTGACGCTGTGCATTTACTGTTCGGGAGGAGGAAATGCGAACGAGCACCCTGGCCGGCCGCTTGCGCCGCACTCGCTGGAAATCCAGCTTCCTGTTTCTACTGATGCTGCCGTCCGGCGAGCGCGGCGATCGCCCCGGGCTCCCGGCCATGGCGACGCCGGTCGCTGGCACGATCGCGATCCAGGAGCAGTCCGCCGCCAGCACGCCACGCGCGCCCAGGTACCACCTGGTACGCCTGGGCGGCACCGACGCATTCGTTGCCGCTCGCGCAGCGCCCGTCATCGCACCGATCGGCGTCCAGGGAAACCCGCACGTGGACAATCCGCTCGTGTTCGCCGCCGCCTTCACCGACATCGACCGGCGCGACGCCCATCTGGCGCTGTGGAGCTGGGGCGACGGCAGCCAGGCGCCCGCCAGCGTCCACGGCAAGAATGGCGCCGGCAGCGTCAAAGGCCGGCACGCCTACCGCAAGGCCGGCGTCTACACCGTCAGGCTGACGGTGCTCGACAGCAGCGGCAAGCGCGCCACAGCCACGCGCCAGGTCGTCGTGCGCAGCGGCGGCCAGGTCAGGGACGACAGAAGCTTCCATGCACCTTGAACGCTTGTCCAGGCGTCGGACGCGGGCAGCGCGCGCCAGCAGGCCTGCGGGCCGCATCGAACAGCCGGGCTCTGCCAAGCCTGGGCGCTTTCCTGAAAAGCGGAAGGTCCTCTGAATCTCGGCCGGGCAGGCTGAGCGCACCATCACAAGAAAGACGATTTGACATAATATAGATTATGCGAAGTTCGGGGCCAAGAGACACATTATCAGTTCAATCACCATGCCGGCACGCACAGACCGGAACTCAGCAGCCTGCGACTATCCAAGCGCAGGCTTTTTTTCGACTCGACCACAGGAGGCTTACCAGTGCGATACCCGAATCTGAGATACGGCAATCCAACGGAAATGGCTTACTACGCGATGGGCGTCCCGCTCCCCGACCTGGCGCGCCGGCTGCGCCGCGACGAGCGCACCGTCCGCGACTGGCTCTCGGGCCGCACGCGCGTTCCATGGTGGGTTCCCGAGATCCTCAGGTTGAAGCACATGGAAGCCGATCTTCGACACAGGCAGATGGGCATGGGCGCCCTGGCGCCGCGCCTTGGCATCGTCGGCGCCGATGTCGTCGCGCTCCCGACCCCGGACGCAAAAAAGCCGCAGGACGGCCTGCGGCTTGTCGATCCGGCGGCGCCGGTTACTTCGTGCGCCGCTTGAAGCGGCCATTCTTGCCGCGTGGCGGCAGGCGTCGATTCGTCATTCCCTGTTCTCCAGTTTGGCCGCGCGCTTGAACGCGCGGTTGATGCGGTAGATGCCGAAGGCCCCCAATAGGATTCCCGCGCCACTCATAAACACGCTTGCGTAAAAAACGATGTCATTCATTTCGGTTCCGGTCAAATAGGAAGTCGAGCTTGGTTTCCAGGCGCGTCAGGCGGTTTTCTGTACGCATGAAATAGCCGAGCAAGGCTAACAGGTTCGCCCCCGAGATCGCAAGCTCGACCGTCATTACTCGGATTCCTTCGACACGACCGGGCCGTCAGGCAGGAGCACGGCGGCAGCGGCCAGCAG
>JBBWZO010000141.1:0-7493 GCA_039649125.1 Massilia sp. | reverse complement strand
TGGGCAATCCGGCGCTGCCGAACTGCGGCCCGTACTCCCTGGTCTCGCCGTTTTCGCCGACCCGCTGCAGCTACGACAACAGCCCCTTCGTTTCACTCCAGCCGAAGCTCGAGAAGGCCAGCTTCATGGCCAACGGCCGCCTGCGCCTGGGCGGCGACGCCGAAGCCTATTTCGAATCGGGCTACACGAAGAACAAGATCACCTCGACCACGCAGGCCGTGCCGCTGTCCTATAATGCCGTCACCACCGCCAGCAATCCCTACGTGCCCGCCTTCCAGCAACTGGTCGCGCAGTACCCGGGCATGACGGCCAAATACGGCACCAACATCGGACGCGGCGGCGCCGTCCTCATCCCGAGCAGCCCCTACTACCCGAGCGCCTTCGCCGCCGCCAACGGCCTGTCCGGCCTGCCCCTGCTGCTGAACTACCGCGACGTCGCCAACGGCTCGCGCAACACGCTCGACGTATCGGAGAATGCGCGCTTCGTCGCGGGCGTGCGTTGCACAACTACCAGAAGGCCTACACCGACGCGCCGGCCAACCTGGCGCCCGGCGGCACGGCGCCGCGCAAGGTCGATGCCTACCAGACCTTCGACGTGCAGTTCGGCTACGAGGGCTTCAAGAACACGAAGCTGGCGCTGGGCGCGAAAAACCTGGTGGACCGCGACCCGCCGTATACCAACCTGACCTCGAATTTCCTCGGCGGTTACGACGTCAGCTATGCCGATCCGCGCGGTCGCTTCATCTATGCCACCGCCACCTGGTCGTACAAATAAGGAGGAGCGATCGATGCGCGCAACTTTTACCAAGCCAGCGTCGGCGCCATGCTGCTGGCCGCCACCTGCACGGCGCAGGCGGCGCAACCCGCGATCGGGAAGCGGCAGGCCGAGATCGACGCCATCGTGCGCGAGATTTCTCCGCAGCGCATCCGCGCCCATGTCGAGAAGCTGGTGAGCTTCGGCACCCGGCATACGATGTCGGAAACGGAATCGGGCACGCGCGGGATCGGCGCGGCGCGGCGCCGGATCAAGGCCGAGCTGGAACGCTGCGGCGCCGCCGCCGGCGGGCGGCTGCAGGTCGCGTTCGACAGTCACGTGCACCGGTGATGGCACGCCTGTCGCGGCCGACCGAAATCGTCAACGTGGTCGCGACGCTGCCCGGCACGCAGGCGGAGTCGAAGGACCACGTCAAGGAAACCGGGGAGCGCTACGTTCCCGGCTTCAAGGTGGCGGTCGTGAACCGGCGCGACCGCTACCTGCTCGGCGGCGACCACTTCCCGTTCCTCGAACGCGGCTTCCCGGCGCTGCGCTTCACGGGGAATGCCGAAGACTTCAGCCACCAGCACCAGGACCTGCGCACCGAGGGCGGCAAGAAATACGGCGACCTGATCGAGTACATGGACTTCGGCTACGCCGCGAAGATCGCGCGCGTCAACGCCGCCTCCCTGGCTTCGCTGGCGCTGGCCCCGGCCGCGCCGCGCGAGGTCAAGGTGATCCCCCGGAACCTGACGAACAAGACGGAACTGGCATGGGCGCCGAACGGGGAACCCGGTCTTGCCGGTTACCGCGTCGTGTGGCGCGAGACCACCGCCGCCGGCTGGCAGGGGGCGAAGTTCGTCGGCAACGTCACCGCCTTTACCAGCGACCTGTCGAAGGGCAACGTGTTCTTCGGGTACAGCCGGTCGACAGGAACGGTAACGTCAGTCCGGCGACGTATCCGCTGCCGGCGCGCTGACCAGCCAGTCGGCCGGCAAGAGGAGGCCTGCCTCCGTGGTGCGGCAGGCTTTCGTATCGCGCCGGCGCCGCTTCCGCTCGCGGCGACGAAGACAGTACGACTGTACGGCAAGGCGCCGCAACGCAGCTATGGAGGTTTTGTTAGGCGCACCAAGCGGCAGGCACGTGGCCGCAGCGAGATGACCACGACCCGGCTACATTTCCGCCCCGATCGGCGTACGCCGGGCTTACAATGCGCATTTGGCACGCATTTGTCATTTCATCAAGAGCCCCATGCCGGCAAACCACGCCCCATCGTTCAGGCAAGCTGTCAGCGCCGACATTCCCGCCATGTCGCGCATCCGGCTGTCCGTCACCGAAAACGTCTTGTCCGACCCCGCGCGTGTGACCGAGGCCATGTACGAGGACTTCCTCGAGCGCTCGGGACGTGGATGGGTGGCGGAAAGCGGGGGAGAGATCCTCGCTTTCTGCTATGCGGACAAGACCGACGCATCGATCTGGGCCCTGTTCGCCGCGCCGGGACAGGAAGGACAGGGGCTCGGCAAGGTCCTGCTGCGGCAGGCCGTGGACTGGCTGTTCGGACTGGGACATGAGCGCGTCCGCCTGAGCACGACCTCCGGCACCCGGGCGGACCGCTTCTATGCGGCGCAAGGCTGGTGCCGCCAGCCGGCCGGGCCTTCGGAGGTCGTCTATACGCTGGCGAAGCCGCAGCCGGTGGAAGCGGCAGTCCCCGGCTGAACGCCGGATCGGAGGAAAGCTATTTCCGCCCTTGTCCGGGCTGGGCTGCGGGCAGCGATTGCGCCACCTCCAGGAAATTGCCCAATTTTGTAGATGTATCGCCTGCGCGCGAGGCGAGGGCGAGCCTGCTGTGGACTTTCGGCTCCAGGATGTCCACGTACACCACGCCTTCGGCGTGGAACTGGCTGACCGAAGCCGGTACGATCGATACCCCGAACTCGGCTGCGACGAGGCTCACGACCGACGAGAGCTGCGGCGCCTGCTGGCCGAGATTCGGTTCGAAGCCCGCAGCCCGGCATGCCGAGAGGATCTCGCCGTGCAGCATGGGACTTGCCGCGCGTGGAATCAGGACGAATGACTCCTGGGCGAGGGCGGACAATAAAATCCTGCGGCGCTTCGCCAGCGGATGCGTGACCGGCAGCACTGCCATCATGGGTTCGTTGGCGATTTCCTGTAAGGCGACACCTTCGAAGGCGTGCATGCCGGGACGCAGGAAGGCCAGGTCGATCCTTGCTTCGCCCAGCAAATCCAGCAGGTGCGCGGTGGTGCCTTCGGTGAGCGTCAGCCCGACCGCGGGATAGCGGTTGCGGAAGGTGCGGATCAGGGATCGCACCACCGGGTGGAAGGCCGCGGACGCCGTGAAACCCAGGTTCAGGTGGCCCAGTTCCCCGCGCCCGGCCCGCTGCGCGTTCAATGCGGCGGTTTCGACGTCCTCCAGCAGGCGCTTGGCATCGGCCAGCATCGCCGTACCGGCATCCGTCAGCACCACGCCGTTTCCCGTCCTGTGGAACAGCCGCACGCCCAGCTCGCGTTCGAAAGCCTGGATCTGCTGGCTCAGCGGAGGCTGGCCAATGCCGAGTCTTTCCGCGGCCCGGGTGATATTTCCCTCTTCAGCGACGGCAGTGAAGTAACGCAGGTGTCTTAACTCCATGGTGGCATATCTCCTAAATATGGAATCGAGACGATCCATATATTGGACAGTATAGCGGCGATTGACGATAATGACAGACGTACAGGAGTCTTCTCGTGCGGGAAGGTATGACTGGAAGAATGCGCCGCCTGCGGGCGGCGTTTGGACTGTTGATCTCACAGGTGGTCGGCGTACCGATCGGTGGGGACCATTTTTAGAAAGAAGGTGTCGCAATGTCTGAAGCCGTGAGAGAGGCCACAAAAAAAGGGCGGCCGGAATTCCGTAACATCCACATTACGGATATCACTACGAAGTACCGGATGCCGCCATCGGCGGTCGTCTCGATCCTGCACCGCGTGAGCGGGTTCGGGTTGTTCCTGATGCTGCCTTTCCTGCTGTACCTGCTGCAGGAAAGCCTGCGTTCGGAAATCTCGTACTACCACTTCGGCGGCATCGTCGACAACGCCTTCACCAAGATCATCCTGCTGGGCCTGTCGTGGGCTTACCTGCACCACTTCACCGCCGGCGTGCGCCACCTGTTCATGGACAACCACATGGCCCTGGACAAGGACGCCGCCCAGAAGACCGCACGCTGGGTGCTGGTCGTCAGCCTGGCCCTGACCGCCGTCGTCGGCCTGAAACTGTTTGGAGTATTCTAAAAATGGCAAGCAAGAACAATATCGGCCAGCGCCGCCTCGTCGTCGGCGCGCACTACGGCGTCAAGGACTGGCTGGCGCAGCGCGTCACCGCCATCGTGATGGTGGTCTATACCCTGATCCTGCTGGGCACCTTCCTGACTGCGCAGAATTTCACCTACGAGGGCTGGGCCTCGCTGTTCGCGCGCCAGTGGTTCAAGCTCTTCTCCCTGGTCACCTTCCTCGGCCTGTACTACCACGTCTGGGTCGGCGTGCGTGATATCTGGATGGACTACGTCAAAAATGCCGGCGTCAAGCTGGCCTTGCAGTTCGCTACCGTGCTCTGGCTGCTCGCCTGCGCCGCCTGGACTGTGCAAATTCTCTGGAGTGTGTAATCGTGGCAGCAATCAAAACCGCAATCCCTTCCCGCCGCTTCGATGCGGTCATCGTCGGCGCCGGCGGTTCCGGCATGCGCGCGTCCTTGCAGCTGGCTGAAGCCGGCCTGAACGTGGCCGTGCTGTCGAAAGTCTTCCCGACCCGCTCGCACACGGTGGCGGCGCAGGGCGGTATCGGTGCTTCGCTGGGCAACATGAGCGAAGACGACTGGTACTGGCACATGTTCGACACCGTCAAGGGTGGCGACTACCTGGGCGACCAGGATGCGATCGAATTCATGTGCCGCGAAGCGCCGAAGGTGGTCTACGAACTGGAACACTTCGGCATGCCGTTCGACCGCAACCCGGACGGCACGATCTATCAACGCCCGTTCGGCGGTCACACCGCCAACTTCGGCGAAAAGCCGGTCCAGCGCGCCTGCGCGGCGGCCGACCGTACCGGCCACGCGCTGCTGCACACGCTGTACCAGCGTAACGTCCGTGCGCGCACCCACTTCTTCGTCGAATGGATGGCCCTGGACCTGGTGCGCGACGCCGACGGCGACGTCGTCGGCGTGGTGGCCCTGGAAATGGAAACCGGCGACGTGATGATCCTGGAAGCGAAGACCACCATTTTTGCAACCGGCGGCGCCGGCCGCATCTTCGCCGCCTCGACCAACGCGTTCATCAATACCGGCGACGGCATGGGCATGGCGGCACGCGCCGGCCTGCCGCTCGAAGACATGGAGTTCTGGCAGTTCCACCCGACCGGCGTGGCCGGAGCAGGTGTGCTGATCACGGAAGGCGTGCGCGGTGAGGGCGGCATTCTGATCAACAGCAATGGCGAGCGCTTCATGGAGCGCTATGCGCCGACCCTGAAAGACCTGGCGCCGCGCGACTTCGTCTCGCGCTCGATGGACCAGGAAATCAAGGAAGGCCGCGGCGTCGGCCCGAACAAGGACCACGTGCTGCTGGACCTGCGCCACATCGGCGCCGACACCATCAAGAAGCGCCTGCCGTCGATTCTCGAGATCGGCCACAAGTTCGCCAACGTCGATGCGACCAAGGAACCGATTCCTGTCGTTCCGACCATCCACTACCAGATGGGCGGCATCCCGACCAACATCCACGGCCAGGTCGTCGCGCCTGACGGCACCGGTGGCCAGAAGATCGTCAACGGCCTGTACGCGATCGGCGAATGCGCCTGCGTCTCGGTCCACGGCGCGAACCGCCTGGGCACCAACTCGCTGCTCGACCTGGTGGTCTTCGGCCGCGCCGCCGGCAACCACATCGTCGCCCAGAACCTGAAAGCCCAGGGCAACCGTGCCCTGCCGAAGGACTTCGCCGACTACGCGCTGGACCGCCTGAACCGCCAGGAGACCTCGACCGGCGGCGAACGCGTACAGGACGTCGCCAACGCCATCCGCGCCACCATGCAGAAGCACTGCGGCGTGTTCCGCACCCAGGCGCTGATGGACGAAGGCGTCAAGGAAATCATGAAGCTCGACGAGCGCCGCAAGCACGTGTCGTTCAAGGACAAGTCGAAGGTCTTCAATACCGCCCGTATCGAAGCGATCGAACTCGACAACCTGATCGAAGTGGCCAAGGCGACCGTCGTGTCGGCAGCGGCGCGCAAGGAATCGCGCGGCGCCCACGCCCACAGCGACTACGAGCAGCGCGACGACGAAAACTGGATGAAGCACACGTTGTTCTTCTCGGAAGGCAACCGTCTCGACTACAAGCCGGTCGTGACCAAGCCGCTGACGGTCGATACCTTCAAACCGAAGCCACGTACGTTCTAATCCACGACATTACATGCATAAGGATGGGGAGAGGGCGCGGCGAAAGTCGCCCCGCCCTGTCCCCCACTGAATAGGTAAAACATGGCACGCACAGTCCACCTGAAGATCTACCGCTACGATCCGGACAAGGATACGAAGCCTTACATGCAAGACGTCACCGTCGAGCTGAAAGACACCGACAAGATGCTGCTCGACGCACTGCAGCGCATCAAGGCGGACGTCGACGATTCGCTGGCCCTGCGCCGCTCCTGCCGTGAAGGCGTGTGCGGTTCGGACGCGATGAACATCAACGGCAAGAACGGTCTCGCCTGCACCACCAACCTGAACGAACTGACCCAGCCGATCGTGCTGCGTCCGCTGCCGGGCCTGCCGGTGGTGCGCGACCTGATCGTCGACATGACCCAGTTCTTCAAGCAGTACCACTCGGTCAAGCCTTACCTGATCAACGATTCGATCAAGCCCGAGAACGAGCGCCTGCAGTTTCCGGAAGAGCGCGAAGAACTCGACGGCCTGTACGAGTGCATCCTGTGCGCCTGCTGCTCGACCTCGTGCCCGTCGTTCTGGTGGAATCCGGACAAGTTCGTCGGTCCTGCCGGCCTGCTGCAAGCCTACCGCTTCATCGCCGACTCGCGCGACGAAGCGACCAACGAGCGCCTGGACAACCTGGAAGACCCGTACCGTCTGTTCCGCTGCCACTCGATCATGAATTGCACGGACGTTTGCCCGAAGGGTTTGAACCCGAACAAGGCGATCGGCAAGATCAAGGAATTGCTGGTCCGTCGCGCGATCTAAGTTAATTGGCCGTAACAACGCGTGGAGTAATCGAGGCCGGTGGCCTCGGTTACCAGTCACCCTGCGAACGTCGGTATGCGCCGGGTGACTGCAACGATACCCGTAGGGTGGACGGGTCCCGTCCACGCGTTCAAGCAACCCGTGATTCATCGCGGTGCCCACGCGGTACACCGCAAAACAAGCAGCATCCCGGACACGCACCACGTCCATCATGAAGGCGCAAATTCGGATATTCTGCCCCGATCCGCGCCCAAAATATTGTAATAAATACAGTAGAAGTACGGTACTGCCGATTATCGGCAGCCGGAGTATAGTGTTGACCGACAACGGACTCTAGTGTGGAAAAGCACCAAAACGCGCCTCAATCCGCGCATCAATCCGATCCTGCCAACCGTGCCCGCCTGCGTTGGCGTGCACGCCGTGGGCTGCTCGAAAACGACCTGATCCTCACGCGCTTCCTCGACGCGCATGAAGCAGAGCTGAGCGATGACGACGTCGATGCGCTGACCC
>JBBWZO010000137.1:0-4956 GCA_039649125.1 Massilia sp. | reverse complement strand
AACGCCAGCGTGCCGAAGACCCTGATCACCCACCTGGTGCGCTGGGTGGCCGAGACCGAGGCCGTGGTGAAAGGCGGCAGCGAAGTGCTGCTGAACATCTTGAATACGGAAATCAGCCCCGAGCTGGTGCCGGGCAAGGAAGGCGACGACAAGCCGGCCCAGATCACGGAAAACGTGATCGGCCCCTACGAGCTGCAGGATTTTAATTTGTACTACATCCTGCGCTACGGTTTCGTGCCCTCGAAGGTGGCCTTCCTGGCCTGGTCGGCCTGGCATGCAAAGGAAGAAGGCCGCTGGCCCGACGAGCATGGCGCGCGCAACGAATACGCGCTGGCCGACATCAAGCGCAACCTGCGGATCTTCCTGTGGCGCTTCTTCAAGACCAGCCAGTTCAAGCGCAGCTGCGTGCCGAATGGCCCGAAGGTCGGCAACGGCGGCTCGCTCTCGCCACGCGGCGACTGGCGCGCCCCGAGCGACTCGGAAGCGACTGTGTGGCTGGACGACCTGAATAATATCCCTGATTAAGCGGAGCGCCCGACAACACCCTCATGGCGGCGTTGCATCGTCTCGCCGTACTAGCGTACTGTCTTCGACAATGCGCCTTGCCCTGAGGGCGCTGTCAGACGCTCCAAAACCTGCAAAACAAGGAGCAGACAATGAAGCAGATTACCTGCGTGATCAAACCGTTCAAACTCGACGAAGTGAGGGAAGCCCTGGCCGACGTCAACGTCACCGGCCTGACCGTCACGGAAGTGAAGGGCTTCGGCCGCCAGAAGGGCCACACCGAGCTGTACCGCGGTGCCGAATACGTGGTCGACTTCCTGCCGAAGGTGAAGATCGAGGTGGTGGTGGACGACGCCATCGTCGACCAGGTGGTCGATGCCATCATCAAGGCCGCGCGCACCGGCAAGATCGGCGACGGCAAGATTTTCGTGCAGGATGTGCAGCAGGTGATTCGCATCCGTACCGGCGAAACCGGGCCGGACGCGGTGTAAGGTGATGTAGGGGGGACGGCTACGCCGTCCACGCGTCGATAGGGAGTGGCTCGGCTATCGTGCCGGCTGATCCCGCCACCAACGATCACCGCGTGGACGGGAGACCCGTCCACCCTACGCAAGCATCGCGACGGCTCAGGGTTCAGCGCCCCATTTGAATATCGAACTTCCAGGTCACCAGCCGCAGCACGCTGATGAAGAGCGCACTGGTCCACAACGCAAAGTCGTGCGACACGCTCGTGTACAGCCCCATCAAGAGAAACATCCAGTTCCCGAGAAATGCGCAGATCGCGTAGGGCTTGCCGTCCCTGAACACCATCGGCACCTCGTTGCAGACGATGTCGCGCAGCACACCCCCGAAGATCCCGGTGATCACGCCCATCATCGAGGCGATGAAGAGCGGCATGTTGGCGTCCAGCGCGGCCGAGACGCCGGCAATCGAGAACAGCCCGAGGCCGACGGCGTCGGCGATCACGATCAGGCGTTCCGACACCATGTGGCGCAGCGTGCGGATCAGGGGGGAGGCGATCAGCGCCAGCACGAAGATCAGGATCGCGTATTCCTGGTGCGTGACCCAGAACAGCGGACGGCGGTCGAGCAGGATGTCGCGCAGGGTGCCGCCGCCGAAGGCCGCGATGAAGGCGACCGTGAACACACCCACCAGGTCCATGCGCTTGCGGCGCGCTTCGATAAAGCCGGAAAACGCGCCGACCAGGATCGCCACGATTTCGATAAACTTGATGAGCGTCATGCAGTGAACTGGGCTGTTGGTGTGTTGCTAGCCTAACATGCCCGTCGCATGGAGCGGTAGGGAGCGCATGCGAATGACCGCACAATCGACAAGACCAATGAAGTCAGTGGTGCGGCTTACCTACCAATGAAACTTTCGCGGCCTGTTCTTGTACTCGGGTGCAATCGCGGCGGTGGACGCGGTCGCTCTGCGAGATGTGGAGGGGCACGACACTATCGCGTAGCTGGTCCCGACCGGCATCTTCGTCTGCGCCGGTGTCCGCGGACGATGTAAAGAATTTTGCTGCAATACTGAGCAGGACAGCCAGAGTTCCGAATATTGCCAGTAACGCGTCGAGCATGATTTTTCCTGGAAGAGTGGGTGCGATCAATATGACTTCGGTTCTTGCGAAGCAACCCAACTTGATGCAAGGGCCTGCCAGCAATGTGAGCGTGCGGATGAATCTCTGTTCCGCACGTCGACCGATGTGTGCCTTTCTCCAATGACTGGGTTCACCCGTATGGTTTTCGCATTTCCGACCGATGTCGCAGGCCGTACTGCGCCGGCACATCGATCGCGTCCGCTACCATGACTGCAATCAGTCCAGAACATTGGATTCATGCAAACGATATTAGTCCGCATGGAACATCATGGCAATCTGGCAATTCCGGTGCTAGACTTCGGAAATTCCGAATTCTTAGAAATGAACCGTGCGCTTTGACCTGACTGATATACGGCTATTCCTGACCGTCGTGGAATGTGGCAGCCTGACACGGGGTGCCCGTGAGATGCACCTGGCGCTGGCATCGGTGAGCGAACGCATTACCGGCATGGAAGAGGTGCTGGGCGCTCCATTGCTTGAACGTAACCGTCGTGGGGTGCGCGCGACTGCTGCAGGTGAGGCCCTGGTGCGACACGGCCGCTCCATTCTGGACCAGGTCGAACAGATGCGCGGAGAACTTCGAACATATGCAACGGGTTTGAAAGGCCGTGTCAGGCTGCTCTCGAACACGGCCGCCATGGCGGCGTTTCTACCGCCACAGCTTTGCCGATTCCTGGCGGCGCATCGCGACCTGTCGATCGATTTGGAAGAGCGACCCAGCGTGGAGATTGTCCAGGCCATGGTGGACAGGCGCGCCGATCTGGGTATCGTCTCGGACGTCACGGATCTCGGCACGCTGCAGGCACACGCGATCGCCACTGACCAGCTCGTCGTCGTCGCCAGCCAATCGCATCGGGTCGCCCGGCAATCGACCGTGGCCTTCTCCGATATCCTGGCCGAGCCCATCGTGGGTATGGCGGATACTGCGCTCGCAACGCATCTGGCCGAACGCGCCTCACGCCTGGGCCGGCAGCTCGACTACCGCATCCAGTTGCGCAATACCGAACATGTGGCCATGCACGTCGAAGCAGGTATCGGCATTTCGATTCTCTCCGATGCGGTCGCCGGGACACTGCGCCGCGATCTGGCCATTCTGCCGCTGTCGGACGCCTGGGCGACGCGGCGACTCTTCCTTTGCACGCGCGACTTCGCGGCCCTGACCCCGCATGCGCACCTGCTCGCGCAGCAATTGCTGGAAGGGCTGTCTTAGGGGAGCGCCAGGCGCTTGCAGCGATCGGGTCGATCTACCGAAGGGCGACGGTCGCGGCCGGCCGACGGTCGGTCAGGTCGACCTGGCGGGAGATGGCCATCGGCTGTGCCGGAACACGATTCAACGAATTTCCCTTATGGTGGGCGGCCGCTGAACGCGGCCATGTTGCAATGTGCCATGCGCGCGGCACGCGCTTGGCTGTTCGCAGCGGCGCCGGGCCCCGGCGTGTCGCCCTCAGCGCGAACTCAGCGCGAACTTAACGATCCAGCGCCGGCTTGAGCAGCACGATCAGCGCACCGTTGCCGCCATCGGCGCGGCCGGCGACGCAGAAGGCCACCACCTCGTCGAGCTGCACCAGCCAGCTGTGCACGACCGAGCGCAGCACCGGTTCGCCGCCGGGCGAGCCGTAGCCGATGCCGTGGATGATGCGCACGCAGCGCACGCCGCGGCGCATGGCGCGGCGCAGGAAGTCGCCGAGCTGGCCGCGCGCGACGTCGCGCGTCATCCCGTGCAGGTCGAGCTCATCCTCGACCTTCCAGTGGCGCTTGCGCAGCTTCTTGACGACATCCGGGCCGACCCCGTTCTGCGCCCAGGACAGGGTTGGGTCGTCATCAAGCAGGCCGTCGACGTCGAACAGGTCGGACAGCGACTGCTGCAGCACCAGGGCGTCGTCTTCTTCCTGGGTCAGCACCCGTCTGGCGGGTTGCTCGCGCAGCAGCGCTTCCTGTACCGGACGGTACACGTAGCGGTTCGACTCGGGCATTTTCTTGACGCCCTGCATCGCGCTGTGGAACTCGATGGCGCGTTCGCGTGCGATGCGTTCGCGCTTTTCGCGCTCGGCCTGTTCGATGGCGCGCACGCGCTCTTCTTCCTTCAGGCGGTCACGCAAGCCCTTCAGGTCGGCAAAGTCTTTCATCCCCGCCATCTATTTTTCGCCTTCGCGATCACGAATCTTCGAGGGCCTCCAGGTAACGCTGCGCGTCGAGCGCGGCCATGCAGCCGGTGCCCGAGCTCGTGATTGCCTGGCGGTAGATATGGTCCTGCACGTCGCCGGCCGCGAACACGCCCGGCACGCTGGTAGCGGTCGCCATGCCCTCGGTGCCGCTGCGGGTCTTGATGTAGCCGTTGTGCATCTCGAGCTGGCCTTCGAAGATCATGGTGTTCGGCTTGTGGCCGATCGCCACGAACAGGCCGTGCACATTGATCGTCTTGTCGCTGCCGTCCGCCGTCGACTTGAGCTTCAGGCCGGTCACGCCGCTGTTGTCGCCCACGACTTCGTCCAGGGTGTGGTTCAGTTCCAACACAATCTTGCCCTCGGCGACCTTGTGCATCAGGCGGTCGACCAGGATCGGCTCGGCGCGGAATTTGTCGCGGCGGTGGATCAGCGTGACCTTGGAGGCGATGCCGGCCAGGTACAGGGCTTCCTCGACCGCGGTATTGCCGCCGCCGATGACCGCCACTTCCTGGTTACGGTAGAAGAAGCCGTCGCAGGTGGCGCAAGCCGACACGCCGCGGCCCATGAAGGCCTGTTCCGATTCCAGGCCGAGGTACTGGGCCGAGGCGCCGGTGGCGATGATCAGGGCGTCGCAGGTGAATTCGTGCGAGTCGCCGACCAGGCGGATCGGCTTTTCGTTCAGGT
>JBBWZO010000131.1:0-4796 GCA_039649125.1 Massilia sp. | reverse complement strand
GGCAGCGAATCGCCCATGTCGCCTTCGATCTCGGCGCGCGGGGTCAGTGCCGCCACCGAGTCGATGACCACGAGGTCGACCGAACCCGAACGCACCAGCGCGTCGGTGATTTCGAGCGCCTGCTCGCCGGTGTCCGGCTGCGAGATCAGCAGTTCGTCGAGCTTGATGCCCAGCTTCTGTGCATAGGTGACATCGAGCGCGTGCTCGGCGTCGATGAACGCGCAGGTGCCGCCCAGTTTCTGCATCTGGGCGATGGTCTGCAGGGTCAGCGTGGTTTTACCCGACGATTCCGGACCGTAGATTTCCACGATACGGCCGCGCGGCAGGCCGCCGACGCCGAGTGCGATGTCCAGGCCGAGCGAGCCGGTCGAAACCGTCTGCACTTCTTCGACCGGCATGTTGGCGTCCATGCGCATCACCGAGCCCTTGCCGAACTGCTTTTCGATTTGCGCGAGGGCCGCTGCCAGTGCCTTGCCTTTCTCGGCGGCGTTTACTGCTACTTTTTTGTCGTCCATAATTTTCTCTCAGTCTTGGAGGTACCTAAGTAGGGGCACCGTCGCGCTTTTCAATAGGTAGTACTGTATAAAAATCCAGTAGTTTTTGCAAGCGCTATCTGGCCAT
Source organism: Massilia sp. (assembly GCA_039649125.1). Classification (GTDB taxonomy): domain Bacteria; phylum Pseudomonadota; class Gammaproteobacteria; order Burkholderiales; family Burkholderiaceae_D; genus Telluria. Next base: position 4,175 of record JBBWZO010000131.1, on the reverse strand, counting down.
CTGTCGAAGAAGGCTCGCATTGTTGTGATAAATCAAACACAATAGGTGTAGCCAGGCGGTCTAATCGAAAAACAGGGTGATCCTATGCGTATTTTGCTTGCGGAAGATGATAGCGTACTCGCGGACGGGCTGACGCGCTCCTTGCGCCAGTCCGGCTATGCGATCGATGGGGTGCGTAACGGCCAGGAGGCCGATACCGCTCTCTCGACCCAGGAGTTCGACCTCCTGATCCTCGACCTGGGCTTGCCGAAAATGTCCGGGCTGGAAGTGCTGCGCCGCCTGCGCGCGCGCGCGTCTCTGCTGCCGGTCCTGATCCTCACGGCGGCCGACTCGGTCGAGCAGCGCGTGGAGGGCCTGGACCTCGGCGCCGACGACTACATGGCCAAGCCGTTTGCGCTGTCCGAACTCGAGGCGCGCGTGCGTGCGCTCACCCGCCGCGGCGCCGGCGGCGGCCCCACCGTGGTGCGCCACGGCCCGCTGGCCTACGACCAGGTCGGGCGCAGCGCCTATATCCACGACCAGATGCTCGACCTGTCGGCGCGCGAACTGGGCCTGCTGGAAATTTTATTGGCGCGTACCGGTCGCCTGGTCTCGAAGGAGCAGCTGGTCGACCACCTGTGCGAATGGGGCGAGGAAGTGTCGAACAATGCCATCGAAGTCTACGTGCACCGGCTGCGCAAGAAGATCGAGGTCGGCGGGGTGCGCATCGCCACCGTGCGCGGGCTTGGCTACTGCCTGGAAAAATTTTCCGACGCCCGCAGCGGCGCCGGGCATGCATTCGACGCGAAGTGAGCGCCGGCAGTGAACGGTTGCAAGTGAACGAGTACGACAGCGGCATGCGGCCGTTCGACCCCGGCTTTGCCGAGCCGCTGTACGTGCCGCCGAATCCCGAGCCGGAAGAAAGCATCCAGCATTCGCTGTTCGGCGAAATCCTCGACTGGATGCTGGCCCCCTTGCTGCTGCTGTGGCCGATGAGCATCGCCATTACTTACCTGGTGGCGAAATCGATTGCCAATCAACCGTTCGACCACGCGCTCGAGAACCGGGTCACGGTGCTGGCCCAGCAGGTACGGGTGGAACAGGGCGCGATCGACACCCGCCTGCCCGGCAGCGCGCGCGACATCCTGCGCGCCGACGACGTCGACAGCGTGTATTTCCAGGTGCTCGACGCCGACGGGCGCTTCGTGGAGGGCGACCGCGAGCTGCCGCGTCCGCGCGCGGACGAGGCCGAAATGGACGGCGCCGTCCACTTCCGCAACGCGGCGCTGCAGGGCAACCCGCTGCGCCTGGCCTACCTCTACGTCAACCTTGATCCGCTGGCCGCGCCCGGCGCCCCGCGCCGCAAGGCGCTGGTGCAGGTGGCCGAAACGCTCGACAAGCGCGCCCTGCTCGCCAACGAGATCATCAAGGGCGTGATCCTGCCGCAGTTCATCATCCTGCCGATCATCCTGGCGCTGGTCTGGTTCGCCCTCTCGCGCGGCCTGTCGCCCCTGGCCGAACTCCAGGAACGCATCCGCGCGCGCCCTTCGGACGATCTGTCGCCTATCGACTCGCGCCAGGTGCCGGAAGAAATTTCCCCGCTCGTCGGTTCGCTGAACGACATGCTGGGCCGCCTGTCCCAGACCATCGACATGCAAAAGCGTTTCATTGCCGATGCCGCGCACCAGATGAAAACGCCGCTGGCGGGCATGCGCATGCAGTCCGAGCTGGCCTTGCGCCAGGTCGATCCGGACGAGATCCACCGCTCGCTGGAGCAATTGGCGAAAAGCTCGGAGTCGGCGACGCGCCTGGTCAACCAGCTGCTGGCGCTGGCGCGCGCGGAAAACCAGCCGCATGCCGGGCTGGCGTTCGAGGAGATCGAGCTGGGCGCGCTGGCGCGGGCGGCGGTGCAGGACTGGGTGCAGGCCTCGTTCGCGCACGACATCGACCTCGGCTACGAAGCCCACGACACCCCGGTCGTTATCGCCGGCAATGCCATGATGCTGCGCGAACTGCTGTCGAACCTGATCGACAACGCCTTGCGCTACACCCCGGCCGGCGGCAGCGTGACGGTGCGCGTGCGGCGCGACGGCGAACATGCCCTGCTCGAGGTCGAGGACACCGGCCCCGGCATCGCGCCGCACGAGCGCGCCCATGTGTTCGAACGCTTCTACCGCATCCTCGGCTCGAATACGCCCGGCAGCGGCCTGGGCCTGGCGATCGTGCGCGAGATCGCCGGCCAGCACGGGGCCGAGGTCGACATCTTCAACAACCCGCGCAGCATTCTTCCCAAATACCCGGGCAGCCTGTTCCGGCTGACCTTCCCGCCACCCGTCACCACGACCGCCGATGCCGCCTGAAGCCGCCCCGCCACCCACGCCCGCGTCCGATCCGCAGCACCAGCGCCGCCTGCGCGCGGCGCGCGCCAGCCACTGGCGCCGCACGCGCCGCCTGACCATCCTCCTGCTGGCCCTCTGGCTCGTCACCGGCTTTTGCACCGTGTTCTTCGCGCGCGAGCTGGCGCATATCACGGTGTTCGGCTGGCCGCTGTCGTTCTACATGGCGGCGCAAGGGGCCGCGCTGATCTGCCTGGCGATCATCGGCGTCTATGCGTGGCGCATGCGCGCTTACGACCGCATGTATGCGCGTTCGCTCACACAGGCGCACGCCGATCCCTTCAGAACAGCGCCCGGGGATGCCCGTTGAGCCCGCACGCGCGCTACTTCCGGCGTTTATCCGGCTACTACGCCTGGTTCTGCGTCTGCTTCGCCGGCTTCCTGCTGACCCTGACCGTGCTGGAAACCGAAGGCATGCCGCGCTTGTGGATCGGGCATCTGTTCATGTTCGCCACCATCGTGCTGTATGCCACCATCGGCGTGGTCAGCCGCACCTCGAACGTCACCGAATACTATGTCGCGGGGCGGCGGGTGCCGGCCCTGTTCAACGGCATGGCGACCGCGGCCGACTGGATCTCGGCGGCCAGTTTCATCAGCCTGGCCGGGGGCCTGTACCTGTACGGCTTCGACGCCCTCGCCTACATCATGGGCTGGACCGGCGGCTATTGCCTGGTCGCGCTGCTGATCGCGCCCTACCTGCGCAAGTGTGCCCAGTACACGATTCCCGATTACCTGGCCGTGCGCTACGGCGGCGGCAGCGCCGGGCGCGGCGGTCCGGTGCGCCTGCTCGCCGTCGGCGCCACCATCATCGTCTCCTTCGTCTACGTGGTGGCACAGATCTACGCGGTGGGGCTGATCGCCTCGCGTTTCACGGGCGTCGATTTTTCGGTCGGCATTTTCCTGGGCCTGGCCAGCATCCTGGTCTGCTCCTTCCTGGGCGGCATGCGCGGCATCACCTGGACGCAAGTGGCGCAGTACATCATCATCCTGGTGGCCTTCCTGATCCCGACCATGTGGCTGTCGGTGAAACACGCCGACAATCCCTTGCCGCAGGTCGCTTACGGCTCGGTGCTGCCGAAACTGGCCCAGCGCGAAGCGCAGCTCGCGTCCGACCCGCGCGAACGCGAAGTGCGGGCCCGCTTCCAGCAGCAGGCCGATGCCTATGGCGCACGCCTGGCCGCCCTGCCCGGGTCGTGGGAACAGGGCAAGGTGGAGGCGCAGCGGCGCCTCGACGCGGCGCGCCTGCGCAACCTGTCGCTGGCCGACGTGCGCAGCGCCGAGCGGGCGCTGGCGGCCTACCCGAAGACGGCGGACGAGGCCGAGGCCCTGTGGCGCGAACAGCGCGCGCGCCTGCTGGCACGGGCCCAGCCGCCGCAGCCGCATGCGGCGCCCTTCCCCGGCGCGACCGAAGCGGAATCGAATGCGCGCCGCAACAATTTCCTCGCGCTCGTGTTTTGCCTGATGTTCGGCACCGCCGCCCTGCCGCACATCCTGATGCGCTCGTACACCACGCCCTCGGTGCACGAAGCCCGGGTCTCGGTATTCTGGACCCTGTTCTTCATCCTGCTGATTTACCTGAGCATCCCGGCGCTGGCGGTGCTGGTGAAATACGACATCTATACCAGTCTGGTCGGCAGCGACTTTTCTTCGTTGCCGACCTGGATTTCGTACTGGGCCAACATCGACAAGGCGTATCCCTTGATTCAAGTTACCGACATCAACGGCGACGGCCTGGTGCAATTGGCGGAAATCGCGATCGACGGCGACGTGCTGGTGCTGGCCACGCCCGAGATCGGCGGC
>JBBWZO010000122.1:0-10507 GCA_039649125.1 Massilia sp. | reverse complement strand
TCATGCACGGCAAGACGTCGCTGATCGCGCACACCGGCGTTGGGGTGTTCAAGGATCTTCCGAGCCCTTTCACGGTGATCCGCTACCACTCGCTGGCGATCGAGCGCAGCTCGCTGCCGGCCTGCCTGGAAGTGACCGCGTGGACCGACGACGGCGAGATCATGGGCGTGCGCCACAAGGAGTTCGACATCGAGGGCGTGCAGTTCCACCCCGAGTCGATCCTGTCGGAACACGGCCACGCGCTGCTGAAGAACTTCCTCGAGCGCTGATCACTGGTACGGTCAACCGTACCAGTCTTCCCTGAACCCCTATCTGGAATCGCCATGCCGATCACCCCCCAAGAAGCCCTCCTCCGCTGCATCGAACACCGTGAAATCTTCCACGACGAGATGCTGCACCTGTTCCGCCAGATCATGTCCGGCCAAATGTCCCCGACCATGGTCGCCGCCCTCACCATGGGCCTGCGCGTGAAAAAGGAAACCATCGGCGAGATCACCGCCGCGGCCCAGGTCATGCGCGAGTTCTCGACCAAGGTGCCGATGGCCGACACCACCCACCTGCTCGACATCGTCGGCACCGGCGGCGACGGCGCCCACACCTTCAATATTTCGACGGCCTCGATGTTCGTGGCCGCAGCAAGCGGCGCGCGCGTGGCCAAGCACGGCGGACGCAGCGTCTCATCCTCCTCCGGCAGCGCCGACCTGATCGAAGCGCTGGGCGCCCACATCGACCTGAAACCCGAGCAGATCGCGCAGTCGATCGCGCAGACCGGCATCGGTTTCATGTTCGCGCCGAACCACCACGCCGCGATGAAGCACGTGGCGCCGGTGCGCCGCGAGCTGGGCGTGCGCAGCATCTTCAACATCCTCGGGCCGCTGACCAATCCGGCCGGCGCGCCCAACATCCTGATGGGCGTGTTCCACCCCGACCTGGTCGGCATCCAGGTGCGCGTGCTGCAGCGCCTCGGCGCCCAGCATGCGATGGTGGTCTGGGGCCGCGACAACATGGATGAAGTCTCGCTCGGCGCCGGCACCCTGGTCGGCGAACTGGTGAACGGCGAGATCCGCGAATACGAGATCCACCCGGAAGATTTTGGCTTGTCGATGATCGCCAGCCGCAACCTGAAGGTGGCCAATACCGAAGAATCGAAGGCGCGCGTGATGGAAGCGCTGCGCGGCGAGCCGGGCCCGGCCTGCGACATCGTGGCGCTGAATGCCGGTACCGCGCTGTACGCGGCCGGCGTGGCGGCGTCGATCGAAGAGGGGCTGGCGAAGGCGCGTGCGGTCATCGCCTCCGGCGCGGCCCTGGCCAAGCTCGAGCAGTTCGTCCAGGTCACGCGCCAGCTCGGCGCCAAGGCGTAAGGACGTACCCATGTTCGGAATCCACGACCTTCCCCTGTTTGTGCTTTCCGGACTGCTCCTGAACATCATGCCGGGGCCGGATTCGCTGCTGATCATGACGCGCAGCGCCACCCAGGGCTGGCGCGCCGGCTGCACCGCGGCGCTCGGCACCGGCGCCGGCACCCTGGTCCACATCTTCGCCGCCGCGCTCGGCCTGTCGGCGCTGCTGGCCACATCGAGCACCGCGTTTACGGTCGTAAAGCTGGTCGGCGCGGCCTACATCCTGTACATGGCCGTAGGGCTGCTGCTCAGCCGCAAGAAGACCGGCGAGGCGGCAGCCCCCATGCTGCCGCCACTACCCTACCGGACGATCTTCGCGCAAGGTTTCCTGACCAATGTGCTGAACCCGAAGGTCGCGATCTTCTTCCTCGCCTTCGTACCGCAATTCATCTCCGCCGACGCCCCGAACAAGGCGCTCGCCTTCATCGTCCTCGGCTGCATTTTTAATTTCAACGGCATGCTGTGGTGCGGCGCGCTCGCCGTGGCCACCGCCAAGGCCAGCGCCCGCCTCAAGCTGGCACCGGCCGTTTCGCTCTGGCTGAACCGGGCCACCGGCGGCCTGTTCGTCTGGCTCGGCGTCAAGCTGGCACTGTCCAAGCAACACTAAAGGTTTTACGAGAATGTCCGACATCCTGAACAAGATCCTCGCGGTCAAGGCCGATGAAGTGGCGGCCGCCAAGAAACACCGCGATCTGGCCAGCCTGCGCCGCGAAGTCGAAACCGACGCCGAACTGCGCACCGGCATTCGCGGCTTCGAAGCGAACCTGCGCAAGAGCATCGCGGCGGGCCGCGCCGGCGTCATCGCCGAAGTCAAGAAGGCTTCGCCCTCGAAAGGCGTGCTGCGTCCGGACTTCCGCCCGGCGGAGATCGCCGAGAGCTATGCGAACGGCGGCGCCTCCTGCCTGTCGGTACTGACCGACGTGAACTTCTTCCAGGGACACGCCGACTACCTGCGCCAGGCGCGCGCCGCCTGCGACTTGCCGGTGATCCGCAAGGATTTTATTGTCGACATGTACCAGGTGTACGAAGCCCGTGCGATGGGAGCGGACGCGATCCTCTTGATCGTGTCGGCCCTCGACCACGGCCTGATGGCCGAACTGGAAGCCTGTGCCCAGGAACTCGGCATGGACGTGCTGGTCGAAGTACATGACGGTGATGAGCTGACCGCGGCGCTGCGCCTGAAAACGCGCCTGCTCGGCATCAACAACCGCAACCTGCGCACCTTCGAGGTCACGCTCGACACCACGCTGGGCCTGCTGCCGCGCATTCCGGCCGAACGCCTGGTGGTCACCGAGTCGGGAATCATGGTGCCGGAAGACGTAAAACGCATGCGCGCGGCGAACGTGCATGCCTTCCTGGTGGGCGAAGCGTTCATGCGCGCTTCCAACCCTGGCGACGAACTGCGACGGTTATTCGACTAGGTTCAAAAATGAAGACTTCCATCCGCACCCGGGCCGCTCTCCTTCTTCTACTGGCAGCCCTGGGCGGATGCAGCACGGTCCAGCCCGTCGCTTCCACGGCCAAACGGATCGTTTCAGCCATCATTCCCGGCCCCAGCCCCCGCACCGAAGCACCCGTGCCGCCGCCGTCACGCACGCTCGACGCCTACAAGGCCGAGGTGGCGCAGCACGTCATGCGGCGCAACAGCGAACACACCTTCAGCGGCAGGCTGCCGCCGATGCTGCCGGCGATCGTGGTGGTAAACATCACGGTGGACGAGGATGGGGAATTGGAAGATGTGGAGGTGCAGCGTTCACGCAACGACAATGCCTCGAAGGTGGCGCTGGCCTCGATGCGGCGCAGTGGCCCCTTGCCGAAACCGGCGAACCTGCTGGTGAGGAACATGCGCAAACTGACGTTTTCGGAGACCTTCCTGTTCGATCACCAGTACCGGTTTCAGTTGCGTAGCCTGGCCGGGCCGCAATAGGGCGGCAAATTCGCGCCCTGTGCAGCAGGACGTAGCGTGGACGGCTCCGCCCAGGTGTTTGATCATCCTGCGCCGGTGACGCCGCCCACGCGTTCAACCAATGGGAGAGGCGACGCGAAGATTCTTGAGCTGGTTGAACGCGTGGGCGGCGCATGTGCTGCGATGACGCGGGCGGCCGGGTAGAGCCGCCCACCCTACGAAATCAGCGTCCCAGCACGTTCAGCACCGCCATGCTCATCGCCTGCGCCGCGGTCTTGATCGACGGCTCCGGCACCGGCGCATAGAACGGCGAGTGGTTGAAGGCGATCGGCTTGCCGCCCTCGCGCGCAGCTTCTTCGACAGTCTTCGGGTCGTACACGCCGGTGAAGAAGAACATCGAGGGCACGCCTTCGTTGACGAACTGCGAGAAGTCCTCGCTGGCCGTCATGGCCGGCATGCGCTGGGCGTTCGCTTCGCCGAAGGCATCCTTGAACACGGCTTCGGTCTTCAGCACCAGCGCGTCGCTGTTGACGATGGCCGCGCCTCCACTAATGAGCTGTACGTCGGGCGCCGGCGCCCCGGCCATCGCCGCCGAGGCATTCGCCACCCGGCGCACGCCGTCGAGCAGCTTGGCCCGCACCGCCGGACTGTACGAGCGGATGGTGCCGCGCACCTGCACGCTGTCCGGGATGATGTTGCCGACCGTGCCGCCCTGGATCGCGCCGATCGTGACCACGCCGAATTCCTTCGGGTCCTTCTCGCGGCTGACCACCGTCTGCACGTCCACCACGAAGCGCGCCGCGATCATGATCGGATCGAGCGATTTATCGGGCGCCGAGCCGTGGCCGCCGCGGCCCTTGAACACGATCTCGATCGCATCCGAATTCGACGACACCGCGCCCGTGTTGTAACCGACGGTGCCGTGGGCCAGCGGCCAGGAATGCAGGGCGAAGGCGTAATCCGGTTTCGGGAAGCGGGTGAACAGGCCATCGGCCAGCATCGCTTTCGCGCCCGATACCGTCTCCTCGGCCGGCTGCCCCACAAAAACGAGGGTGCCCTTCCACTGGTTCTTGAGCTCGACCAGCGTGCGTGCGGTGCCGAGCCAGCCCGCCATGTGGATGTCGTGGCCGCAGCTGTGGGTGACGAAACTCTCGCGGCCGTCGCTGACCGCTTTCGCGCGGCTGGCGTAGGGCAGGCCCGATTTTTCTTCCATCGGCAGGCCGTCGAGCTCGGTGCGCACCAATACCGTCGGTCCGACGCCATTCTTGAGCACCGCGACGACGCCCGTCTTGCCGACCTTTTCGGTCACGGAAAAACCGAGCTTGCGCATCTCGCTTGCCAGCTTGCCGGCGGTACGCACTTCCTGGAAGGCGATTTCCGGATGGGCGTGCAGGTCTTTATAGAGCGTGTCCAGCCATGGATACATGCCGTTCACGCGGGTGACGACCTCGGTCTTGAGCGGTGCGGGAAGCTGGGCAAGTGCGGGAACGGTGGCGAGCGCCAGGACGGCGGCTGCGATGGGCTTGATCAACGTGAACCTCTTCTGGTGGGGGAAACGGAACGAAGCATGGGACAACAAGGGACAAGGGCGACCACAGGGCCGGCCGACGGCCCGCCCTGCCCTATTTAAAAAATCAGCCTGCGCTCGGGCGCGCAAGCGCCGCCGACTTCTTGCCGGCGACCGCCTGCGACAGGGTGATCCCCGGAACCCGGTCGCCCTGCAGCGTGACATCGAAGGCCATCAATTCGTCGCGGCGGAAGGCGTGTAGCGTCACCTTGTCGCCCACGCGGTAGCGCGACAGCAGCGTATCGACGTTCGACGGGTTGCCGTTCACGCGCAGCCCATCGATCGCGATCACGACATCGAGCGCCGACAGGCCGGCCTGGTGCGCCGCCCCGCCCTCGTGCACCTGGGTCAGCTTCGCGCCCAGCGGGTCGCGGCCGATGCCCGCGTCCAGCGACGGTTTGCCGCTCTTGCGCTCGTCGACCAGCTTCACGCCGAAGGGCGCGAACAGTTTCGCAAGCGGCAGCTCGTCGAGGCCGCGCACGTATTTTTCGAACAGGTTGCGCAGTTTCAGGCCGCTGACCTCGTCGAACAGCGCCTCGACTTCCTGCTCGGTCACGCCGCGGCCGACGCTTGGATAGAAATCGCGCCCGTAGCGTTCCCACAGCGCGCGCATGACGTCGTCGAGCGACTTCGTCCCGGCGGTCTTGGCGCGGATCGTCAGGTCGAAGGTCAGCGCGATCAGCGAACCCTTGGTGTAGTAACTGATGATCGCATTCGGCGAATTCTCGTCCTGGCGATAGTACTTGCTCCAGGCATCGAAGCTGGAATCGGCGACGCTCTGTTTCAGGCGGCCGCTGCCGCGCAGCACGCTGCCGATCGTCTTCGCGAGCAGCTTGAAGTAGGTGGCCTCGCCGATGATCCCGGCGCGCACCAGCATCAGGTCGTCGTAGTAGCTGGTGAACCCCTCGAACAGCCACAGCAGCGGCGTGTAGTTTTCGACCTGCAGGTCGTAGGGCGCGAAGACGGCCGGCTTGATGCGCTTGACGTTCCAGGTGTGGAAGTATTCGTGGCTGCACAGGCCGAGGAATTTCAGGTAGCCCTCGTTCGGTTCGCCCGATTGCGGCGCGGCGGTGCTCGGCAAATCGGCACGGGCGCAGATCAGCGCGGTCGAGGCGCGGTGTTCCAGGCCGCCGTAGCCGTCACCCACCGCCATCGTCATGAAGACATAACGGTCCATCGGTGCACGATTCGTCTGCGGCTCGAAGAAGTTCAGCTGCGCTTCGCAGATCGCCTTCAGGTCGGCCTGCAGGCGCGCCATGTCCAGGTTCGGCACGCGGCCGGTGATCACGATGTCGTGCGGGATGCCGTGCGCCTTGAAGGTGGCCAGCGCGAAGTCGCCCATCTCGACCGGATGGTCGATCAGTTCGTCGTAGTTGGCCGCGACATAGGTGCCGAAGCCGTAGCGCTTGGCGCCCAGTTCCTTCATGCTGGTCGCCACGCGCCAGGTCTTGGTGGCCGGATCGCCAGGGCGCTGGATGTCCACCTCGTGCGCGCCCTCTTCCTGGCCGACCACGCGCAGGAACACGCTGGTGCCGTTGAAGAAGCCGTGGGTCTGGTCCAGGTGCGCGGCGCGCACCGACAGGTCCCAGGCATAGACTTCATAGTGCAGGGTCAGCGGTCCGGCGACCGGCGCAGCACGCCAGGAATGCTTGTCGAACTTGGTGAGGGCGACGGCGGCGCCATCCGATTCGGCGCGGATGCGCACGATGTTGCGCGCGAACTCGCGGATCATGTAGCTGCCCGGGATCCACGCCGGCAATGCGAACACCTGGCCGTCGGGGCTTGGTACCGGTACAGTCAGCGTGACGTTGAACAGGTGACCCGCCAGGTCCTTGGGGACGATGGTGTAGTGGATTGCGGGCTGCTTTTTCTGGGCTGTTTTTTTCATGATGGCGAAAGGAGTCGATCCGATTCCCCTAGTGTAACGGATTCGCCAAATGAAACAACTCAGCAGCAAGCCGGTGGAAGGGCTGGAACAAGGGCACGCTCAGAGGTCGGCCGGAGTGTCGATGTCGCGGAAAATCCCCGGATCATTCACTTCGACCCCGGTGACGGCTGCGGACTGGAGCAGGCCGCGTGCGCCCGCGTCCCCCTGCAGCGCCAGCAGCGCCGGCAGGTGCATGGCGGCAAAGGCCACAGGATTGCCGCGCCGCCCGCCATGCACGGGCGCGGCGATGCCGGCGCCGCCGGCCAGCGCCGCCAGCAGTGCGCGCAGCGTTTCCGGTTCCACCCAGGGCATGTCGCCCAGCGCGACCAGCCAGGCATCGGCCTGGGGCAGCGAATGCCGGACCGCGTGGACCAGCGAAGCGGCCATACCGCTGTCGGCAGCGGGACACACCGTGACCTCGCAGCCGAGCGCGCGCAGCGCGTCGCCTACGCCGCCGTCATGCGGCGGCACGACGGCGATGACGCGCGGGATGACGCCCAGCAGCGTGCGGGCGCTGGCGACCACCACCGGATCGCCACCGGCCAGCGGCTGGAGCAGTTTATTGTTGCCGCCGGATGGATCGAAGCGGCGCCCGCGCCCGGCCGCGAGCAGGATGCCGGTGGCGTTCATGCGCAGGCCTCAGGCCAAGGTAGCCAGGGTGGCCGCGGCATCCTTGATCGCAGCGCGGATGCGCTGGTAAGTTCCGCAGCGGCAGATGTTGCCGCTCATGGCGCTGTCGATGTCGGCGTCGCTCGGCGCGCGGTTGGTGCGCAGCAGCGCCGTCGCACTCATCACCTGACCGCTCTGGCAGTAGCCGCATTGCGGCACGTCGTGGCGGATCCAGGCGGCCTGCACGGCCTTGCCGACCGGGTTCGCGCCGACCGCCTCGATCGTCGTGATGCGCTGGCCGGCGGCGCTTGCAATCGGCGTGACGCAGGAACGGATCGGATTGCCGTCCAGGTGGACGGTGCAGGCGCCGCACAGGGCCGCGCCGCAGCCGAACTTGGTGCCGGTCAGGTTCAGGTTGTCGCGCAGCGCCCACAGGATGGGCGTGGACGGGTCGGCGTCGACCTGGACCTCGCGGCCGTTGACATTCAGCAGGACCATGCTTACTTGATCGACTGCAGCTTCGCTTCCAGCGTCTGCAGGTCGACCGCGCCCGGGATGCGGGTGCCATCGGTGAAGAAGATCGCCGGCGTGCCGGTGATGTTCAGCTTCTGGCCAAGTTCGACGACTTTCGCGTTCGGCGAATCGCAGCTGGCCGGGGTCGCGGCCGGCACCTTGCCGTTGATCATCCAGTCGTCCCAGGCCTTGACGCGGTTCGTCGCGCACCAGATGTTCTTCGACTTCGTGAACGAATCCTCGGACAGGATGTTGTACATGAAGGTGTAGATGGTGACGTTGTCGAGGTCCTTGAGCGTGGTCTGGCGCAGGCGCTTGCAGTAGCCGCAGTTCGGGTCCTCGAACACGGCGATCACGCGCTTGCCGTTGCCCTTGACCTGCTTCAGGGCCAGGTTCAATGGGAGGTCGGCGAACTTGATCTTGTTCAGGTCGTCGATGCGGGCCCGGGTCAGGTTCTTCGAGGTCTTGGCGTCGTACACGTGGCCGATGAACAGGAACTCGGCCTTCTTGTCGGTGTACAGGATATCGCCGCCGACGCGCAGCTCGTACAGGCCGCTGTAGGGAGTTTCGCTGATCGACTCGATCTTGGCGCCGCCGAGGCGTGGCTCGATGTTCTTGCGGATATTTGCTTCGACGTTGTTTTCGGCGCCGACGCACGAGGCCACCATCCCCAGCGCCAGCAGCGCGGCGATCTTGGTTTTCATCACAATCTGATCCTTATGGAATGCCCTGCAAGTTACTTGCCGACAGCGTGCGCCATGAGCCGACGCTTTACGAAAGGCAATTTATCGAGCAAGTTTAACCCCAAATTGCGCACGATGCGCACAGGTTCGAGGTTGGCACCGAACAGGCGCTCGAGGCCGTCGGTGGCCAGTTGCATCAACAATACATCTTCCTTGCGCGCGCGGGCATAGCGCGCCAACACCCGCTCGTCGCCGATGGCGCGGTGCTCTTCGCGCCCCGCGATCACGCGCAGCAGGTCGACGATGTCGCCGAAACCGAGGTTCATGCCGTGCCCGGCCAGCGGATGCACGGCGTGGGCGGCGTCGCCGATCAGCACCACATGCGGGGCGGTCAGCGCATGCGGGCGCACCAGCGCCAGCGACACGGCTTTCACGGCTTCCGGCTGCAAGGGCTTGAGCAAGCCGAGCGGCTCGTCCGCGTATTCGCCGAGGCGGATCGCCAGCTCGCCCAGTGACTCGTCCATCAATTGGGCGGCCAGGGTTTCCGGCGCCGACCACACCAGCGAGACGCGATTGCCCGGCAGCGGCAGCAGCGCGATGATGCCGTCGGCACAGGTGAACCACTGGTGGGCTACGCCGTGATGCGGCTTTTCGCAGGCAAAGTTGGTGACGATGGCGCGCTGGTGGTAGGAACGGTAATCGATGCCGATGTCGCACTGGCCGCGCACCCAGGAGTCGCGGCCGTCGGCGCCGACGACCAGTTTGGCGTCGAGCTTGCGGCCGTCTTCCAGTTCGATGGCGGCACCCTCGGCGCCGCAGGTCAGGCGCACGGCGCAGCCTTTCACGATCTGCACGTTGTGCGCGAATTTCAGGGCGGCGTCGAGCGCGCCGTTCAGGTTGCTGTCCTCGACGATCCAGGCCAGCGCGCCGGTGTGGGCGCCGAAGGCGTCGAAACCGAGGTTGCCGCCGTTCTTGCCGTCGCCGTGCACGGCCATCGCGTCGACCGGGGCCACCCGGGCCAGGTCGAGCGCATCCCACACCCGCAATGAGGCGAGCAGGTCGCGCGCGGTATGGTTCAGCGCATAGACACGCACGTCCCACGGACGCTCGCCGCCGCCGGCAGCGACCGCCTCTCCCTGCGATGCGCCGGAAGCCGGCATCAACACCGTCACGCTGTGCCCGGCCTGGGCGAAACCGAGCGCGGCCGCCTTGGCGATGGCGCCGTTGCCGACGATGCAGACATCGCTACGAAGGCCCTCGCCGGCGCGGCCGGGGCTACGGTATTGTGCGGAGGAGGAAATGGGTGTCGTCATGCCAATCATTATAGCGGCTAGTCATCGCCGCACCGCTGCGGGGCAGCGCGCCGCCAGCCGGACCGCAAAAGCCCTCCGGCGAAGAAATTGCAACTGGGCCTTGCAGAGCCGGTGGAGGCTGGCTATAATCATGCCTCTCTTGGCCTGGTAGCTCAGTTGGTAGAGCAGAGGATTGAAAATCCTTGTGTCGGTGGTTCGATTCCGCCCCGGGCCACCAAGAACAGTGTCAAAAGAAAACGCCAACCCATCGAGGTTGGCGTTTTTGTTTTTGGCCTTACCTACCTTTATGTCCGGCGCATTTCCGGTATGTGCAGCAATCACCGCAGACGAGGGAATCGACCGAATTGTCCAGTTTCCCACCTTCGGTTTTCCTAAACTTGCGTCAGATTAGGCAAGGGCTCTTCCTTCTTTAGCAGTCCATGGTTTAAGTTGGAGCAGAACCCAAGAACAAATCGATAACCGCTTCCGCTGCGCGCGTCTGAACCCGACCTTTGCGGGTGCACAGCACGGTGGCTGTTCTTGCCACCGTGGCGCCTTCCAATTCGATTATCACTAAATCACCTGCAACTGCATCAGCTGAAACCGCATA